>NZ_JBQFMR010000003.1:610000-613531 GCF_056531925.1 Ruegeria sp. J8
TCGGCAGCGCGGGTTCCAGGATGGAAGGCGGGAAAGTATGCTTTTGGTTCAGAAGAAAGATGACCTTTAGTTACCAGCTGGGTCATTGCGATTGATTTGATTACTAGCGCAGCTTTGGTTGTGTGCGGTCAAACGCACTCAAGTAGCCGAATAGGCGGTAGTGCCAATATCAAGTCTTTCTTTTTCTGGATCAAATCAAGCGCGAGAAGGGCGTTTGGTGAATGCCTTGGCAGCAAGAGGCGATGAAAGACGTGATACTCTGCGATAAGCCATGGGGAGCTGAGAATAAGCTTTGATCCATGGATCTCTGAATGGGGCAACCCACCTGAATGTTTGTTATTGTTAGTTTTGCTAATCAATAATGAGCATGAACAGGTACTTAAGACCTGAATACATAGGGTTTTAAGAGCAAACCCGGGGAACTGAAACATCTAAGTACCCGGAGGAAAGGAAATCAATTGATACTCCCCTAGTAGCGGCGAGCGAACGGGGACCAGCCGAGCCAGATAAGTGACTAGAACACGTTGGGAAGCGTGGCCATAGCGGGTGACAGCCCCGTATAGGAAGCTTTGATGGACGTATTAAGTAGGGCGGAACACGTGAAATTCTGTCTGAAGATCGGAGGACCACCTTCGAAGGCTAAGTACTCCTTGCTGACCGATAGCGAACCAGTACCGTGAGGGAAAGGTGAAAAGCACCCCGACGAGGGGAGTGAAACAGTACCTGAAACCGAACGCCTACAATCAGTCGGAGGATCCTCGAGATCTGACGGCGTACCTTTTGTATAATGGGTCATCGACTTGGTCTTACGAGCAAGCTTAAGCCGTTAGGTGTAGGCGTAGCGAAAGCGAGTCTTAATAGGGCGTATGAGTTCGTGGGATCAGACCCGAAACCGAGTGATCTAGGCATGGCCAGGTTGAAGGTAAGGTAACACTTACTGGAGGACCGAACCCACATCCGTTGAAAAGGATCGGGATGAGCTGTGCCTAGGGGTGAAAGGCCAATCAAACTCGGAGATAGCTGGTTCTCTGCGAAATCTATTTAGGTAGAGCGTCATCCGAATACCCCGGGGGGTAGAGCACTGGATGGGTAATGGGGCCCCACAGGCTTACTGATCCTAACCAAACTCCGAATACCCGGGAGTACTAGATGGCAGACACACTGCGGATGCTAACGTCCGTAGTGGAGAGGGAAACAACCCTGACCTACGACTAAGGCCCCCAATTCATGGCTAAGTGGGAAAGCAGGTGGGACGACCAAAACAACCAGGAGGTTGGCTTAGAAGCAGCCATCCTTTAAAGATAGCGTAACAGCTCACTGGTCTAAATAAGTTGTCCTGCGGCGAAGATGTAACGGGGCTCAAGCCATGAGCCGAAGTCTAGGGATGCGTAAGCATCGGTAGCAGAGCGTAGTGTGACATAGTCTCATTCCTCCTTCATGCCTTCGGGCAGATTGGAGGAGAGAGGCTTTCGATGAAGCGGGCGCGTGAGCGATCCCGTGGAGAGATCACTAGTGAGAATGATGACATGAGTAGCGACAAAGAGTGTGAGAGACACTCTCGCCGAAAGTCCAAGGGTTCCTGCTTAAAGCTAATCTGAGCAGGGTAAGCCGGCCCCTAAGCCGAGGCCGAAAGGCGTAGGCGATGGGAACTAGGTTAATATTCCTAGGCCAGGAGGATGTGACGGATCACAGGTGTAGTTCAATCTTATCGGATTGATTGGGCTGCTGAGTGGTTCCTGGAAATAGCCCTCCATCAGACCGTACCCTAAACCGACACAGGTGGACTGGTAGAGCATACCAAGGCGCTTGAGAGAACGATGTTGAAGGAACTCGGCAAAATACCTCCGTAAGTTCGCGAGAAGGAGGCCCGGTTCCTAGGCAACTAGGGGCTGGGGGCACAAACCAGGGGGTGGCGACTGTTTATTAAAAACACAGGGCTCTGCGAAGTCGCAAGACGACGTATAGGGTCTGACGCCTGCCCGGTGCCTGAAGGTTAAAAGGAGAGGTGAGAGCCTTGAATTGAAGCCCAGGTAAACGGCGGCCGTAACTATAACGGTCCTAAGGTAGCGAAATTCCTTGTCGGGTAAGTTCCGACCTGCACGAATGGCGTAACGACTTCCCCGCTGTCTCCAACATCGACTCAGCGAAATTGAATTGCCTGTCAAGATGCAGGCTTCCCGCGGTTAGACGGAAAGACCCCGTGCACCTTTACTACAGCTTCGCACTGGCATCAGGATTGTGATGTGCAGGATAGGTGGTAGGCTTTGAAGCAGGAACGCAAGTACCTGTGGAGCCTCCCTTGAGATACCACCCTTCGCACTCTTGATGTCTAACCGCGGTCCGTTATCCGGATCCGGGACCCTGCGTGGCGGGTAGTTTGACTGGGGCGGTCGCCTCCTAAAGCGTAACGGAGGCGCGCGAAGGTTGGCTCAGAGCGGTCGGAAATCGCTCGTTGAGTGCAATGGCAGAAGCCAGCCTGACTGCAAGACTGACAAGTCGAGCAGAGTCGAAAGACGGCCATAGTGATCCGGTGGTCCCGAGTGGAAGGGCCATCGCTCAACGGATAAAAGGTACGCCGGGGATAACAGGCTGATACTGCCCAAGAGTCCATATCGACGGCAGTGTTTGGCACCTCGATGTCGGCTCATCTCATCCTGGGGCTGGAGCAGGTCCCAAGGGTACGGCTGTTCGCCGTTTAAAGAGGTACGTGAGCTGGGTTTAGAACGTCGTGAGACAGTTCGGTCCCTATCTGCCGTGGGTGTAGGAGACTTGAGAGGAGTTGCCCCTAGTACGAGAGGACCGGGGTGAACGATCCACTGGTGGACCAGTTGTCGTGCCAACGGCAGTGCTGGGTAGCTATGATCGGACAGGATAACCGCTGAAGGCATCTAAGCGGGAAGCCCCCCTCAAAACAAGGTCTCCCTGAGGGCCGTGGAAGACCACCACGTCAATAGGCCGGAGATGTAAGCGCAGTAATGCGTTCAGTTGACCGGTACTAATCGCCCGATAGGCTTGATTTGATCCAGTAATGGAAAGACAAGACCAAAGCATACACCAACCTTGACAAAGGACAGCGTCGCAGCGCCAAGCCGCGATGTTGGTTGATTAAATAACCGTGCGGGAACGCGCCTTTTGTAAACAAAAGACGCTGCCTCCCGCATGGTCGCTTTCTTGCACAGCAAGAAAGTCGACCGAGGGCTTTTCCTCGGTTTGGTGGTCATAGCGCAAGTGAAACACCCGGTCCCATCCCGAACCCGGAAGTTAAGCACTGCCGCGCCAATGGTACTTGGGCTTAAGCCCCGGGAGAGTAGGTCACCGCCAAACCTAGAAAAAGCCCAATTCTCTCTAACACGATGAAAACAAATCTGACTCTGACGCGGGATGGAGCAGCCCGGTAGCTCGTCAGGCTCATAACCTGAAGGTCGCAGGTTCAAATCCTGCTCCCGCAACCAGCGTCAGAAATCCCCTACACAGCCCGGTCAGACTAAAATTGATCCCCCGGATCAAGTGCTTAACGTCGCCACCGCGTCA
>NZ_JBQFMR010000004.1:0-468011 GCF_056531925.1 Ruegeria sp. J8
CGCCACCCGTCGGATAATAAACGCCCGTTACACCACCCGTGCCAATCGTGATGAACTCCTCAGCATAAGCCGCAGGCGACAAAAATGCGGCGGTTGCGAAGGCTGTGATAGAAGATTTTTTGAGCACTTTGACACTCCTGTTGTCAGTTTTTTTGATCCTTGTGAGAATGACTGATCCACCCGAAACGTCGTTTGGAATCAGCCATTCAGATGGCAAGGAACTAAGCGAAACCAGACAAGGCGTGTCTATACGGTAGATTACGTATAGGCTGGTGATTCAAAGAGCAGCCACCGCGATACGGCCCAGGTGAAAAGACCGTCTGGATTGACTATTGGACACGACAGCACAGCAACCCTTCCATCAAGATCACTCAGAGCCGGCCCGCAGGCGCAGATCACTGCGTGCGACGCTGGCGCTATGTCTGGCGGGGCTGCAATTCGTAGCGGTGCTGTCCGTGACATTGTCGACTTTTGTCAGTTCGGAAAAAGCCCTGCTACGGCAATCGCGGATTTCTCTGAACCAGGTCAGCGTCAATGTCATTGGCCAGGTGCGAAACTTTCTCAATCCGGCACAGCAAGTATTGGATGCCACTAGGCGGCTGGCGGAAAACGATGTGCTGGATATCAACGACACTTCGGCGCTGGAAAGCCATTTCTTTCAGCAAATTCAGGTGGCTCCGCAATTGGCAGGCATCTATCTGGCAGACCACAGCGGGCGCTTCGTTTATGTCATGCGGACCGAGGAGCCAGGTCGGTATCGCACAAAGGTGATCCCGCCCTTTGCCGCTGAACTGACCGAGCATCCGGCAAGTTTTCAGTGGCGCAATGACCGGTTTACCCTTTTGGAAACGGCGCAATCCCAGACAGATACTTATGAGGCGCGCACCCGGCCTTGGTTTAGGATGGTATCCGAGGCGAAGGCCCCGATCTGGACCCAGCCTTATATCTTCTTCACCACCCGCCAGCCAGGGATTACGTATGGGGTGCCGGTTTTGGATGACGAGGGAAACATACGGGCCATTCTGGGGGTGGATATTCAGATTGACGCCCTGTCGGGGTTCTTGCTGGATATCTGGTCAGAGCGCCGCGGGGCCGCGCTGGTTTTGAACGAGGATGGTTCCGTCCTTGCCCACCCAACTCTTGTTCTGATCGACCAGGACGCGGATTTTGACAATCCTGAACTGCCAATGGTGGATCAGATTGACGACGAATTGGCCCGCCAGGCCTTTGGTGCTTTGGCGCAGAGGGGCAGCAGTCAGATCACCGGACCTGTTCATACTGATTTCGAGTTGGACGGTCAGGACTATGTTGCCATGTTGATCGATGTCTCGGAGCCCGGTTTGAACTGGCTGATCGGGCTCTATGCCGCCGAGGATAATTTTATTGGCGAAGTCAAAAAGAACCGGGTGCAAGGGATCTGGATTGCCCTGTCCATTGCGATTCTGACGGGCGCCATCGGTCTGGCGCTGGCGGACCGGATTTATGCCCCTGTGCGCATGTTTGCCAGTCAGACGCGCCGCCTGTCCAGTGGAGAGATCCCGGCCGGAGAAAGCCTGCACAGCCCCTATCGCGAGCTCGAGGATACCGGCGCGGCGCTGGCGCAGCAGGTGAGGCAGCGGCAGCGTTTTGAGGCGGCCTATGGGCGCACTTTTGATTTGGCGTCGCGTGGGATGGCACAGATTTCTCCCGAAACCGGCCGGTTTCTGCGGGTGAATGAGCAGCTTTGCGACATCATGGGGTATCAGCCGGGTGAGCTGGAAAAGATGACGCTGGCTGATATCCTGCCTGCAGATGGCAAGCAGATCGCTGTGACTCTCCGCGAAACGCTATTGCAGGATTCTGAGTTTATCGTTGAAAATCCCTTTGTTCGAAAGGATGGGTCGAATATCTGGCTGCGTGTGAACGCGATTTTAATTCGCGACGAAAGTGGCGCGCCAGATCATGCGGTGGCCATCATCGACGACGTCAGTGACCGCAAGCTAGCCGAGGCTGAGGCCAGTCGTCTGAGCCGCGACCTGTCCCATGTGGCACGGGTGAACCTGATGGGGGAAATGGCATCGGGCTTGGCGCATGAGCTGAACCAGCCGCTCAGCGCGATTTCATACAATGTCGATGCGGCCATTATGACGCTGGACGAACTGGGCGAGACGGACCCGGAGTTGACCGAAATTCTCAGCGATGTTGACCGTCAATCGCGTCGTGCCGGTGACATCATTCGTGCCTTGCGCGATATGGTCCGCAAGGACCGGGGGCGGCAAACACCTTTCGAATTGGGTGGCCTAATCGCGCAGACCATCACCCTGATGGAGGCCGAGGCCAAAGCCCATGATTTAGCGCTGAGATATGATCGGGTAGACCTGCCGCCGGTGATCGGAAACCGGACCCAGATCGCTCAGGTCCTCGTGAATTTGCTGCGCAATGCGATCGACGCCTTGGCTAGAGACTCAGCCGGGGTCGGATCTATCGTGATCACCGCACATGCCGCAGAAGATGTTGTCGAAGTCCGGGTTGAAGACAACGGCCCCGGGGTCAGTCCCGATGTGGTACTGTTCAACACCTTCGACACACAAAAGGCCGAAGGCATGGGATTGGGTCTTTCGATCTGTCGCACGATCATCAAGACGAATGGCGGTGAAATCTGGCATGACCCGTCTGTTCTGTCGGGCGCGCGGTTCTGTTTCACCTTGCGGCGCAGCGACCGTTCCGGGAAAGAAGATACATGACCGAATTGACCGTCTATATCATTGATGACGATGATGATGTTCGTATTGCCTTGTCCCGTTCTTTGCGCAGGCGCGGCATGACGGTTGCGCATTTCCCGGATGCTCAGAGCTTTCTGGATCAGGTCGACGCAGATGCTGCTGGATGCCTTGTCCTGGACTACGGGATGCCCGACATGGACGGGCTTGAACTGCAAGATTACCTTGTCCGGCAGGATTCGACCCTTCCGATCATCTTCATCTCGGGGCATGGTGGCATCCCGGAATCTGTCCGTGCCACCAAGGCGGGGGCGATCGACTTTCTGGAAAAACCCTTTGACCTGAGCGTTCTGACAGACCGGATCGCAGTGGCTTGGGAGTTAGGAGAGAAGTTGCGCCAGCAAAAAGCGCGACGGCTGGATCTTGCGGAAAAGCGAGGGCGCCTTACAGATCGGGAAGACGAGGTATTGCAGTATATTCTGCGCAACCCCGGCCGCACCACCAGCAAAGAAATCGCAGCAGAATTGAATATCAGCCCGCGCACGGTCGAAATTCATAGGGGGCGCATTCAACTGAAAGTTGGGGTGAAAACCACAATCGAACTCTATGAGTTGTTTGGTAGATCGCCCTAGAGGTCGAACAAGAAAGCGCCCAGCCTACTGGCGGCCGGGCGCATGTTCATCTCGACAGATTGACGGTTCGACTTCGGCTTTCGCGATGCAAATGCCTCGGCTACGCGCGCATATTTGCACCGTTGGCGTCGTATGCAGGTCCCCCTAGAACTTCGGCGTCGTAGAACTCGCCCAGGATTTCCACCTGCAGCTTGGTTCCCGGTGCCGCACTGTCCGAGGCGACATAGCCCATGGCCATCGACTTGCCGACACGGTGGCCGTAACCGCCGGACGAGACATAGCCGACCGCTTCGCCGTCTTTCAGGATCGCTTCGTCGTTTGAGACGTCGATGCCGTCCACGTCGATGGTCATGGTGACCAGCTTTCGTGCCACGCCGTCTGCCTTGAACTTCTCGGTCGCTTCCCTGCCTACAAAGTCCTTCTTCCAGTTGATGAAGACATCCATGCCGGATTCGACCGCATTGAAATCAGGGCGGAAATCGGTGGTCCAGACGCCCCAGCCTTTTTCAAGGCGCAGCGACATCAACGCGCGTGCGCCGTACCAGCGATAGCCCAGATCGGCCCCGGCCTCTTCGATCGCCTCGGCCAGACGCAGCAGGTACATCGGCTTGCAATAGATCTCAAAGCCCAGCTCGCCCGAGAACGAGATACGGTTCAGGATCACCGGCACGCCGCCTACGAAGGTCTGGCGCAGATCGCGGAACTTAAGCGCATCGGCGTTTACGTCGTCGCGGGTTATACGGGCCAGCAGTTCGCGCGATTTGGGGCCTGACAGCGCGATCCCGTGCCAGTCATCCGAGACATTGGCATAGCTCACGTCCGCAGGCAGGTCCTTTTCGAACCAGCGGCGGTGCGCATCCTGCATTGCGCCCGATCCGAACAGCATGAAATGGTCATCGCCCAGACACGCCACGGTCAGGTCACCGTACAGACGGCCTTTTTCGGTCAGCATCGGGGTCAGCGCCAGACGGCCCGGTTTCGGGACATAGCCTGCAAGAGTGCGGTTTAGGTAGTCTCGCGCCCCGGAGCCCTTGAACTCGTGCTTGGCAAAGTTGGCGATCTCAATGCCGCCCACGGCCTCTTGCACGGCTTTTACTTCGCGCGCCACATAGTCGTGGCTGCGGTTCCGCTCGAAAGTCGGGGTTTCATGCGCGTCTTCGGCGTTGTCAGCAAACCATAGCGCGTTTTCCAGACCAAAGCCTTGCCCCATCACGGCGCCCTTTTCGACCAGACGGTCATAGAGCGTGGTGGTTTTCTGCATCCGGCCTTTGGGCAGCGTTTCGTTCGGGAAGGTCATCACGAAACGACGCTCGTAGTTTTCCGAGGACTTGATGGTGCCCCAGTCCGGCGTTGCGAACTCGCCAAAGCGGGCCACGTCCATTGCCCAGACGTCAATCGAGGGCTCGCCGTCGATCATCCATTCGGCCATGGTCAGGCCAACACCGCCGCCCTGACAGAAACCTGCCATGACGCCCACGGCGACCCAATAGTTCTTCATGCCCGGAACCGGGCCGATCATCGGGTTGCCATCTGGGCCAAAGGTGAATGGGCCGTTGATGGTGTCCTTGATGCCGGATTCGCCGATGGCGGGGATACGCTCGAACGACATTTCCAGACGGTCGGCGATGCGGTCCAGATCGGGTTGCAGCAGTTCGTGGCCGAAATCCCACGGCGTGCCATCGACCTTCCACGGGGTCGATTTCGGCTCATACGTGCCCAGCAACATGCCGTGGCGTTCCTGACGGAAATAGATGTTGGCCTCATAGTCGATACCCGCAGGCAGACGACCCGCTTCACCCAGGCTCTCCATGCGGTCCCTGATCATCGGGATCGCATCGGTGATCAGATAGTGGTGCTCCATCGGCTGCACCGGCAGGTGGATGCCCGACATATGGCCCACCTCACGCGCCCATAGGCCACCGCAGTTCACGACCTGCTCGGCGTTAATGACGCCTTTGGGGGTGGTCAGATCCCAGCTGCCATCAGGGCGTTGGGTCATCGACGTCACACCGCAATGGGTGAAGTATTGCGCGCCGTGGTGACGGGCGGATTTTGCAAAGGCGTAGGTCGCGCCCGAGGGGTCTACGTCGCCGTCCTGCTCATCCCAGAGCGCGGCGTGATAGTGTTTGGGATCGATCAGCGGGTGACGCTCGGCCAGTTCCTGCGGGCTGATGAATTCCTGATGCAGGCCCATGTAACGCGCTTTCGAACGCTCGCGCTTGAGATAATCGTACCATTCCTTGGTCGAGGCCGCGTAGAAACCGCCGGTGATGTGCATGCCGACCGAGTGGCCCGAGGTTTCCTCGATCTCTTTGTACAGATCGATGGTATAGCTTTGCAGGCGCGATATGTTGGGGTCCGAGCTGATCGTGTGGATCTGACCCGCCGCGTGCCAGCTGGAGCCTGAGGTCAGTTCATCGCGTTCCAGCAGGACAACGTCCTTCCAGCCGAACTTGGCCAAGTGGAACAGGATCGAACAGCCTACAACGCCGCCGCCGATGATGACGACTTTGGCATGGGAGGGCAGTTGTTTGCCGGATGTGGTTTCATCTTTTTGAATCTCGGGCATGAGAGGGTCCTGTGTCTTTCGTTTGGCTGGGGAAGGGGGCTGTCTGCCCCCCGCCGCGCTGGCGCGCGATTCCCCCCGAGGATATTTTTGGCCAGATGAAGAGATCCCGGTGCTAGTACCAGGCGTCTGGGATTTCTTCTTTGCGCTTGGCAACATAGGCGGCCAGTTCTTCTTTCTTGGCCTCGTCCATCTCAGGCGGCTGGTAGTCGTTCAACATTTGGTTCCAGCGTTCATAGGCGCGGCGGCGCATGTCCTTGGAGCCGCCTTCTTCCCAGCTTTCGACATTTTCGCTGTCGCTCAATCTGGGCTCATAGAACGCGGTCTGGTAGTTTCGCATGGTGTGGGCGCAGCCCAGGAAGTGTCCTCCGGCCTTGACCTCGCCATAGGCGTCGCGTGCAAAGGCCTCGTCACTAGTATCCAGGCCCTGGCTGAGCACTTTCTGGTAAGAGCCGAGACGGTCGGCATCCATGATCAGTTTTTCGAACCCGGTGCACAGGCCACCTTCGAGCCAACCGGCTGAGTGCAGCACGAAGTTGGCTCCGGCCAGCATGGTGGAGTGCATGGAATCGGCGGATTCGTAGGCGGCTTGCGCGTCTTCGATCTTGGAGGCGGTCAGCGAGCCGCCGCAGCGCAGTGGTAGGCCAGCCCGACGGGCCAGTTGTCCGATCGCATAGTTCGACATCACCGGTTCAGGCATGCCAAAGGTCGGTGCGCCGGATTTCAGCGACATGGATGACAGGAAATTGCCCAAGACAAAGGGCGCGCCGGGGCGCAGCAGTTGCACATAGGCGCAGACCATCATCGCCTCGGCCATGGCCTGTGAGACGCTGGCGGCAGTACTGACAGGACCCATTGCGCCGGACAAGATGAACGGAACCACGATCATGCCTTGGCCGCGAGTCGAATAGACTCGCGCCGCTTCGGTGACAACGCGGTCGACCAGCAGCGGAGAATTCGTGTTCACGTTGCCCAAGATGACGCAGTTTTCGCGCATGAAGTCCGCGCCAAAGACAATCTCGGCCATGTCGATACTGTCTTGCGCCCGGCTCATCTCGGTGATTGCGCCCAGATGCGGTTTGTCGCTGAGGGTCATATGCGCAAACATCATGTCCAGGTGGCGCTTGCTGACCGGAACATCGCAGGGCTCGCAGGTGACGAACCCGCCATGATGCAGATATGGGTGCATGTAGGTCAGTTTGACCAGCTTTTCGAACGCGTCGATGTCGCCATAGCGGCGACCGCCCTCAAGGTCGCGTACGAAGGGCGCGCCGTAGACAGGTGCAAAGACCTGATTGCCTTCTCCGATCACCACTGATCGTTCGGGGTTGCGCGCGATTTGGGTAAAGCTCTTAGGTGCCTTGGCGCACAAGCTGCGAATCCATTGTGCGTCGGCCCGCACAATATCCCCTTCGACCCGGGCACCTTCACGTCGCCACAAATCCAGCGCCTGCGGATCGTCGCGAAATGCGATGCCTACATCCTGAAAAATCCAGTCAACCTGTGCCTCAAGCCGCGTCAGGGCCTCTTCGGTCAGAGGGTCGAAAAACGCCAGTTTGCGCTGGATGTATGGGGAGGCCGGAACCGAACCGGGCTCTGAACTGTGGGACCGGGATTGACGCGAACGCCGAGCCATAGTGAATCACTCCATTCTTTTTCGACATATTAAGACCTTGAAATGGCGCTGTGATGCTTGAAAAAAAGAATGCGTAGCATAAACAGTATTTATGCAAGAACTCTGGAAACTTCTCGGATCTCCGCGGCATCTCGTGGTATTTGAAGCTGCCGCAAGGCTTCAATCCTTCACGCGGGCTGCGCAAGAGCTTAACGTCCAACAACCGGCGGTCAGTGTCGCGATCCGACGTCTTGAGGAGGGGTTGGGAACGGCGCTTTTTACCCGAAGCCACCGTCAGGTTGTCCTGACCACGGCAGGCGAGAGGTTGCTGGCCGATGTAACCCGCGCTTTTGAACAGCTCGCTCTTTCTGTCTCATCCATCCAACAGCTTGGTCAGACCGGATATGTGACTCTCAGCGCTTCGACGGCTTTCAATAACTATTGGATCATGCCGCGCCTTGCTGACTTGCAGCAGCAACACCCGCAAATTGACCTGAGATTGCAGTCCAGCGACCGGGACCCCGACATCGACGCGGAAAACATCAGTCTTGCTGTTCGGCAGGGGGACGGGAACTGGCCGGAATGCGAAAGCGCCCTGATCGCGCCCGAGGTGATCTATCCGGTTGCATCACCGCGCGTCATGGCGGCGGCTGTTGATCTGCGTAGCTTGCCCAATCTGCTGACCCAGCGCCTGATCCACTTGGAAGAGCCCATTCGTCAACGTCCAAGTTGGCGAGATTGGTTCGCGAATTTTTCGGTCAATACAGCGGTGCCGCAAACGGGTCTGCGTCTCAATGACTATGCTCTGGTCCTTCAGGCTGCCATGGCCGGTGAGGGCTTTGCCTTCGGTTGGAAACACCTGACAGACCGGCTGATTGAGCAAGGTCTGTTGGCGGCCAGACCGGAATGGCAATGGACAACGGGGAAGGGGTTTTACCTTATCTGGTCGAAGAGAAGACCCTTGTCTGATGATGCGCAGAGGGTCAAGGAATGGCTTCTTGCCACCGCGCAAGCAGAAGCCGGATAGACCTGCACAAAAGGGACCGTCTCGCCTTACATCAAATATTTTCCAGTACCGGCTGAAAGAAGCGGGCTGCTATACCGAAGAGCCGACGCGGAATGGTGTGACCCGTGAACGTAACCCTCGACCGTCCACATTTTGTCCTGAACACTTTGTGCGCTTGACGCAGAAAATACAGTGATATAGCGCAGAAGCGCACCCTTAACGGTTTTGGTGCGCGACCAGGCGGCGATTGAGGCGTTTATGTCCCCACCCCAAAAGTTCGTGTTCTTTCTGACGGATGAGTTTTCGCATCTGGCGTTTTCCTGTGCAGTCGAGCCTTTGCGAATTGCAAACCTGATCAGTGGTAAGGAACTATACGAATGGTCCTTGCGCTCGGAAGATGGGGTGTCGGTTACGTCGTCGAACGGTTCTGAAACGCTGGTGGACGGGGATTTTTCTGTCGTCCCGAAATGTCATAGGTTGCTGGTGTTGTCTGGCATCAACATGCGCAATCATGTCAGCCGCCCCTTGTTGGCGGCTCTAAGGCGTGAACGCGCAAAAGGAACAGAGATTGGTGCGCTGTGCTCGGGCGCATGGATATTGGCAGAGGCCGGTTTTCTGGACGGTATGAAAGCCGCCATTCACTGGGAATATCACGACAGCTTTATGGAAGAGTTTCCAGATGTGAATCTGGTGCGCAGTGTCTTTGTCGCGGACGAAAAATACATCACCGCTTCTGGAGGCACGGCGACCGCGGACCTGATGCTGCATTTGATCGAAGCGGATCACGGTGAAGACCTCGCCTTGGATGTCGCAGACCAGATGGTCTATGTCGCCGTTCGTAACGCCACCGCTGAACAGCGCGTTTCCTTGCAATCCAGAAATGGGATGCGCAACAAACATCTGGTCGGCGCGATCCGTGTCATGCGCGATCATATCGACGAGCCGGTCTCGCCTTCGGTTATTGCAACGCAGCTCGGCATTTCGACCCGCCAACTTGAAAGGCTGTTCGGCAAATACCTGAATTCGACTCCCAAAAAATACTATGTCGAAATGCGAATGGACCGGGCACGGACGCTGTTGTTGCAGACCGAGGATTCGATCACCGACATTGCGTTGGCCTGCGGATATGAAAGCCCCGGTCATTTTTCGAAAGTCTATCGTGCCCATTTTGGCGTTTCGCCTCACGCGCAGCGCAACAAGATAGACTAGCTTCATACGCCAGGGCCGACCCGGGGCTTCGAAGGTTGATTCGAGTCCCGGGCCCTTGTCGTGTCGCACGCGGCACCATCATGTCGCATCTATCAAATATGCTTCGCTCATTTTGACGCAGCCGCGTTCGGCAACTGCCATATTCTGTGAAAATCCTGGAGAAACCCGATGACCACAGAAACTCGCATCCGTTCCCGCTCTGGCGGTCGTTCTGCCCGGCGGGCCATTCGTACCGCTCCGGTGTTCGACATGCTTTCCGGCTTGACCCGCAACTTGCCGGTTTGTGAAGTCATGGACGGCGCCCAGGTAGAGTTGATCGACAATGCGGCCATGGACATTCTGGAAAATGTCGGTGTCCAGTTCCGCGACCCGATCGCGCTGGAAGACTGGAAGAAGGCTGGTGCAAAGGTCGTTGGCGAACTGGTCTATCTGGATCGCAACATGGTGCGCGAGTTGATCGCAACCATCCCGGCGCAGTTTACATATCACGCGCGCGATCCGAAAAAGAATGTGATGCTGGGCGGCAAGCACTCGGTCTTCGTGCCGATGACCGGCGCGCCCTTCCTGCGAGATCTGGAGGATGTGCGGCGAAACCCGTTGCTGGAAGATCTGGCGATGTTCCACAAGCTCAGCCACATGATGCCGGCGCTGCACAGCTCGGCCCACCATATTGTCGAGCCCTACGATCACCCGATCAGCCAGCGTCACTTGCGCATCACATATTCGTCCATGAAATATTCCGACAAAATGTTCATGGGTATGACCACTTCGCCCAAAAACGCCGAAGACGTGATGGATATGTGCGCGATCCTGTTCGGCGATGAGTTCATCGACAACAATCCCGTCACCACGGGGAACTGCAATGGCAACAGCCCGCTGGTATGGGATGAAACCATGCTGGGCGCGATGCGCGCTTTCAGCCGACGCAATCAACCCGTTTTGTGCTCGCCCTTTGTGCTGGGTGGCGCAAACACGCCGGCATCCGTTCCCGCCACCGTGGCGCAGCTGACGGCTGAGGCCTTGTCGGCGCTGGCCTATACACAGGTGATCCGCAAGGGGGCCCCGGCGATCTGGGGTCACTATCTGTCGACTGTGTCGATGAAATCCGGCGCGCCGATGGCGGGCACACCCGAGATCAGCCTGATGAACTTCATGATCGGTCAGATGGCGCGGTTCTATGATGTTCCGTGGCGCACCTCGAACACTTTGGGCGGTGCCAAGACCTTTGACGCGCAGGCAGGCTACGAATCCGCAACAACGCTCAGTGCGGTGATCCATGCCGGTGCGAACTATATCTGGCACTCCGCCGGTTGGAACGAGGCGGGAATGCATTGCTCGGTCGCCAAGTTCATCGTCGATGCGGAACAATGCGCCATGGCCTATCGCATGGCAGAAGGCCCCAAATGGCACGATTTCGATCAGGCGCTTGCCGCGGTTCCAGATGTTGGGCCCGGTGGTCACTACTTGGGCCATCCGCACACGCAAGACAATTTCCAGGAGGCGTTCTTCATGCCGGAACTGTTCGACAACAACTCGATCGAGCAATGGCAAGCAGAAGGCAGTGTCGAGATTACCGAACGCGCGTTGAAACACGCCAAAAAGCTGTTGGCCGAGTACCAAGAACCCAAATTGGACGAAGCCAAGAACGAAGAGCTATTGGATTACATCGCGCGCCGTGAACGTGAGATCCCTGCAGCTGATGAACTGAACCAGACTTACTGAGAAAAGTCTCTCCCCGTACTGGCCCGCCTCAATAGGCGGGCTTTTTTTCGAGGTGGGAAAACAATGTTGCGGGCGACCGAGCGGATCCGCCCGGCGCCCTGACTATTCTACACGCGCGCGCCATTCCTTCCACCGAAGCACGGCGTTGCCGCCGATTTCTCTGAAGGGTTGCGGTGGCAGTCGTTTTGGTTGAGCTTCTGCCGAGAAGTGCCGTGAGATGGCTGAACTGTGACCGCAGGCGAGTTCTGCCGCCGCGATACCTGTGAGGGTTCCGCGCGCAGTGCCCAGCCCGTTTTGAACGCAGCCGGAATAGACCCCGGTGTCGATTTCGCGGGTGACTGAAACGCCGTTCAGGCTCAGGCACAGGTGACCTGCCCATTGGTACTGCATCTTCATGCCAGCAAGCTGGGGGAAGCGCGCGTCGAATTTACGCTGCATGACCTTTGAGGCGCGCGTCAGGTCGCGAGCAGTAGCGGTCATGCCGGGGCGTAAGGCGGCGCAGGTTCGGGTGATGATGCGGTTGCCGCCTTGTCCGGTGTCAATCCGGCGCATGGTGGTGCCCATGGGATTGGACGGGGTCACTCCCCAGCGGGGTTGGCCGCCCAGTTTCTCCAACGCATCGCTGCCCAATTCCGGGGTCATCGACGCAAACAGAAACAGATGCATCAAACGGTCGCGCTCGAGCCCAAAGCTTTCAAGGTGGCCGTTGACGGTCAGAATCACCATGGGTGCCGTGACGCTGCCTTTCTCTGCCTGCACGCGCCAGTCTTTGCCTTCGCAGGCAAAGCCGGTGACAGGGCTGTTTTCAAAAAGACGCACGCCTTGCCCGACCAGACCGTCCGCCAACCCGCGGATATAACCGGCGGGCTGCAACATCACCGTACCTGACGTGTAAAGCCCTGACGTATAGTGGCGCGAGCCGGTCAGTTCATACATTTGCCGAGCATCCAACGTCTGGCTTTCTTCGCCCAACGATGTCAGGTGCTGCGCATAGCTTTTGTTGTGCGCCTCAGCCGTGTCGCTGACCGCCCCATTGACCTTGCCCGCCGGGTCAAAATAGTTCGGGTCGATTTGATATTCCTCAACGGCCATGCGGGCAAAACGGATCGCTTGTCGGTTCAGATCAATCATCTTGCGATCGTCACCGCTGCCTGCATAGTCGTCCGAGGCCAGATCATGCGGCAGGTCGATCATGAAACCCGAGTTTCTGCCTGCTGCGCCTTCGGCGATCCGACCGGCCTCAATGACCACGACTTCGGCCTCGGGTTGCAACTGTCTAATACGGCGTGCGGCTGTCAGTCCCGCAAAGCCCGCCCCAACAACGACAAAATCAGCAGTCTGATCCTCGTCCAGCTCCGTCGGCTGAGCTTGCGGACCCAGAATCGTGTTCCAAGCAGCCGGTCCGCGTTGGACCGGCAGGGTTTTAGCGGTGTACCGCGTCAATTCACAGCCTCATCGGCGTCATCGGCAAGATCAATCCAGATGGTTTTCAGCTGGGTATATTGATCATGGGCATGGACCGAGTTGTCGCGGCCGCCAAAGCCCGACTGTTTGTACCCGCCAAACGGGGTCGAGATGTCGCCTTCGCCAAAGCTGTTGACTGTGACAGTCCCAGCCCGCAGGGCGCGGGCACCGCGAATGGCGCGTTTGGCATTGGCGGTGAAGATCGACGCACACAGGCCGTATTCGGTGTCATTTGCGACCGCGATCGCCTCGTCAAAGCCCGAGACTTCGATCACCGACAGAACCGGGCCAAAGATTTCTTCGCGGGCCAGAACGGCATTGTTGTCTGCAACTTCGACCACGGTGGCATCGACAAAACCATCCTTGGCAGTGCCGCCGATCAGCACATTTTCGGCCTGGTCCAGATAGCCGCATACCTTGGTGTAATGCCCCTCGGATACCAGCGCGCCCATGCGGGTTTCCGGGTCCAGCGGGTCGCCGATATTCCACTGTTTCGCATGATGCGCGATACGCTCCAACAGCTCGGCCTTGACGTCCTTGTGCACGATCAGGCGGGACGAGGCCGAGCAGTTCTCGCCCATGTTCCAGAACGCCCCGTTGACCAGATGCTGGGCCACGCGGTCCAGGTTTTCCGCATCATCCATCACGATGGCGGGGTTCTTGCCACCCATTTCAAGCACCACCTCTTTGGCGTTGCTTTCCGCCGAATAGGTCAGGAACCGCTTACCGGTCACGGTCGAGCCGGTGAAGGACACCATGTCGACATCCATGTGGCGGCCAATGGGTTCGCCCACATCGGCCCCGCCGCCGGGAACAATGTTGAGAACACCGGCTGGAACACCGGCCTCCATCGCCAGTTCGGCCACGCGCAACGCCGTCAGGGTGGTTTCCGCCGCTGGTTTGATCACCAGCGAACAACCCGCCGCCAGCGCCGGGCCGATCTTCCACGCCAACATCAGCAGAGGGAAGTTCCACGGCAGCACCAGACCCACCACGCCGATGGGTTCGCGCACGACCATGGCGATGTGATCGTCCGAGGCGGGCGAGACCTGATCATAGATCTTGTCGATCGCTTCGGCATGCCATTTGAGGCAATGGATCGTCTCGGGCACATCCACGGTTTCGCAATCATAGATGGTCTTGCCGCTGTCGATGCTTTCCATCACTGCAAGTTCCCGTGCATTGCGGGTCATCAGCTTGCAAAGACGGATCAGCACGTCCTTACGCTCGGACGGGTACAGTTTCGACCAGCGGCCATCGTCAAAGGCGTCGCGCGCTTTTTCGACCGCAAAATCCACATCTTCCGCGCCACATGCGGCAATCTCGGCCAGAGTCTCGCCGGTGGCCGGGTTGGTGCTGGTAAACGTCTTGCCCGAGATCGCCGGACGGAAGCTGCCGTCGATAAAGGCACCGGTGGGCAGGTCCAGACCCGCGGCGATGGATTTATATTCGTCCTGTGTCAGCAAGCTCATGCCTTATCCCTCCGCCACGATGTCAGCGATTTTGCGTTTCAACACGCGCGTGACCTGTTCCAGCGCGCGTTTGTCATCCTTGTTCAGACCCTTCAGCGGCGGGCGCATGATGCCCGCGTCGATACCGTTCATGGTGACGCCGTGCTTGATGGTCTGGATGAACTTTCCACCCTGTTCCAGCACATGCATCAGCGGCAGCATGGCCGACATGATGCGGCGGCCTTTGTCAAAGTTCCCCTCGACCACGCAGGCATTGTACAGCGCCACATGTTCCGCTGGCAGGAAGTTCGACCCACCACAGACCCAGAACGGCGCGCCCCAGGCAAAGAATTCCAGCGCCTGATCGTCCATGCCGCAGCCCAGCTGGATATGCGGATAGTCACGCGCCAGCAGGTGTACCCGGTTGATATCGCCCGAGCTTTCCTTGATGCCGCAGAAGTTGCGGCTGCGACCCACGCGATCCAGAAACTCTTCGCCCATCATGGTGCCGGTTCGGTGCGGATAATTGTACAGCATCACCGGCAGATCGGCCGCCTTGTCGATGGTCAGCGCGTTCAGCGCGTTTTCCCGGTCGGTGGGCACCGAATAGGCCGGGCTGGCCAGCAGGATCGCATCTGCGCCAATCTCACGCGCGCCTGTCGCCAGCGCAATGGAATCCGGCGTCATCATCGCACCGGTGCCGACGACCAGCGGCAGGCGGCCATTCAATCGTTCATGGGTGAACTTCGCCAGCTCCAGGCGCTCGGCCACCGGCTGCGTATAGTTCTCGCCGGTGGACCCGCCCGAGATCAGGCCATGCACACCGTTTTCGATGAGATTTTCGATCACATCCGACAGCGCGTCCCAGTTGACGCTGCCATCCTCGTGATATGGGGTCACGACGGGCGTGTAGATCCCTTCAAATTTGAACAGGGGTGTCATTTACATCCTCATGCAGGGGTTTTGCGCGCAAAAGATCCAAGCGGTACATCAAGCCCTGCGGGCGTGACGAACAGCTCGATCTGGTCGCGGGACAGGTTCCAATGGTCGATGGCCAGCTGCGCGGCAGCCGCCTCATCGCCCGCCTCGATGGCGGCGATGATGGCATCGTGCTGACTGCTGGCGACTGATAGGTTTTCGGCCATGTGTTGGTCCTGCGGCTGATAAAAGGTCATGCCAATTCTGGCGTGGTCAATCAGCAGTCGCTTGAAGGACGGCAACAGATAGGTGTTATCTGCCATGGTGCCGGTAATCTCGTGGAACAGGTTGTTGGCCATTGCCCGGTCCGCACCCGACCCCGAGCGCAATGCCCTCTTGAAGTCTTCCTGTGCGGCTTTCAAATCGGCAAGTTGAGCAGTTGTGGCATTCTTTGCCGCAAGGCGCAGAATTGCCCCATAAATCATTGGTGCGGCCAGAAAGAAATCACGCAGGGTCGTGTACGACATCCCGGTTACCCGCGCACCGCGGTTTTCGCGAAGCTCCAGATACCCTTCGCCCGCTAACAGTCGGAACACTTCACGCAAGGGCGTGCGGGACAAGTCGAACTCTTCTGACAACGTGGCTTCGTCCAAATCTTCCCCTGGCGTCAGTGCAAGCGTCATCACCGCTGTTTTCAAATGCTCATAGAGCTGCGTTTTCTTGCGCCGGGATGCATCTTTCATCTCAGGTCCTCTCATCGCGCGCCCCTGCGATCTGTGAAATCAGAATCGCGACAATGGGGGTTGTCTCTCGGCCAGATATCTTAAAATGCAAGTTGTATACAATTAAAATATTTTATCATCCGCACATAATTTTTGCTCGAAGGTCCAGGTGTAGGCCCTGTGATTGGTCGGCGAGGCCATGGGGCAGGCGTGGCGCGCGATGCGCACCCTGCGGGGTGCAACACTGGCCGTTCGAGAGGGTAAAGTCCGGACATACAATTGAGACATGACCCGACATCCCCCTGAGACATAGAAACAGAACAATCATGACATCCGAATTCGATCTTGGATTGTCTGCTCAATGCGGGGCGATCAAACAGGTTTAAATTCTGTCCAATTCAACGCCGTCGGTTTGGGTTCATGCATGGATACAATTGATACAAATAGCGACATCAAATGGAAAAACTGTCATGGTTCTTTAACCTGTTCGCCAGTCGAACGCTCGCAAAGGACGGTGGTTTTGGAAGATTTTGCCCTACGCTCCGAACTTGACGCCGATGCGGCCATTGCCTTGCTGGAAGATGCGTTTTCCGGCGTCGCCTGCGGTATGGCGCTGTTGGATGAAGATCTGAATTTTGTTCTGGTTAACGAGAGCTTTGCGGATATCGCGTTCGGTGGTGAAACTGCATCTCGGTATAGCGGGAAAGTGGACAAGATACCATTCGAGAACTGGTCTCTGGATCATTTCCAAACCCCGGATGGTTTGGAAGAAGTAGGGCTCAAGGCCGATCTGCGAAGAGCCATTACATCTTGCGAGCAGGGTATGGCATGGAAATTGCGGGACGGGCGACAATTTCAGGCTTCAGCCAAACGCGCCCAAATTGGCGGATATCTGGTCTCGACGACCGAGGTAACACCCCGCGATACGATGGAGGCCGCCGAACGCGCGCGGAACATGTTGCGTGAAGCGGTGGACGCCTTGGATGACGGGATCATGTTGTTCGACAGCGACATGAATCTTGAGGTCTTCAACACCCGCGCCTCTGAGTTCTTTCAAAGAGATGGCAACCGTTTCGAACCAGGCCAGTCGTTTGAGGCGATCTGGCGCCGTCTCGCGCTGGATGGATTCTGGGTTCTGGAGGACGGCGTCGACCCAGAAGACCGTGCGCGGCTGGCGGTTGAAAACGTGCGAAACGGGGCCAAATACCGCGAAATCCGGCTGTCTGACGGGCGTGAACTGTTGGCCTCGTCGCACAAGACCGATCAGGGCGGGTACCTGCTGGTTTACCGCGATCGCACCGATCAGGCGCGGGTGGAAAACCTTCTGGAAGACGTCATCGAAAACCTGCCCGTGGGCGTCGCGGTCGAAGATGCAAACCATCGCCTGACCCATTGCAACGACGCGTTTAGCCGTTTCTACGGTATTTCGGGCGACGAATTGAAGTCGCTATCGCGGGCGGATCGCATCGCCCAATTGTATGACAAGCTCGAGGCCCTGAACGACGTTCCTTGCGACGGCTTCCCGCTAAGCGCCCAACGCTCGATCATGCGCGCCCATAGCGAACAGTTCATCCCTGTTGAGATGAAATTCAGGGACGGGCGCCACATCCTGGCCGAACGTGCCTCGACCACACGGGGCGAGACCATTTTGGTGATGACAGACACGACCTCGCTGAAGGAAGCGCGGGATATGCTGCTGGACGCTTTTCAGGCGCTGGATGAAGGCATGGTGCTGTGCGACGGGGACATGAATTACGTCTTTGGCAATGACGCCTGGAAAAAGATGAATTTCGAAGGGGCTGAGCACATGATCCCCGAGGTCGGAGACAGTGTCGTTGAAAACCTCGCCGCCCTTATCGCCATGGGGCACTACGACATGGGCGGCATGTCGGGCGAGGAATACATGCAGTGGATGATGTCCGAGATGTCCCAGCACGGCAAACGGGCGCATGTGAAGTTCGCCAACGGCCGGCACATCATGGGTTCATCGCACCTGACCTCCTACGGTGGTGCGCTGCTGTTTGTGCGTGACATTACCGAACAGCAAAAGCTGGAAGCTGAACTGGAGCAACAGCGCGAGATCGCGCATCAGAACGAGAAACTTTCGGCTTTGGGCGAGCTTCTGGCTGGGGTCGCGCATGAGCTGAACAACCCTTTATCTGTTGTTTTCGGCTATTCTCAGATGCTGCAAGGCAAAATCAACGACCCGGTCTTGTCGGAACGTGTCGACCTCATCTGCCAGTCTTCGGAACGGGCGGCCAAGATCGTGCGTACTTTCCTGGCCATGGCACGGCAACGTCCGACTAGCATGGAACCCTGCCCGGTCAATGACATCTTGGAAACGGCGCTTGAGGTCTCAAGCTATTCCTTGAAATCCAACGGAACCGAAGTGGTTGTCGATCTGGACGGATCAGATCCCCATGTTACGGGGGATTTCGACCAGCTGGCACAGGTGTTTAGCAACCTGATCGTCAACGCAGGACATGCGGTGCGCAATAAGGGCGCGCGCGGGAAGATCACGGTTCGAACCCGGCATGAAGGCGGGCAGGTGCAGATCGACATTTCGGACAATGGCAACGGCATCCCCAAGGACATCCAGCCACGCATTTTTGAGCCCTTCTTCACCACAAAGGATGTCGGCGAAGGAACCGGGATTGGCCTGGCCTTCAGCCACCGGATCGTTGAAAGCCACGATGGCACTTTGACCGTGGCCTCGACCGTGGGGCAGGGGGCCACATTCACCGTTCGCCTGTTGGCATCGGAGGATGACAGCGTTCTTCTGACTGGTCCCGAGGTTGAACACCCGTCCAGCCGCTCGGTTCTGGTGGTGGATGACGAAGAGGGCGTCGCGCGGCTGATCACCGATTTGCTGACCGAGGCGGGATATACAGTGACCATGTCCACCGATCCGACTGCTGCACTGAAGTTGGCCGAGGCACAACAATTCGATGCGGTGCTGAGCGATTTCAAGATGCCTCAGATGAGCGGTGATACTTTCTTTCGTGCTCTGCGGGCTGTTGCCCCGGAAAATGCCGCCCGAACCGGATTTATCACCGGTGACGCGATGAGTACGCAGGTCACAACCTTTTTCAAAACCTCGAAACGCCCCCATATCGAAAAACCCATTATGCAAGATGAGTTGCTGTCCCTGCTGACATCCTTGATCGGAGACTCCACGAAATGACCGCCCCTCGAATTGCTATTTGCGATGACGAAGCCCCCCTGCGTCGCATGTTGCACGACCATCTCAGTGAATGTGGATATACCGTGGATCAGGCAGCCAATGCACAGGAACTGGCCGAACTGCTGGAGGCCGGAGAGCCCGATCTGATCGTTCTGGATATTCGTATGCCAGGCAAGGATGGCCTGACCGCTTTGCGCGAAATCCGCGAAACCTCGACCGTTCCGGTGATGATGCTGACGGCGGCAGGGGATGTGGTGGACAAGGTGCTGGGACTGGAGTTCGGGGCCGATGACTATCTGGTGAAGCCAGTGGATCTGCGCGAATTGCAGGCCCGCGTCAACGCCGCCCTTCGGCGGAACAAATTTCAGACTGACAAGCAGGAATCGCTGAACAGGTTGTCGGGCACAGTACCTTTTGGAACCTGCCGCCTCGATCTGGATCAGGCTCGGCTTTTTGGTGCCGATGGGCAGGAAATCCCGATCACCGCGATGGAATTCAGCCTGTTGCGGGTTTTTGCAGAAAACCGCGGGCGTGTGCTGAACCGTGACCAGCTGCTGGAACAGGCCCATGATCGCGGGTGGGAGCCTTTCGACCGCTCCATCGACCTGCGTATCTCTCGGATCAGGCGCAAGATCGAACACAACCCGACAAAGCCCGAGGCGATCCGAACCGTGCGCGGCATTGGATATGTCTTCAGCTAGAGCGCTGGGGCCATGATGAACCACACCCGCTGATAAAACGTCAACCCATTGATACAAATGAGACAAACCGCAACATCCTGCTGAGACAGACGGGGCGGATAAGGGGCTATGACAACCTTTTTGTATCGGAGAAACCCTATGCGTCTTGTTAAACCCGCCATCCTGACAGCCTGTATGTCGACCGGTATCGCCGCGCAGGCAAACGCGTGCGACATTGAACATTCCCTACGCTACTCGATCGACGGGCAGGGTGAGCATAGCGTGCATTTGAATGATGTCCTAATCGACAAAGGCGACCATTCAAGCGGTTTCGCGCGGCTCAGCAAAGGGCTGGTGGCCGGCATCAACGAGGTTTCGATTGCGTTCACGGCCCGTGATGCAAACAGCACGGCGCGCTACAGCGTCCACAAAAGCTGCAAGGGCGGCCTTCCAGATGAAACCCCGATTGCGCAGGTTAGCTTTGACAGCACGGCGACCAAGACGCTGCAATTTGACACCGAAGTGCAGGACACCGCAATTTATCCCGGCGTGGAAAGAACCGACGGCTCTGGTCTGATGGCCGCCGTGCAATCACTGCAGGATGCCATTCGCAGCCGCAATAGCGACGCGGTGTTTGCTTTGCATGGGCCTCTGCTTGCCAACATGGTGGCCAACGGCGCGCCGCTGGAACGGATCAATGCGCATGTCGGCGGTATGATTGCCGAAGGCGAGCTGCACATTCAGGACGAGCTTGAGATGAAAGCTGTTCTGGACGGTCAAGCCTGGCAGGTGGTTGGCCCACGGGGTGAACCGCCCGTGTCCATTACCCGGACGCATTCTGACGGCACCCATGGGTGGTCAAGTGGTACGTTGTGGATCTTTGTCGACGGAGCATGGGCCATTCTGGAACCCTGAGCGGAGGGTGTCGCGCCTGCGGGCGCAATGCAGCACATCCCAAAAATTGAAACCCCAGCGCCCCGTTTTGCCCTTCTCCCGTGTCTTATCCAGTGAACTGACACCATAAGGGGTATTTGAAATGGTCGGAAAAACACTGATCCTTGGGGCCGGGCGGGGCGTCGGGCGCGCAACGGCGACCGCGCTAGCCAAAAAGGGGCGAAACGTTGTTGCGGTATCACGCTCGGCTGTGGATCTGGACAGTTTATGCGCGGAAACAGACAACATCACGCCCGAAGTCATGGATGCCTCCGAGGATGGCGCGGTATCTGATCTGCTTGGAAAACACGGTCCCGACACGGTTCTGCATATCGGTGGGATCAAACCGCAGATGGGGCCGATCAGCAGCTATGACTGGTCGGATTTCTGTGCGCCGTGGTTCAACGACACCAAGATAACCTTCGATCTGGCACAGGCCGCGTTGAACGGTGCCATACCTCAAGGCGGTACTGTCCTCACCTTTGCCAGCGGCGCAGCCCTGAACGGATCGCCCTTGTCCGGGGGGTACGCGGGGGCAAAACGTATGCAGCATTTCGTGATGAACTACGCGCAGATGGAAGCAGACAAACGCGGGCTCGGTCTGACCTTCGCCACGATCTACCCCAAACAGTTGATCGCGGGCACCGCCATCGCGCAAGAGGCAGCGAGAGCTTATGGGCAGATGCGCGGCGGCGATGCGGCCAGCTTCATGCGCCAATGGGACACCCCCCTGACACCCGAGGCGATTTCTGCGCATATGTGCACCTTGGTCGCCCATCCCAAAGCCGGGGCCTATGGCATTGACGGCGCGGGCGTGGAAAACTTGGGGTGACATGAAGCCTGATTTGCCAACGACCAATGCCGCCTTGACCGCTGCACTGACGACACTGCGTCCTGATCTGCATCGCTTTCTGTCGCGTATGATGGGATCCGTCTTTGATGGCGAGGACGTGCTGCAAGACACAATGCTTGCCGCGCTGCGCGCCATTGAGACGGGGGCTCGGGTCGAAAACCCCCGTGCATGGATGTTTCGGATCGCTCGGAACACCGCGCTCAACGCTATCCGCGCCCGAAAGTCGGAGCAGGCCATGAAATCCCGCCTGAGTCATTTCGAAGAGGTCACACAAACTTTGCCGGTTTCGGGCGGGACGGCGGATACGTTGCGCCCTTTGATGGCGCTGACGCCTAGACAGCGCAGCGCTGTCATCCTGTTTGACGTGTTGGGATACAGCGCTAGCGAGGTGGCCGATATCTCGGATTCCAGCATCGACGCGGTCAAGTCGACGCTCAAACGTGGACGCGCGGCGCTGAGATCCGCGCCATCGGAGCAACTGGGCGATCTGAACGACACTGACAAAGTGCTTTTGGCGCGATACACTGCCTGCTTCAACGCACATGACTTTGATACGATCCGCGCCATGCTGGCGGAGGAGGTGGCGCTGGATGTCGTCAGCATCGAACACCGCACCGGCGCTGAGGCGGTGGGCGGGTATTACTCAAACTACGCGAAGGTGGCGGATTGGATGATGGTGCCCGGCCATGTGGACGGGACGCCTACGGTGTTGGTCTTTGACCGTGAAAAACCCGGCATTGCCCCGGT
This sequence comes from Ruegeria sp. J8, assembly GCF_056531925.1. Lineage (NCBI taxonomy): Bacteria > Pseudomonadati > Pseudomonadota > Alphaproteobacteria > Rhodobacterales > Roseobacteraceae > Ruegeria > Ruegeria sp. J8. The sequence continues at coordinate 22,402 of NZ_JBQFMR010000004.1, forward strand.
CTATGTCATTCGCCTGACCTTTTCGGACCAAAAACTGCTGCGCATTCAGGACTTTCGCTATGCGCGTTACGTGATGCAGGATGTTCACTGGCGGCGGGTATAACCTGATTGTCTCAGTTCAGGATGATAGACCATTCGCCGTCGATCCTGGCCCAATAGGTGCCAAGGGGCTGTGTCCAGGCGCTGCCATCGTACTTGTAACGGGACGTCAACGCCACATCGTACCCATCGGTCAGGCGTTGGAAGATCCTGCCTTCAGCGGCGGGATAAAAGGTACTGTTTTCGGGCAAGTCAAAGATACCTTCTGTCACGGCATGGATCAGATGAGCAACAAGGGCATCCCGATCCAACCCGCCTTCGACACTCCTGTCTATGACAAGTTGCAACGCGCTCAGTACGGCTTGCGCATCCCGCGCAAGGACTGTGTCGCGAAACGCGTCATAGGCCGCAGCCAGCCCGTCAGGGTCGCCGGGTTCCAACGCTTCGAATAGAGGATTGCCGGGTTTCGTCAAATGAACCGAGAATGCCACTTCGCCCCCGCCAGACAGGTCAGCCTTGGAAGACGCCGCCTGATTTTCAAAACCCCCGGCACAGGCGGACCTGATCTGAAACATCGCGCTCTGATCACCTTCAAATCGGATGTGAACCCGATTTTCGCCTTGAATGTTCCATTCGGCAAAGCCCAGAACGTTTTCATCTGGACCTACGAATTTGCGGTAGTACACGTCATTCAGAAAGATAATCGCGTGGCCGTCTTCGATGCTGAATTCAAGGACGTGTTTTAGATTACAGCTTTGGGCTGGATGGGCCGTAATAGCAGCCGCAAAAAGGGCTGGTTTCCAAGGAAACATCATCTCTCCTGTCAAATTTTCGCAGAATAGAGTGCCGGCTTTTCGTCCATGCTGCCCGTGCCGTGTGTCTGTAGTAGGTTGCGCCCCGTATCAAATGTATCACTGTCGCTTGGGTCAGATGCAGCCCGGAGAACCCGAAAAAGTGGTGGAATTACAATTGATACACTCCGCGGCATGCGGATGATACACAGCGCGTTCAGCATCCCCTCATCACGCGAAGATGGGCTGTTTTGCCCTCGCGGCTAGCATGGAGCAGGTCATATGAGCGCGACGAATTTCGTCCTTTTCGCGATGGGGGTCGGTGGCACGACCTTCGCCTTCTGGGGATTCTATACGCAGGCTGGGCAACAAAACTTTGACGGTATGAGCGGCATGATACCGTTCGCCGCCGGGGTGCTGGGCGCGTTGTTTCTGTTACTGTCCATTCTTTTGGCGGGCTATCAGTATTTTTTTTCACCCATGGCTGTCGCGCCGGTGCCCCCGGCTTTTCCTGATGCGCCGCGATACTCAGAGCAAAATCACTGGGTGTTGCTGCTTGCCGTTGTCGCGATGCTGGGCCTGTTTGATCTGTTCTGTCGCTTTACGGTTGGGGTTTCCGGTATCCTAATTGCGATTTCATGGTTCGAGGGCACCGGGTTTCATTGGGTGCTGGGCGCGCTTTTTGTCTTTGTGCTGTTTCTGCACGCCTTACTTGCATCAACCTCGCTTGTCACCATCCATGCCCGGTACTTTGGTCAACCGGAACGCTCGGTCGTGGTTGGCCATGATTTGCACAACGAGGTGTTCCGGCTCTATCCCGCGGGCGAGATTGTCGCGACGTCCAGCGCCGTCCACGATGACAACGACGTGTTCACCGACCGTTTTTCCGATCTGCGATGGGAGAAAACCCTGCGGTTCGGCCAACGGGCCGAGGATACCTTGGGCTGGCAATCCTTCACCACAGCCGCAGCGATAAAGGCGGGTCTAATGCACTGCCTGACCTTGGTGATCCTCGGGCTGTTCTTTATTGGGCTGATTGGCTGGTCTGTCGACTATCAAGGGGATTTGGGTGATAGCTCGGGCCGACCCCTGGAAGATGGCTTTGCCTGGCTTTGGACCCATCACAGGGCTTTGTTTCTGGGCGCAGTTGTCAGCGGCACAGTCGCGATGATAGCTCTGGCCGCCTCGGTTCATGATCCGAAATTGGTTGCGCAACTTCAACCGGACGAGGTTTTTGCGCAGCTCCCCGATACAATCCAGTCCGGCGCCGTTATTCAAGGCGTTGTTACAGATCACACAATCGAACAGTTGCATTTCAAAAACCAGTCTGGCCCGCGCATCTCGCACTACAATGTATTGGTTCGCTTGGACGGGATTTTCGCCCGTCCGGTCTGGATGCGGATCAGCCTGGGCACTCAGAAATCAGTTCGTCTCTGGTTGGAAGGCGCCGTCGCGCAACAGGAATACGCCCAACCTTTCGTTGTGCAGCAGGACCTGTCCATCATGCCGCAATCGCTTCATGGTCAGCGGGTCGGGATCAGCGGTAAGTAGTTTCGTACTTAACCCACAAACCAAGTCGCTATCTTGCAGGATCACATCATGACAACGCCCCCTCTCTCATGTTTCTGGAAGGGTTTGTAAGCGGTCTTGTCTACAGTGAATTGCAGCGCACTGCCGGTTAGTGAAGCGTTCGCGCAAACGGTTGCGGATAGTACGATATTGGCTGAAACACCTGTTCAGGAGGAAAAGCTTGAACTGGCTCCGGGCGATGACGGCGACCTTCGCCTTGAATGCCTCGAGGGGACCATGGACGTGATTATCAACTCGCGGATCTATCGCCTTGCCGATGGCGAAATTCTGGCGGTTCCGATTGCCAAACCCAGTGAAGTGGATCTGGAGTGCAGGTTTGCAAATATCAGGTTCTCGGCTGGAACAAAATGCTTTACACGCGGGCATCTTCGCGCGTTCTTTCTGAACGGAATGGCGATTTTGGGATGTTTTGACAGGCCGGTGCCCGCCTCTCTTTCTGATCGAAGCTGATTTGGCCTGGAACTGCCTGTCCGGACCCAAATCAGGTTCAAGCCTTGTCTCTTTCCATCTGTTCCGGTCTTTCGATTGGGCGGTTGTCATCTCGGTACAAGGCCAAGTGCGCCCGAATGGCGCCGATGCATTCCGGTAGATCGCGGGCAATGGCGGCGTCATAGATCGCCCGATGTTCACGGCGTGTCAACTGAGAGAAGCCAAACCCTTCAATTCGGGACACCGCGCACATTCGGAAGGTGTCGTAGACCGATTTGTAGATCCGCATCAGCAGATCAGAGTTGCACGCCCCCAACAATGTGCTGTGAAACACCCAGTCCTGCCGGGACCAGCGTTTGACAAACGGTGTGACATCTTCTGCTTGCTCCATACGCGCCTCGATATAGTCGAGGTTATGATGTGCCGCGTTCAGCGCCATCTCCCATTCGAAATCGCCCTGTTTCAATGCCAGCTCAACCGCTTCGCATTCCAACACCATTCGCAAGTGTGCCGCCTGTTGGAACGTTTCATCTGAGTGTTCCACGGCGCGAAATCCGTGGTTCTTTTCATTTTCGACAAACCCTTCACCGGCCAGGCGTAACAAAGCTTCGCGCAATGCTGCGGTCGAGCATCCGAATTCGTCTTTCAAGTGCTGTGGTTTCAGCCGCTGGCCGGATTTCCAACGCCCCCAAATCAACCCATCGCGCAGGGTGTCGTAAATATCGGCTGATGACGTGCTGTCAGGGGATATGTCCATGCCAAATGCCCTATGGGGCGGTCGTCATGGGGTCAAGAAATTTTGGCGAGAATTTTCCATTTCATTTTGCCGGCCATGTTTCAGAATTCAGGACTTTTGCATCCACCGGAACATTTGGAAATGGTTGAGACAGCGAAACGCCTCTGTCTCAGGTTACCCATCATTACCGCGCTGCGGTGGTGACAAAGAAATAGACCCACTCGCCTTTGAAATCCGGGTTGTCCGCACGGACTTCGGCAATGCGGGTCTTGAGGAATTGCAGATAGCCTTCGGCGGGTTCGACCAAGGGCCGCTCTGTCTGGTAAAGCGGCTCGGACGCGGCGAATGCGACGGCGATTTCCTGACCGTAGGGAGGGCCGATGGTGATGAACAAGCCCGGGTCACCCTGTTGTGCCGCGCCGACCTGTAACCGAGCCTTGGCGGGCGTTAGCTCCATCGGGGTGGAGGTGTTGGGTCTGAGGTGGATCACCTGTCCTTCGGCATCGAAATAATCGACATAGACATAGGCGTCATAATCGGCACCGGTCAGCTCCAGTACTAGTTGCTGGCCGTCAACATAGCGAAAGTCGCGAGCGTGGATATCCTGTCCGATCAACAGCGGATTGGTGATCTGATCGGTGGACTGCGGCAGTCCCACATCGGCAATCCCGCTGAGCGCGCCGCATTGCGGGCGGGGCAGGATGCGAATGTTGTCATCCACCCGAATGTTGCTGCCCATCTGCGCTTGCAAGGCGGTCAAGACAGGGTTGCGCAATCCATCCTCAGGGATATGACCGATGACTTCCAAAGTATTGCTGTCAGGCCGAAACTGCACCTGAAGCCGCGCGCAGGGCACTTGCGCCAGCAGGCCGTCTATCCCGTCCCGCAGGTCTTGCGCGCTGGCACCGGCATCCTCAAGTCGCATGAAGCTTTGGATCGCAGCCAGTGAGACAGGGTCAATAGGGCCGTCGCCAGAGGTGGAAAAGACCTCGGACGCGCTGGTTTGCGGAACATCAGGGATGGTCTGGGGCAGGGCGACAGGTTCAGGTTGCAGAGGTTGGGCCTTCTGCGCTTTGGGGGCCGCAAGCAGGGCCGCCTGCGCCGCAGGCAGGTTCAGGGCGACAGGCTGCGCTGACACCGCAGCCGAAACCAGTTGCACCGCTGCAACCTTAGCCGCTTGCAGCGGCGCGGCCTCGGCCGTGGTCTGTGCAATCACTGTGGCACCGCTATCCTGAGGCGTTAGAGCCTGCGGCGCGGGTTCGGCGGCCACGACGGCTTGCTGTGGCAAGGGCGCGGCGGTGGCAGAAGACTGCGCGATTGCGCTTTGACCCAGTTGCGCTCCGGTGGCGTCCTGAGCCTGTGCGGCCTCTGGTTCTGGTCGGGCTTCAATGGCCTGACTTTGCTGCACCTGATGTGCCGAAAGCTGCATCCGGGTTTCGGGGACGGGCTGGTCCGCTACGGGGTCAGGCTGAACGCTCCAGACAAGGGCGATCGCTCCGCCGACATGCAGCAAGACCGAGCTGACCAACCCGATCCCCCATATAACCGGCCCCCGGATCACCGCACCGGCCCTGGTGGCGTCACCACCAGCACCACATCGCGCGCGCCCATCGCCTCGAACCGCGCAATCCGAGGCAAGATCGCGCGCAGGGCGGCGTCTCGATGGGCGTTGATGCGGATCAGGACGTCCGGCTGCGTCGCCAGCAACGCCTGAACACGCGGATCGATCTGGTCGGGCGCAATCGCCTCACCGTCCAGTGCCATGGTGCCATCGGCTGCAACGGACAGGGTGACGCCGCCTGCGGGCATGTCCGCACCGGTCAGGGCTGTGGGTGGTGAAACTTCGAAGGGCGCGGTGGCATCCATGCGACCGATCAGCATGAAGAAGACCAGCAGAAAGAACACAACGTCGATCAGGGCAATGATCGTCTCGGGGTGACGGCGCGGGGTGGGGCGGGTGATCTTCATGGGCGCGCCTCAAGCCGGACCACGCGCATGTTCACCGCCCCGGCGCCGGTGACAGTATCCATGACCGAGACAAGCGCTTGCAGTTTGGCCCCACCGGTCGGCAGAATGATGACCTGAAGTGCAGGGTTCGCTGTCAGGCGCGCCGTCATCTCATCGGCTAGTGCGTCCAGCGCCATAGCCTGCCCGCGATGATAGGGCGCCCCATCGCCACCAATACGAACCAGAAAGGTTTCCGAACCCGCCTGACCCGACGATGCCTGCGCAGGCCGATCGGATTGCGCCAGCGCCGGGATCATGTCGAGGTTCAGATAGGTCGATGTCACCATGAAAAAGACCAGCAGAATCAGCATCACGTCAATCATTGGCACCAACGAGATCAAGGGCCCCGTTGGCTTGCGTCTGTTCAGGCTGAGATCGCTGTCCATCGCCATGATCCTAATGCGCGCCGCGCTCCTCCAGCACCATCAGACGGCCAACTGCGTTCTCGATGGATTGGGCGCCTGCTTCGGCCCGGCCCGACAATAGCGAAGCTCCGATGGCAGCGGGAATGGCAACAACCAGCCCAGCAGCGGTCGTCAGCAATGCTTGCCAGATCCCTCCGGCCAGAACCGAGGCGTTGGCCGCACCCTGTGCCAGTTCGAGTTCCTGAAACGATTGGATCATCCCGGTGACCGTGCCCAAAAGCCCCAGCAGGGGTGAGATCATGGCGATCAGTTCCAACACACGCAACCAGCTGTTCATGGCGGCAAATTCCAGATTGCCGCGTCGGGTTAGCTCGGCCATCAGAGCGGGGCCCTTAAAGCCGTCAATCAGCGCCTGCATGGCATAGGCGCAAACCCGATCGGCAGGGGATTTCCCCGCCGCAACCGCCTTTTGTGCGGTCTGCCGGTCGCCGCTCGACCATTGAACAAAGGCCGCATCCCGCGCCGGTCCGCCCGCGCGCACCGGGGCCAGCTTTATCACTTTGACGACGATCACCGTCAGCGAGAGCAGGGACAACAGCCCGAGAATGGCGATGATGGGCCCTCCGGTGCCCAGATTTTCCAAACCCGGCATGGCTTATTGCGCCAGATTGGCAGAGGTCTTGCTGTCCAGCGCCAGCAAAGGGAAGCAATCGACCGGGTCCGCGTTCTGCGGTTTGCAGGCGGGCAGATCGTGCAGCAGAACCTCTGATATGTCGGAACAGTCAATCTCGGGGATCTCGAACAATTTCAAAACCGTCCGTTGCACCGGCAAGGGGGCTGCGTCGATCGACAAGAGCCGGTTAATTACCCCGTTGGTATCAAGGATGGCTAGCGACATCTCGAACGCTTCAAAACTGTTGCCGGTCTGGTTTCGAAACAGAAAGAAGGCCCGGCAGCCGCCGGATTCGCCGGGTTCGAACTTGTTCAGCTCGATGGAAAGCTTGCCGTCCTCGGCCTGCGCGGTGACAGCGGCAAGCGACAGCGCAATGGCCGCGAATAGTCGTGATTTCATTCTTCTCCCCATTTTCCGATCTGGCAGTCTTGTTGACCAAACTCGCAAGCCCGTTTGCCGGTGAGACGCGGACCGGGCCTGTCTGATCATTGCAGCAACACCCCGCAGCCGAGAAGAAAAAAATTCCCGTGCAAGACAACTAACTTGGTTAGACATAAGAAAAAACGCGCCTCGGCGCTGGTGCGACCAAGTCATGTCGCAAAAAAAACGTATTTATTAGGTTTGACTTTACGCCGGGTATGCGGCTGATTCATCACAGTGACTGCGCATGATGTGCGAAATGTGAGAAAATGTCGTGGCCCTGTGAAGTAGTTCATTTAGGTCGTCAACGATATCACGTTAAGCGGTGCCAACAAACAGACAAGTGGTGAATAACCGCGATGTTATTGGGGAGAGTATGAATTTATCGTCTTATCTGGAGCCCAGAAGCGAAGACCAGCCAAGCGGAGAAAACCTGGAATACGATCCGGCGTTTACCGATCTGGAAATAGCCGCGCAGCCCGGTGAAGAACGGCAGATGGGTGACGAGGTGGTCGCCGCCGAAGAACAGGATTGGGCTGAAGTCGAGACCAAGGCGCTGGCGGTCATGGAGCAAAGCCACGATCTGCGCGCAGCAATCTATCTGGCCGAGGCCGTGTTGCACACCAAGGGTCTGCCCGCGTTTGCGACGACCCTGAACTATGCGAAATCCCTGCTTGAGGATTTCTGGGACACTTGCCACCCTGAGTTGGACGAAGACGATGGCGACGCCACGATGCGGATCAACGCGGTGCGTGGTCTGGCCTCGACCGACCGGATGGTGCGGGCGCTGCGGCGCACCGGTCTAACCGACAGCCGCATGTTCGGGCGCATGACCCTGCGCCATCTGGATGTTGTGGATGGCCGGATCAACATGCCCGCCGATCTGGATGATATACCGGATGCCAACGGCGTTGCGGCGGCCTTCAAGGATACCGATGACGAGGTTTTGGCGGCCAATGCCGAGGCAGTGTCTGCTGCGCTGGAAGATGTGGGTGCGATTGATGCGGTGTTTACGGACAAGACACCGGGCGAAGGCCCCAATCTGGACCCGCTGATCGAGGCGCTGAAAAGCATCCGACAGGCCTTGGCAAAATATGCCGATGTAGGCGAGGTTGCCGCCGAAGATGTGGCCGATACAAGTGCCCCCGCCGCAGCCCCGGCTGTTGCGGGCGGTGCCGGTGGCGTGGCCCCTGCGGGTGGCGGTGCGATCAACTCGCCCGATGATGTAACCCGGATGCTGGACCGCATCATGGACTACTACGCGCGGTGCGAGCCTTCCAGCCCGCTGCCGATTTTACTGGAACGAGCCAAGCGTCTGGTCAACGCGGACTTTCTTACAATCATCGAGGATATGGCCAAGGAAGGTCTGGACGAAGTGCGCCAGATTGGCGGCCTGAAAACCGATGATGATGACCATGGATTTTAATCCACTTCCGGCAAGGCCGGGGCGTGGATGGACACAAAAAACTGACGGATGAATCGAGGAGCAACAGATGGCTGACAGTTCACAAAAATTCATAGCCCGGAACAGGGCTCCGAGGGTTCAGATCGAATATGATGTGGAGCTTTACGGCGCCGAGAAAAAGGTACAGCTGCCCTTCGTCATGGGCGTCATGAGCGATCTGGCGGGTAAGTCCGAGGTGGAACAGCCTGCGGTTGCCGACCGGAAATTCCTGGAAATTGACGTCGACAATTTCGACGACCGGATGAAGTCTATGGCCCCGCGTGCCGCCTTTACCGTGCCCAACACGCTGACCGGTGAGGGCAATCTGGCCGTGGATATCACTTTTGAAAGCATGGATGATTTCAGCCCCGCCGCCATCGCGGCCAAGGTCGCACCGCTGAAAGAGCTGCTGGATGCACGCACACAGCTGTCCAACCTGATGACCTATATGGACGGGAAAACCGGGGCCGAAGATCTGATCTCGAAAATCATGCAGGACCCAAGCCTGCTGAAGACACTTGCTGCGCAGCCCAAACCGGGCGGCGACGCTGCCGAGGAGGAATAAAAGATGGCCGATCAAGAAGCCAAGGTAGAAGCCACTGAGGGCGCAACAGCGTTCGGGTCCTCGGAATTCGAGGCTCTGCTGACCAAGGAATTCCGCCCGAAATCGGATCAGGCGAAAACCGCCGTTGAAAGCGCGGTCAAGACGCTGGCCGAACAGGCGCTGGCCAATACCGGCCTGATCTCGGACGACGCGCTGCGCTCGATCGAAGGGATTATTGCCGAGATCGACAAAAAGCTGACCGAACAGGTCAACCTGATCCTGCACCATGAAGAATTCCAGCAGATGGAAAGCGCGTGGCGCGGTCTGCACTATCTGGTGAACAACTCTGAAACCGACGAGATGTTGAAAATCCGCGTGATGAACATCTCGAAGAAAGACATGCACAAGACCCTGCGCAAGTTCAAAGGGACAGCATGGGATCAATCGCCGATCTTCAAGAAGCTCTATGAGGAAGAATTTGGCCAGTTCGGTGGCGAACCCTATGGCTCGCTGGTGGCCGACTATCATTTCGACCACAGCCCGCAGGATATCGAGCTTTTGGGCGAGATGTCCAAGATCGCAGCCGCAGCCCATGCGCCGCTGATCACCGGGGCCAAGCCCAGCCTGTTCCAGATGGACAGCTGGTCGGAACTGGCCAACCCGCGCGATCTGACCAAGATATTCCAGACCCCGGAATATGCCGCATGGCGATCCCTGCGCGAAAGCGAGGATTCCAAATATGTCGGTCTGGCGATGCCGCGTTTCCTGGGTCGTCTGCCCTATGGCTCCAAAACAGAACCGGTCGAGGAGTTTGCGTTTGAGGAAGATACCAGCGGCGCCAACAGCGACAGCTATAGCTGGGTCAACGCGGCCTATGGCATGGCGGTTAACATCAACCGCTCGTTCAAGGAATATGGCTGGTGCTCGCGCATTCGCGGTGTGGAAAGCGGCGGTACGGTCGAAGGCCTACCCGCGCATACATTCCCGACCGACGATGGCGGCGTGGACATGAAGTGCCCGACCGAGATTGCAATCTCGGACCGGCGCGAGGCGGAACTGGCCAAGAACGGCATGATGCCTCTGATCCACCGCAAGAACACCGACTCGGCCACGTTTATCGGCGCGCAGTCGCTGCACAAGCCTGCCGAATATGACGACCCGGATGCCAGCGCCAACGCCAATCTGGCCGCGCGTCTGCCTTATCTGTTCGCCACCTGCCGTTTTGCGCATTACCTGAAATGCATGGTGCGCGACAAAGTCGGGTCGTTCAAAAGCCGTCAGGACATGGAAAGCTGGTTGCAGGAATGGATCAACCAGTATGTTGACTTCAACGCCGACATTTCCGCCGAAGCCGAGAAGGCACGCAAGCCGCTGGCCTCGGCCGAGGTTGTGGTCGAAGACGTCGAGGGCAACCCCGGCTATTACTCCTCCAAGTTCTTCCTGCGGCCGCATTATCAGCTTGAGGGCCTGTCGGTATCGCTGCGCCTCGTGTCTAAGCTGCCGTCTGAAAAGTCCGGTTAAATCAAAAACTTCGACGGCATGTGAAGTGGTTCACTGCCGTCGAATCAAACCTCGCATATCTCAGTGACATCACTAGTCCTTAAAGGAAGGTAAAATGGAAAACGTATTCATCAAAATGGACTTCCCCGGTGAAGCCCGTGAAAAACAACACTCTGGCTGGATCGCTTGTAAAGAGATCAGCTGGGAAGTTGCGCGCACCCTGGATATGGGTGACATGGGCACGACCCAACGTGGATACGCAAACGCGAATTTCGGCAAGGTCTCATTGACGACTGAGCTGAGCCAGGCCTCGGCCAAGCTGATGACGTATGTTGCCTCGGGCCGCGCCAACAAAGAGATGAAAATTCACCTCTGCCGGTCGGGCGATGACGAAAAGAAAGGCATGGAGCCTTACCTGATCTTCACCCTGCGCGACGCCATCGTCGATAGCTATTCGGTCTCGGGTGGTGAGGAATCGATCCCGTCGGAAAACTGGACTGTTGCCTATCGCGGTATCTCGATCAAATACCGCATTGCCGATTTCAGAGACGGCAAGCTCAGCGATTGCAACGAGTTCAAGTGGAACCTGGAAACCGGCGACGTCAGCTGATTTCCCCCACGATCCGGGCTTTGGCGGTATGTGCCGCCCAAGCCCACACTACCCATTTCTGACCATACGAGGGCCGCATGACGCCGGAAGACCATCTAAGAACAGGCGATCTGACTGCCACGCTTGCCGCCCTGCAAGACAAGATCCGCGCAAATCCCGCAGATGCCAAGTTGCGGATTTTCCTGTTTCAGCTTCTTTGCGTTCTGGGTGACTGGAAACGTGCGATCACCCAGTTGAAGCTGAGCGCGGAAATGGACGAAGCGGCCACGATGATGGCCAAGACCTACCGCGAGGCAATCATCTGCGAGGTGTACCGCGAAAAAGTCTTTGCGGCGGAAAAGACGCCGATGATCTTTGGCGAACCCGAAGAGTGGCTGGCCCATCTGATCGAGGCCCAGAAGCTTACCGCAGGCGGCAATTTCGATCAGGCTGCCGTGATGCGCGCCAAGGCTTTTGACGCCGCTCCTGCCACTTCGGGCAGCGTGAATGGTGAGCCGTTCGAATGGATTGCCGATGCGGATATGCGGCTGGGTCCTGTGCTTGAGGTCATCGTGAACGGGCGATATTTTTGGCTGCCTTTCGCGCAGATTGCACGGCTTGAAATCGAGCCTCCCAGCGACCTGCGCGACGCGGTCTGGACCGCCTGCACTCTGACCGTGGCCAGCGGCGGTGAGATCGCCGCGCTGATCCCAACGCGCTATCCCGGCACAACCCAGCAGGGTGACGACGCCGCGCGGCTGGCAAGAGCCACAAGTTGGATGGATGCGGGCTCCGAAACATTTGTGGGTCTGGGCCAGCGTCTGCTGACGACGGATCAATCGGATGTTGCGCTTCTGGACGTGCGCGAACTGGTACTGAACGTGGCCACCGAGGCCGGGGAAGCGGCAGGAGATGGCTGAGAAGACCCTTGCCGAACGCCTTCAGCCTTCGCTGCTGGACCGGCTGACTGACAATGCGCCGGACCAGTTGAAAGAAGGGCGCGACGCGCGGGTCATCGACGTCGGGCGTCTGCGCGAGATTATCCAGCGCGACCTGTCGTTGCTGCTCAATACCACCGATCAGTCCGATCTGATTGATGAAGATATCTATCCCAACGCGGCCAAATCGGTTCTGAACTATGGCATCCGCGAAACCTCGGGAGCGTTTTCGACCTTGCGGCAGGCGCAGCGTATTCAGCGCTCGATTTCAGATGCGATTGAGGCGTTCGAGCCCCGGATCGTCAAGGGTTCGGTCTCGGTTGATTTGCGCTCTGAAAAGGGATCGGGCGAGATGCACGTGGAATATGACATCCGTGCCGTGATGTGGGCGCAGCCAATGCCGCTGGAACTCTATCTGCGCAGCAGGGTCGATGTAACGACCGGCGAAGTCGCAATCGAGCGGAGCTAGCGAGATGGACACACGGCTTCTGAAACACTACGAAACCGAATTGGCCTTTCTGCGTGAAATGGGGGCCGAGTTCGCGGCGGCCTATCCCAAGATCGCATCCCGTCTGGGCATGGAGGGGATCGAGGTCGTCGACCCCTATGTGGAACGTCTGCTGGAAGGCAGCGCTTTTCTGGCCGCGCGGGTGCAGCTTGAGCTTGAGATGCAGTTCCCGGCCTTTACGTCGAACCTGCTGGAAATTGTCTATCCCCATTATCTCGCGCCAACGCCGTCCATGATGGTGGTGCAGTTCGAACCGGATGTGGCCAATGCGGCGCTGAAGGAAGGTTATGACATTCCGCGCGGCACACCGTTGCGTTCGCATCTGGCTGAGGGCGAACAGACCGCCTGCGAGTTCCGCACCTCAGCGGACATGACCATGTGGCCGATCGAGATTACCGAGGCCGAATATATCGACGGTCGCGGTGAACTGGTCGCGGCAGGAGTGGCTAGGGATACCGAGGCACGGGCCGGTATTCGCCTACGGCTGAACCGCACCGACGGCGCGCCGATGGCCGAGCTGGCGCTGGACAACCTGGTGCTGCATCTGGACACGCAAGGCGGCAAGGCCTGGTCACTGCATGAATTGCTGGCGACCCAATGCGTGGGCCTGACCGGGCGTTCGACCGATCGCCGCGCCGATTGGGCTGTGCGTTTGCCCGCGGCGGATGTGACCCCCAAAGGGTTTGAACGCGACGAGGCCCTGTTGCCGACCCCACGCCAGTCCTTTGACGGCTACCGCCTGCTTCAGGAATATTTTGCCATGCCCGAACGGTTCCTGTTCGTGGAACTGACAGGTCTGCAGCCGGCTTTGCAGAATTCGGCAGGCACGGATGTCGATATCTATATTCTCTTGCAGGACGGTATGCGCGATGTGGCCCCAGCGGTCACCCCTACGGCTTTTGCGCTGAACGCAGTTCCGGCGGTGAATCTGTTCCACCGCCGCTGCGACCGGGTGCATCTGACGCAGATGGACACGCAGCACCATGTGGTGCCGAACAGGACGGCCGGTTTGGACTACGAGATTTTCTCGATCCAGCGTGTCATCGGCATCAAATCAGATGATGAGGGCGACATCCCCTTCCGCCCCTTCTACAGCGACACAGACCTGACCGCAGCGGGCGACAACCACAGTGCCTATTACACGATCAAGCGGCGGATGCGGCAGCGCAACGAAAAGGAACGCCTGCGCGGGGTACGCACGTCCTATCTGGGGTCCGAAGTCTATCTATCTTTGGTGGACCGGGCCGAGGCGCCGTATCCCGGCACGCTGGATCAGCTTGCGGTCGAGGCGCTGTGTTCGAACCGTGACCTGCCGATGCTGCTGGCAGCCGGTGGGGCGGATGTGTTTCATCTGCCCGAAGGTGGCCCGGTCAAATCAGTACGCACGCCGGTAACGCCGACCCGGCCCCATGCCACGTTGGCGCAGGGCGACGCGGCGTGGAAACTAATCAGTCATCTCAGCCTGAACTACCTATCCATCTCGGGCGATGGCAAGGAGGGCGGAGCCGGGGCGCTGCGCGAATTGCTGGGCATTTACGCGCCGTTGGGTAACCGCGTGACCGAGAAACAGCTTGAGGGCGTCGTCTCGGTCAACAGCCGCCCGATCGTGCGCCGCATGAGCGACGAGGTGATAAGCACCGCCGTACGCGGGCTCGAGATCACGCTGGGCTTTGACGAAAGCTTTTACGAAGGCACCAGCGTCTACGTTCTGGGCGCAGTGCTGGAACGGTTTTTCCGCAAATACACCACGATCAACAGTTTCACGGAAACCGTTCTGAAGACCGAAAGACGAGGAGAGATTGCCAGATGGCGACCGGCAGCGGGTCTGGGCAGGGTCATTTGAACCTGCTTGCCGCTCTGGCGGCGCATCCTGAAAGGCATCACGTCTTTCAGGCGCTTCGCGTGATCGAGGCGCATTATGCTGACGCGCCACGTCTTGGGGAATCGCGCCGCCCGCGCGAGGACAAAGTGCGGCTGGGGCAAGAGGTCTCGCTGGCTTTCCCGCCCAGCACGCTGACCCGGTTCCAACCGGCCTCGGATGATGCACCGGGAAAGCTGAGCAACTTGTTCTTTGGCTATTTCGGCCCGCAGGGGCCCTTGCCGCTGCATCTGACCGAATTTGCCCGCGACCGGCTGCGCAACCACCGCGACCCGACCTTTGTGGCCTTTGCCGACATGCTGACGCACCGGATGCTCAGCCTGCTGTATCGCGCCTGGTCTGCCGCCGAACCCGCACCCAGCTTTGATCGCGGCGATGATCCCTTTGAACAAAGGGTGGCCGCACTGGCCGGGTACAAAGGCACCGGCTTCGATAATCGAGACGCGATGTCGGACATGTTGCGGCGCTTCTTTGCGGGGCATTTGGGGTCAGGTACCAAAACGGCTGAAGGCCTGATCGCCATCCTGTCCGACTATTTCGGCGTCGAGGCACATGTGCAGCAATTCGTCGGCACCTGGCTGGAGCTAGAGCCCGACGACACATGGCAATTGGGTGCACCTGCGCGGCTGGGGCAATCCACCAGTATCGGCAACCGGGTCTGGTCGCGGTCTGCTAAGTTTCGCATCCGTCTGGGGCCCGTCTCGCTGGAGGACTACAAACGCCTGCTGCCTGGCGGGGTGTCGCAAAAACGTCTTGAAGCGATCCTGCGCACCTATGTCGGTGACACGCTGGATTGGGAGGTCAATCTGGTGCTGGCCGGTGACGAGGTGCCGCGCGCCTCGCTGGGCGGTACAACCCAATTGGGCCACACAAGCTGGATTAGAACCCGCGATGACCCGGACGAGGCCCGCCCGGATGCAGAGGATCTGATCCTATACCCCGGATACATGAACCAAGAATTCGAGGCCGACAAATCGGCCCCCAACGAGAGGTATTGAAGATGACGGAAATCAGCCGCGTGTCGCTGTTCGGCAAGCTGAACAAGCTGGGCTATCAGACGATCGAAGGGGCCACCGTGTTCTGTAAGATGCGGGGCAACCCTTATGTCGAAATCCAGCACTGGCTGCACCAGATCCTGAACGGTCAGGACAGTGATATTCACCGCATCATCCAGCACTATGATTTGGACCCCGGCAAGATCGCGTCCGAACTAACTCGTTCGCTGGACATGCTGCCGCGTGGGGCGTCCTCGATCTCGGACCTGTCGGACCATCTGATGGACGCGATGGAGCGGGGCTGGGTCTGGGGCTCGCTTCTGTATTCCGACAGCAAGGTGCGCACCGGCTATCTGATCCTTGGTATGCTGAAGACGCCTGCGTTGCGCAACATTCTGGCCAGCATGTCGCCGGAACTGGCCAAGATCGGTGCCGATGATCTGGCCGACAAGTTTGCCGAAGCCACCGATGGCTCGCCCGAGGACACGCTGGGCGCGCAGGATGGTTCAAACGTCGGTGGCGGGGCCGAGCCTGGCGAGGCCAGCGGCGCGATGGCCCCCGGTGCCATGGGCAAGGGTGAGGCGCTGGAGCAGTTCTGCACCGACCTGACAGAACAGGCTCGCAATGGTGAGATTGATCCGATCGTGGGTCGTGACGAAGAAATTCGACAGATCGTCGATGTGTTGATGCGCCGCCGTCAGAACAACCCGATCCTCACGGGTGAGGCCGGGGTGGGTAAGACCGCCGTTGTCGAAGGGTTCGCTTTGCGGATTGCGCGTGGCGATGTGCCGCCTGCGCTGAAAGATGTGCGCCTGCTGGTGCTGGATGTGGGTCTGTTGCAGGCTGGTGCCAGCATGAAGGGCGAGTTTGAAAACCGTCTGCGTCAGGTGATTGACGAGGTGCAGGCCAGCCCAACGCCGATTGTGATGTTTGTCGATGAAACCCACACTCTGGTCGGCGCTGGCGGCGCGGCTGGCACGGGCGACGCGGCCAACCTGCTGAAACCGGCGCTTGCACGGGGCACGTTGCGCACCATCGGCGCGACCACATGGGCCGAGTACAAGAAATACATCGAAAAAGACCCGGCTCTGACCCGGCGATTCCAAGTCGTGCACGTCGAAGAGCCCGATATCCCCAAGGCGGTTTTGATGATGCGCGGCATTGCCTCAATGCTGGAAAAACACCACCGCGTGCAGGTATTGGATGAGGGGATCGAAGCGGCGGTGACTCTGTCCGCTCGCTATATCCCCGCGCGGCAATTGCCGGACAAATCGGTCAGCTTGCTGGACACGGCCTGCGCGCGGGTCGCGGTGTCTCAGCACGCGGTTCCGGCCGAGGTCGACGACAGCCAGCGCCGGATTGAGGCTCTGACCACCGAGTTGGAGATAATCGAACGGGATGAAACTGCTGGATATGACGTCGCCGACCGGCGCGAGGCCGTGAATGCCGCAAAAGAGGCGGAAGAGGCGCGGTTGGCCGAACTCAACGGGCGATGGGAAGCCGAAAAGAAAGTGGTCGAAGACATCCTCGATCTGCGGGCTAAACTGCGCGCTGGCGGACAGGAGGTCGAAGGCACCGGCACCGCCGAAGGCGAAGCCGCGACCGAAGAAGCACCGGGTGCACAGCCCATCGACCGCGACGCGCTGCTTGCGGAACTCAAGGCCAAGAACACCGAGTTGGAAGAGGTGCAGGGCGACAGCCCCCTGATCCTGCCCATCGTTGATCATCAGGCCGTGGCCAGCGTTGTCGGCGACTGGACCGGTATACCCGTGGGTCGCATGGTCAAGGATGAGATCGAGACGATCTTGAACTTAGAAGACCGTCTGGCGCAGCGCGTCATCGGTCAGGATCACGCGATGAAGATGATCGCCAAGCGGGTGCAGACCAGCCGCGCGGGGCTCGATAACCCGAACAAGCCCATAGGTGTCTTTATGCTCGCAGGTACCTCGGGTGTCGGTAAAACCGAAACCGCGCTGGCGCTGGCTGAGGTGCTTTACGGGGGTGAACAGAACGTCATCACCATCAACATGTCCGAATATCAGGAGGCCCATACGGTCAGCAGCCTGAAAGGCGCGCCTCCGGGTTATGTCGGCTATGGCGAGGGTGGTGTTTTGACCGAGGCGGTGCGACGTAAGCCGTATTCCGTGGTGCTGTTGGATGAGGTCGAAAAGGCCCATCCCGACGTGCACGAGATCTTCTTTCAGGTCTTCGACAAGGGCGTGATGGAGGATGGCGAGGGCCGTGTGATCGACTTCAAAAACACGCTGATTCTGCTGACCTCGAATGTCGGCACCGAAATGATCATGGATATGTGCGCAGATCCCGACCTGATGCCCGAACCCGAAGGCATGGCCAAAGCGCTGCGCGATCCGCTGCTGAAAGTGTTCCCGCCCGCCCTTTTGGGACGTCTGGTGACGATCCCCTATTACCCGCTTAGCCCCGATATGCTGGGCGAGATCACCAAGCTGCAACTGGGCCGCATCAAGAAACGCGTGCAAGAGGCCCACGGCGTGCCGTTCGAGTACACGGATGCGGTGGTCGAAGAGATCGTCAACCGCTGTCAGGAGTTGGACAGCGGTGGGCGCATGATTGACGCGATTGTGACCAACACGATGCTGCCCGACATATCTGCCGAATTCTTGCGTCGTATGATGGAAGGGCACGAGGTGTCGAAAGTCACGATCGACGTCAAGGACAATGATTTTACCTATGGTTTTGACTGATCCCCGGCCACACCGGGCAGAAAAAACTCTGTTCTGAAATTGAGTTCACAGAAGGCGCCTTAAGAACTGTGGTTGTTTGAGGCGTCACTGCAAAAGGGAAAGGAAAACCAGTGGTTAAACACGTTGTCATGGACATGAAAAAGGTCCCCATCAAGGTAACAGGCCTTGAGATGGTGAAACCACCAGAACTGTCGTTCAAAGTGGTTGTCGAGCTGGACAAGAAGATGGAAAAAGGTGTCGAGAAAGACCCTCTTTTGCAGCAGGAATTTCAGGCCTCGGCCAGCGAGGTTTTGGAGCAGACCAAGAAGACGATCGAACAGAAATGCAAGGTGTTCGACAAAGCGTTTGTTCAGATGGTTAACAAGGGCGCATCCGACAAGGACATGCAAAAGCAGCTCAAGGGTCTGAACGACGCGATCAAGAATGACATGAAGATCGCTGAAAAAGGCGCTGAGCTGGCCGCGCAAAAGGCGTGGACCAAGCTTCAGGCCAAGAAAAAGGAATGGAAGAAGTTCAAGATCAAGGTTGCAGTGTCCATTGCAGGCACCGTGGCTGGTCTGGCTGTGTCCATTGCGGCGATGGCGACCTCTCCGTTCTCGGGGGGCGCGGGGGCCGCGTTCGGCATTCTTGGGCTGATCAAATCTGGTGTATCGCTGGCCAAGGATATCGGCAAGCTTGCAACGGATATCGATACTGCCAAGAAACACCTGTTGGTCGAGTTGAAGGTAGTTGAGAAAGCCGCCCAGAACAAAGGCCTTTACGCCGCAAACGAAATTTCCGCCGCCGTGCTGAATGAATTCGTGGGCGTCGCACAACCTTCGATCAAGACCGTCGAAGATGCGGCGGATACGCTCAAGGCGAAATACGCCCAGATGGTCGTCAAGGTGCATGATCTGTCCAAAAAGCTGAACAAGGTCCTGAAGGAACAAGACAAGCTTAAGGCCGAGTTCTTGAAAGAGGTTGCCAGCAAGCTGAAGAAGCATCCGGTGAAGGACAAAAAGGCCCAGTTGACCATGATCAGTAAGGCTTTGGACACTGCATTGGCACCCAATTACAAGGCGGTCGATGAAGCGATCAGCAAGGTCCAGATAATGTATGCGGACACGCGGACATGGGCCCCGAAGATCAAGGACCTGATGAAGCGCGTCGCACAGTTGAAGATCAAGGACCCCAAGGGCCTCAAGGTCTTCCGCGAAGGACTGAAATTTGCCGCGCTGGCCACATCGCCGATCGACGGAAACGCGATTGCGAACACCACCAAGGATCTGGCTTTGGGTGTCGGCGGCGCGGTTGGCGGGTATGCTTATGACAAGATCACCAGCAAGGCGCTGGACGGAACGGTGTTTGACGCCGCCTGACGCAGGTCAGGGTAAAGAATACGGGGCGCGCGGGTAGGACCGTGCGCCCCGAACGGACGACAGGAGGCAAAGTTGGAAACCGGAATCGGAAAGGGTGAAACGCTCCGTGATGCTGTGCGCGAATTTGTCGAGCGCAGGACGGTCACGAACACGATTTTGGGTGTGATTATCTTCAACGCGATCACGCTGGGCCTGTCCACCTCGCCGTCGATTCAGGCCAATATCGGTCATATCCTGAGCGTTTTCGACCAGATTGTTCTGGGCATCTTCGTCACCGAGCTGCTGCTGAAATTCTACGCCTATCGGATGAGCTTTTTCAGCAATGCCTGGAACATCTTTGACCTTGTGGTGGTGACACTGGGCCTGTTGCCCAACCGCGATGGCCTATCCGCCCTGCGGGGGTTGCGGGTCATCCGCGCGATGCGCTTGCTGTCGGTCATTCCGCAGATGCGATCCGTGGTGCAGGCATTGCTGGACGCGCTGCCAGGGATGGGCGCGGTGATCATCATGATTTCGATCGTGTTCTATGTCTTTGCCGTCATGGCCACGCTGATGTACGGTCCCGATTTCCCGGAATGGTTCGGCACGCTTGGTCGGTCTCTTTACACGCTGTTTCAGGTCATGACGCTGGAAAGCTGGTCCATGGGCATCGTGCGCCCTGTGATGGAGGTGCATCCCACCGCATGGATATTCTTTGTGCCCTTCATCGTCATCACTGCGTTTTCGGTGCTGAACCTGTTCATCGGTCTGCTGGTCAACACGATGCAATCGGCGGTGGAGGATGATGCGGTCGAGGAGTTCTCTCACCTTCGGGATCTGGTGCGCAGTGAAACAGATATCGTGGACGACCGGGTGAAAGAGCTGCTGGTCGAGGTCAGAGCCCTGCGCAGCGAAGTGGCGGAATTGAAAGGACAGGGGGATGGCTGACAATTCCCAGAAATTCATCGCGCGCAACAGGGCGCCGCGGGTTCAGATCGAATATGATGTCGAGCTTTACGGCGCCGAAAAGAAGGTGCAATTGCCCTTCGTGATGGGCGTTATGAGCGATCTGTCCGGGAAATCCAAGGCCGAGACACCCTCGATATCCGACCGCAAGTTTCTTGAGATCGACGTCGACAATTTCGACGACCGCATGAAGGCGATGGCCCCGCGTGTCGAATTTGCCGTGCCCAACACGTTGACCGGCGAGGGCAACCTGTCTGTCGATCTGACCTTCGAGAAGATGAGCGATTTCAGCCCTGCACAGATCGCTTCGAAGATCGAGCCATTGCAGAAACTGCTTGAGGCCCGGACACAACTGGCCACGTTGTTGGCCTATATGGATGGCAAGGCCGGGGCCGAGGCGCTGATCGAAAAGATCCTGGCCGACCCGGCTTTGCTGGCGACATTGGCCAACAGCCCGGTTGACGCGCAGGACAGCCAATCGACGCTGGACGCCCTACGCGAAATGGCCCCGGAAGACGCGCCTCAGGACACTGCGGTCGCCGATGCGCTGGCCTCATTGCCCGAAGCCGAGGACACAGCGCCCCGGGACGAGACCTCGGATGTCTTGTCCGAGTTGTCCGCTGCAGCCCCCGAGAGCGCGCCGGAAGATACAACTGTGCAGGATGCGCTGGCCTCTGTTCCAGACGCGGTTGACGCCGATGCCGAACCCGATGTCACCGCCGGAGTGCTGTCCGGCCTTGCCAACGCCGCCCCCGACGAGGTCCCGCAGGACACTGCAATCGAAGATGCGTTGGCGTCTATCCCCGAGACTGAGGAACAAGACGCGACAGATGACAGCGCGGATATCCTCTCGGAACTTGCCGACGCGGCGCCCGAGGATGAGGAGGATACCAGCCTCGATGATCTGCTCGGCGATCTTGCCGATATGGCTCCGGATGACGCCGCCGAAGATACCTCTGCCGCCGATGCTTTGGCCTCACTACCCGATGCGGTCGCGGAGGAAGATGCGGATGACAGCGAAGACATCCTCTCGGACCTTGCCGACGCCGCACCTGAGGATGAGGACGAGGATACCAGTCTCGACGATCTGCTCGGCGACCTTGCCGATATGGCTCCGGATGAGGACGTTGAAGATACCTCTGCCGCCGACGCTTTGGCCTCACTGCCTGACGCGGTAACAGAGGACGACGCGGATGACAGCGAAGACATCCTCTCGGACCTTGCCGACGCTGCACCTGAGGATGAGGACGAGGATACCAGCCTCGACGATCTGCTCGGCGATCTTGCCGATATGGCTCCGGATGGGGACGACGAAGACATTTCTGCTGCCGATGCTCTGGCCTCACTACCCGATGTGGTCGCGGAGGAAGATGCGGATGACAGCGAAGATATCCTCTTGGACCTCGCCGACGCTGCACCCGAGGAGGAGGACGAGGATACCAGCCTCGACGACCTGCTCGGCGATCTCGCTGATTTGGCTCCGGATGGGGGCGAAGAAGACACTTCTGCTGCCGATGCTTTGGCCTCTCTGCCCGATGCGGTCGCGGCTGAAGACGTAGATGACAGCGAAGATATCCTCTCAGAACTTGCCGACGCCGCACCTGAGGATGAGGACGAGGATACCAGTCTCGACGATCTGCTCGGCGACCTTGCGGATTTGGCTTCAGACGACGAAGACAGCGACGAGACTGACGATATTTTGTCTGAACTCAGTGACGCGACGCCCGAGGAGGAAGACGAAGATACCAGCCTTGATGACCTGCTGGGTGATCTGGCCAATATGGCGTCGGATGATGATGACGCCGAGGACAGTTCGACTGATGATGCCTTGGCGTCTTTGCCCGATGTGACGGAGGACGAGGATGAAGGCATGGATCTGGACGATCTGCTGGCGGATCTTGCAGATGAATCTGAACAGTCAGACGAAGATGAGACGGATGATATTCTGAGCGCTCTCCCGGATATTGAAGAGGACGCGGATGCAGATGACCTCGACGATATTCTGGGCGATCTGGCGGATACCGCGCCAGAGGAGGACGAAGACGCCAGCCTCGACGGTCTGCTGGATGATCTGACAGCAGAGGATGAAGACACGCCAGAGGATGATTTGGATGCGCTTCTGGCGGATCACACCTCTGACGATGATCTGGACCTCGATAGCCTGCTGGCTGATGACGCGGACGAAGCGGACGACGGGGATGAGTTCGATCTGGACAGCTTGCTGGGCGATGACGACGAGCCTGCCTCGGACGATACGGACGATACGGACGATTTCGACCTCGACGGTCTGCTGGCCGAGGATGATGATACAGATGATAACTCGGCGCCGGATGGGGCCCAACCGGATGGTGAACCGGTGCTGGCCTTTGGCCGCATGAGCGCCGACCGGCCCGAACCTGAACAGTTGAAACGAAGCCGATTCCGCATTGCCATCTTTGGCGATTTCTCGGGTCGTGCGGCACGGGGTGAGATGGAAACAGGCGATGCGCTGGCTGCGCGTGCGCCGATCCTGCTGGACCCCGATACGGTCGAAGATGTGATCTCAGGCTTTGCCACCACGCTGGTTCTGCCTATCGGCAAGGACGGCGCGGGGATCGAGGTCAAGCTGACCGAACTGGACGATCTGCACCCTGACGAACTTTATGAAAAGGTCGCGCTGTTCGAAGGGCTGTCGGGCTTGAAAGGCCAGCTTGGGGCCGGAGCAACCGCCGAGCATGCGGCGAAACAGTTGACCGCTTGGGGCGAGGAATTCGGACGGGCCGTGGTTCCACCGCGCAAGACTTCGGGTGGCAATACCGTGCGGGCCGACTTGAAGCTCAGCGATTTTCAGAAGTTGATCGGAGATACGAGCGGAGAGCTGGCGCAGCCTTCTCCGGTGGATGATCTACTGAAACGGGTGGTCGGGCCGCATATTCGCAAACTACCAAGCCCGGATGTTGCAGCGATGAAAACAGCAGTGGATGAGGCGCTGAGTGCGGCGATGCGCATGGTTCTGCATCATCCCGAATTCCAGTCGATCGAGGCGCAGTGGCGCAGTCTGGACCTGATCGCGCGCAGCGTTGAGGATGACGATACGCTGGACGTGATCCTCTATGATGTCTCAGCCGAGGAAATTGGTGCCGATCTGGCCTCGGAGGAAGATCTGGCGCAGACCGGTTTGGTCCGGCTGCTGACCGAGGGGCCGTTGGATGAGGAAAACGGGCGCGGCGGCTATTCCGCCCTGATCGGGCTTTATACCTTCGAGGAAACCCCCCCTCATGCCGAGTTGCTGGGACGTATCGGCCGGGTAGCCGCTCATGTGGATGCGCCTTTCATCAGCGCAATCACGCCCGCCTATTTGGACGTCAAGAAAGAGGACCGCCACCCGCTAGTGGTCAAGGCCTGGGACACGTTCCGCGCCATGCCTGAGGCCGGGCATGTAGGCCTTGCCTCGCCGCGCTTTTTACTACGTCGGCCCTATGGGGCCAAATCCGAGCCCATCTATGAGTTTGAGTTCGAGGAATTCACCCAAACCGAAGGTCTGCGTGGCATGCTATGGGCCAATCCGGCGGTTCTAGTAACGATCCTGCTGGCGCGGTCCTTCAAACAGAATGGTAAGGCGATGAACCTCGGCTCGGTTATGAGCCTGGGCGGGGTGCCCTATCATTTCGTTAACGACCGCTATGGCGATCAGGTGGCGTTGCCTTGTACCGAACGCAACCTGTCGCTGGACAAGCACGAACATTCGGTTCAGCGGGGCTATATGCCGGTGCTTTCCGTCAAGGGACGGGATGAGATCCGGCTGGGATCATTCAACTCGGTTGCAGGACAAGAACTTCTGGGGCCATGGTCAGGCGTTCCCGCCCCGGCGCCGTCGCCCGATATCCCCGCGGAACCCGAGTCTGAAGACACCCCCGCCGAGGAGGATTTCAATCTGGACGATCTGGGGCTGGACGACGATACCGGTTCTGACGATGACGCGTCGGATGATGTTGATGATTTGGACGACTTCCTTGCTTCCTTCGATAACGACACCGATGAAGACGAGGATGATGATGAAATGGACCCGGAGCTGGCCGCTCTGCTGGCCGATCTATAACGGCGTGTCCAACGCGATTTGGAAGGATTAGGAAATGTCTGACAATCTGCAAAGCAAGGAATGGCCGCTTCGGATCACCGGCAGTTACAAGTACAAGGAAGAAGAGCTCGTCATCCGCCGCGCGATCATCAACGAGAAGATGGGCGAGTTGACCGAGATACAGGTTGAGTTGCTGTCGTCGGACAAGACCATCAAGCTGGAAGAGCTGCTGGGTAAAATCCTGACGATCCACATGGCCTCGAGCGAGGGGAAAGAGCGCAAGTTCACCGGCACGATCGTGCGCGTTGAACGGCTGGCGCTGCGGGATGGGTTCGTGCATCTGCTGGCCGAGCTACGTCCGTGGTTCTGGATGCTTCAACAGACCACCAACAGCCGCATCTTTCAGAACATGTCGGTCGTCAAGATCATCGAGGACGTTTTCAAAGCACACGGGTTCTCGGATTTCCAGAAGAAGCTAAGCGGAACCTATGAACAACGGGAATATTGCGTCCAGTACCGGGAAACCGATTTCGACTTTGTATCACGCCTGATGCAGGAAGAGGGCATCTATTACTTCTTCGACTATGCCAAGGCGAATAACAAATATGAAACGTTGGTCCTGTGTGACGGGCTGTCGGGACACACGCCGCTGACCGGAATGTCGGAGCTGTTTTACCGGGCGGGCGACGACTACAAACAGCGCCTGCCCGACAGTGTGACCGAATGGGCCACCGCACAGCAGATCGTTCCCGGTGTCGTTGCCTTGGGCGATTTCAATTTTGAGACACCCAGTGCCAAAATGGCCTCGGTGTCGAAAACCATCCTTTCGCCCGATCACAAGCACAATAAATATGAGCTGTACGACACGCCCGGTCATTACAGCGACGCCAACAAGGGCAAGCCGCGCGCCCAGGTTCGGATGGAGGCTGAAGAAACCGAATATGACCGCCGCCGGGGTCGTGCCTCGGTCCGGGCGATGGAGGTCGGAAAGACCTTCACCCTGAAGGAACATCCCGACAAGGATCAGAACCAGGAATATCTGGTCACGGCAGCCACCTTCTATTTGCAGACGACCGAAGGCTACGGATTTGTAAAGAACGAAAAGGATCTGGATACGGGTGCGCTGGAGTTTCCTGAAGACAACAGCGAAATGTATATGGTTGAGTTCGACGTTCAGCCCAAGAAGGTCCAGTATCGCAACGCCCGTACCACGCCCTGGCCGGAGATTGCTGGATTGCACACCGCAATTGTCACCGGCCCAGCGGGCAAAGAAATTTACACCGACAAATATGGCCGGATCAAAGTGCAGTTCCACTGGGACCGTGTAGGTAAAAAGGACGAGAAGACCTCGTGCTGGGTGCGTGTTGTCACCCCGTGGTCCGGTAAGAACTGGGGCATGATCCACATCCCGCGGATTGGGCAGGAGGTCGTCATCCAGTTCGAAGAGGGCGACCCCGACAGGCCCATCTGCACCGGCATGTTGTATAATGCCGAAACGATGCCGCCCTATGATTTGCCGGCAAACCAGACGCAGTCCGGTATCAGGACCCGGTCGTCAGAAAAGGGCAAAACCGACACGTTCAACGAGCTGATGTTCGAGGACAAAGCGGGGGCGGAACTGGTGCGCTTTCAGGCGCAGAAGGACCATGAAAAGCTGGTAAAGAACAAATCCACCATCACCATCGGCTATGACAAGCTGGACACGGGCGGCAATGGAGGCGACGGCTGTCTAAGCCAGGTGGTCAAGAAAGACGTTGATGAGACGATCAAGGAAGGTGATCACACGTTCACGATCGAAAAGGGCAATCAGGACGTTTTCATCAAGACCGACCAGACGGAAACGGTCGAAGGGAAATCCACCCGAACCGTCACCGGCAACAACACCGAGACGATTAAGCAGGGCAACAAGACAACGACCGTGAAAATGGGGAACATTCAGGTCGACGCCAAAGCCGGGAAAATCACCATAACCGCGATGCAGTCGATCGAGCTTAAGGTCGGGACCTCTTCGATCAAGCTTGACCCGACCAGTATCACTGTCAAAAGCACGATGATCAACGTTCAGGCGAACGCCAAGCTTGACGCAAAAAGCCCACTGACGACGGTCAGCGGCGATGCTATGCTGACCCTCAAGGGTGGCGTGACGATGATTAACTAGGGGTCGGATGGATGAGCGAACGATTTGCCAATTTGACCAAGACACCCCAGATGCCCGCGGCCCGGATGCTGGCCGATGCCAATGCGCGATTGGGCACAAAGCTGGACGCGCCCGCCAGTGCGCCTCTGGATGTGGTTCTGGCTGAGCTAGATGAAAAAGGTGCCCCGATTGACATGCTACGACTGCTGGGCGTGGCTCTGCCGCCGCGTGAACGGGTATGGTGGTCCTGTCTGGCGGCGCGCGACTATATCGGCGAGGCGCCTGAACACAACACGCCGTCGCTGGCAGCGTCTGAGGCTTGGGTTTTTCGCCCGACGCCCGAGAATCGTGAAAAGGCTGAACAGACGATAGACTTGGCCGATCCGGATGATGAGACGATAAATTGCGCCATGTGCGCGCTTTATGCCGATGGGACACTGGGTACAGGTGAACTTGCCGGGATGACCGCTCCGCTTGGCGCGGCCGAGGCGCTGGCCTTTGCCATGAATGTCACCGCGATGGGTTATCATGAGGGCGACTTCGATGCCTATGTGCAATTGCTGATCGACCGTGGCCTTGATATCGCCCGTGGTGGAAACGGCAAGCTGGAGGCGAAGGAGTAGATATGGGATTTCCTCAGGCCCGCGTTGCGGATCTCCACACCTGTACCTTTCTGGCGCCACCGCCTGCGCCCCCCGCGCCGGTGCCTGCGCCGATGCCCATCCTGCCGCCCTGCTGCCCGACAGTGTTAGTGGGCAAGATGCCTGCGGCGCGAATATTTGACATGGCCACACCCGCCTTTCCGCACCCGATCATCAAAGGCTCGGCGACGGTACTGATTGGCAAGATGCCAGCTGCGCGGGTGATGGATACATGTGCCTGTGGCGGGCCCATCGTCAAAGGTGAATTTACCGTGCTGGTCGGAGGATGAAGACAGAAGAATGACGGTCACGCTCAAATTCCAATCCACCGGCGTCGTGCCGGGCGACGGGCGTCCTGTATCGATGCAGGGGGGATCGCTGACCGTAGGGCGTGGTCCGGCCAATGATCTTGTTTTGCCCGACCCCGAGCGGACGCTCAGCAAGAACCATTTCGTGATCGAGGATCACAATGGCAACGTGGTGATCGTGGACCTGTCGACCAACGGGACCTTTCTGAACTATTCCAAGATTGCTTTGGGTCGGACGCCGACGCCGCTGAACAATGGCGATGTGCTGACGGCGGGCGGTTATGAGATGGTGGTCGAGATCGGTGCCGATCTGCCTTCGTTCGAAGAGATGATCCCACAGCCGATGCAGCAGGGCAATGTCTCGCCCGGACAGTCGCAAAACGCGCCGGATCCCCTGGATTTGCTGGACGCGTCCTCGCCGGGCGGGGATTTTCTGGACGACCTGCTGGGTGGTGAAGCCCCCAAAGGGCCGGGCCAGATCGCAACGCCTGATCCCATGGACGAACTGCTGCCACCATTGGGTGATGATGACCCTTTCTTTGCCAAACCGGCGGATGCGCATCAGGGCATGGGGGCGAGCGACCCGATGCACAACCCCTCGGCCACTGATGCGTTTTCAGCGCCCAGCAGTGGCGGCGGCGCGAATCTGATCCCCGACGATTGGGATGACGACTTCCTGTCGCCGCAAGAGCCGTCCTCTTCGGACCCGTTTGCTGCGCCACCGCCGGAACCGGCCGCTCCGCCGGCCAAGCCAACACCGGGCGAGCGTGCGGTCCCACCTCCGCCGTCGGAACCAGTAGCTCCGGCGCCTGCGCCCGAGCCTGCAAATGAGCCCACAGTGGTCGAAACGCCTGCTCCCGCTGCGGCAAGTGGGGACCAATCCGCCGCCCGCGCCCTGCTTGAGGCGCTGGAGGTGGACGATCTGCGCATCGACGACGCCGATCTGCCCGCCACGATGGGCCGGATGGGGCGCGTGTTACGGGCAATGATCACGGGTCTGCGCGAAATTCTGATGACGCGTACCTCTATCAAGTCTGAATTCCGCATTGATCAGACCATGATCAGCGCCGGCGGAAACAACCCGCTGAAATTTTCGATCAGCGCCGAACAGGCGATCGAGGCGTTGGTGAAACCGCGGGTCAAAGGCTACCTCGCCTCCGAGGAGGCCACCGCCGAGGCGTTGAACGATATCAAGGCCCATGAGGTCGCCATGGTCACAGGGATGGAGGCCGCGCTCAAAGGCGTGTTGTCGCGGCTCGACCCCGAGGTGCTGGCCGGGAAAATCGAAGGCTCCGGCAAACTTGGGTCACTTTTCAAGGGTAAGAAGGCCCAATATTGGGAAGTGTATGAAAAGATGTATGCGGAAATTTCGGATCAGGCCGAGAATGATTTTCACGATCTCTTCAGCCGGGAATTCGCGCGTGCGTATAAGGAACAGCTGGAAAAGCTGAAGTAACGCCCCAACGGGCGCAATAACAAGGGAGGGCAGCCATTGTCCTGGGACAGCAAGGTGCTTTGGACCGAAGGGTTGTTTTTGCAGCCCCACCATTTCCAGCAGGCCGACCGGTATACCGAGGCGCTGGTGGCCGGGCTTGCGCGCCGGGTGACACCCTATGCCTGGGGGTTGAGCGCGCTTGAGCTGGATGACGAGGTGCTCAAGGTCGGGCAAATAGCGCTCAAATCCTGTTCAGGGCTGACGCCGGATGGGCAGGTGTTTCGCGTACCGCAGGCCGAAGACCATCCGCCCGCTTTGGAAGTGCCCGAAACGATCAAGGATTGCGTTGTTTACCTGACCGTACCGCAGCGGCGCCAAGGCGCGTCCGAGGTGGATCTGAGCGGTGCGGAACAATCCGTCAGCCGCCTGCGTCCCGCCGAGCAGGAAATCACTGACGTGATGAGCCAGCAGAAAAAGCCGGTAACGCTGGGTGTTGGTAAGCTGCGACTTCAATTTGCACTGGCGGTGGACGATCTGGCCGACAAGCTGGCCATTCCGATTGCCCGCATCATCGAAGTGCGCCCGGACAAAGAGATTGTACTGGATCGCGGCTTTGTGCCCTCGGTCCTGGATGTGCGCGCAGCCCCGGCACTGGCGGGGTTCATGAACGAGCTTGAGGGAATGCTGTCGCACCGGATGCAGGCGCTGGCCGGGCGGCTGTCCGAAGGCGGACCTGCCAAGGGTGCCGCGGAGATTTCGGATTTCCTTCTGTTGATGGTGATCAACAGCAACCTGCCGCTGGTGCGCCATTTCGCCAATATCGAAAACGTGCATCCCGAACACGCCTACCGCGTTTGCGCCGCACTAGCTGGCGAGTTGGCGACCTTCATGAGCGCCGAGAAAGAAGCAGTGCAATTCCCCGCCTACCAGCACGACAACCTGACCGAAAGCTTTGCCCCGGTGATCCGAGTGCTGCGCCAATATCTCAGCTCGGTGCTGGAGCAGACGGCGATCTCGATCCCGTTGGAGCCGCGCAAATACGGCATTAGCGTCGGTGTAATTGCTGATCGCAAGCTGATCGGCTCGGCCGGATTTGTGCTGGCAGTTAATGCGGATATCCCCGCCGAAGACGTGCGGCGGCACTTCGCGGGTCAGGCCAAGACCGGCCCGGTTGAGGAAATCCGCCAATTGGTGAACTCGGCCCTGCCAGGCATCACCTTGCGCCCGCTGCCGGTCGCGCCGCGCCAGATCCCGTACCATTCGGGCGTGGTCTATTTCGAACTGGACGCAGCCAGCCCGTATTGGAGCAAGATGACCACTTCGGGCGGGATCGCGGTACATGTGTCGGGGCAATATCCCGGCTTGCAGATGGAGCTGTGGGCGATCCGCAATCAGTAGCCGTCCGGGCCGCTGATTGGTACGAAACAAATTGATGGGGTTGCTTGCGTGGACCACTGGACTATGCGGGCGCTGTGAGGAAGCAGGTAGATCATGTCCGACAACGATCCTTTTGCCGAACCGGACGATACAGACAAGACGGTCATTCGCCCCAACCCGGGTGGACGACGTCAGGCCGGGACCATGCCGCAACAACCTGCCCCGCCTCAGCAACCGGCGGGCTACCCCGAGCCGATGGAAGCGCCACAGCCACAGCCCGCTGCGGGAGCGGACGGATATGGCGTGCCTCCGGTGCAGGCCTCACAGTCGCGCCCGCCACAAGGCGGCGGAGAACAGGTGGCCGCAACCGGGATGAACCGGCTTAACGCCTGCGCCGCGCCTTTGTTTTCGCTGATCAGCCGCATCCGCAACCGCGCCCAGCACATGGACCCTGACAAGTTGCGCCAAAGCGTGGTGGCCGAGGTGCGCAGCTTTGAAAATGCCGCCCTACAGGCGGGCATCCCAGCGCAATCGGTCAAGGTGGCGCGTTATGCTCTATGTGCGACGCTGGATGATGTCGTGCTGAACACGCCGTGGGGCGGTCAGTCTAGTTGGGCGACGCAATCACTTGTTGGCACCTTCCACCGAGAAACAGTGGGCGGGGATCGGTTCTACGACCTTTTGGCGCGGCTGGAACAGGAGCCTGCGAACAATATCGAGCTGCTGGAATTCGTCTACATGTGCCTGTCGCTTGGCTTTGAAGGCCGCTTGCGGGTCGAACAAGGCGGCCCGGATAAGCACTTGCAAATCCGGCAGGGCTTGGCGCGGGTCATCCGAGCGCAACGTGGCCCTGTCGAACGTGATCTGGCCCCGCATTGGGAAGGCGTGGACAAGCCTTACCGCGCGCTCAGCATGTGGAAGCCGGTCTGGATCGCGCTAGGCGTGACGGCTCTGTTGCTGGTGATCGAATTCAGCGGCCTGTCTTACGTTTTGTCGAACAAGACGGAAAATCTTGTGGGACAGATGTCGGTGATCGACGCGGGCCCGGTGACCGAGTTGCAGCGCCGCGCGCCACCGCCACCGCCACCTCCTCCGCAACAGCAACCTCAGATCGCGAAGGTCGTCGAATTCCTCCAGCCCGAGATTGATGAGGGGCTGGTCGAAGTCTTTGAGAAAGGCAATACGCTGGTCATCCGCATCAAGGGGTCGGGCATGTTCGGTTCAGGCTCGGACAGTCTGCAAGACAAATTCCAAGAGCCGGTGCGCCGGGTTGCCGTGGCGTTGAATGCCGAGCCGGGCACGGTGATCGTGACCGGACATTCGGACAATGTACCAATCCGGTCCGCGCGCTTTCCATCCAACCTCGCCTTGTCGCTGGCGCGCGCAAAATCGGTGATGAATAAGATGTCGCCCGAATTGACCGACCCCAATCGCCTCAGCGCCGAAGGCCGGGCCGACAGTGACCCGATCGCCGACAATTCCACCCGTGAAGGCCGTGCCACCAACCGCCGGATCGAAGTCCTGTTAGTGCAGGAGGATACCCAATGAACATCAGTAGATTCTTCAGATTCGTTTTCATGTCGATCTACACCGTGCTGTTCTTTACGGCGACGGCGCTGTCCTTGTGCCTGTACTTCTTTGGTCCGCTGATCGGGTCGGACGAATGGCGCCCGCTGGACGGGATGACCACCCGGCTGATCTGGTGCGGTGTGATCTACGCATTTTTCCTGATCATCGCACTGACCATTTTCTTTTTCCGCCGCCGGCGCGAAAAAAAGCTAACCGAAGAGATCACCGAGGCCGTCAGCGATGGCGGCGACATGATCGACAGCGAAATCTCGGAACTGCGCGGCAAGTTGAAAACCGCAATGGCCGCGTTGCGCAAGTCCAAGAACGGGCGGCGGCATCTGAATGAGCTGCCGTGGTACGTGATGATCGGCCCACCGGGCGCGGGTAAGACCACGGCGATTGTGAATTCCGGTTTGAACTTTCCGCTGGCTGATGAGATGGGTAAAACCGCGATTGGCGGTGTGGGCGGCACGCGCAACTGCGATTGGTGGTTCACCGAAAACGCCGTTCTGATCGATACGGCCGGGCGATACACGACGCAGGAAAGCGATGCGCAGGTCGATAACGCGGCGTGGATTGGGTTCCTTGGACTGCTCAAGAAATACCGAAAGCGTCAGCCTATCAACGGGGCGATGATCGCAATCTCGTTGTCGGATCTGTCTTTGCAGGATGAGATCACACAGAAAGAACACGCAAAAGCCGTGCGCCGTCGTCTGGAAGAGCTGCGCGAAAAACTGGGCGTGCGCTTTCCGGTCTATATCCTGTTCACCAAGGCCGACCTGATCGCCGGGTTTGCCGAATTCTATGACAATCTGGGTAAGGAAGACCGTGAACAGGTTTGGGGTTTTACCTTGCCATTGGACAAGTCCCGGTCCGAGCAATCCCCGGTTGCCGCCTTTGATGAGGAATTCGCGTTGCTTCTGGGCCGTTTGAACGCCCAATCGCTGGAGCGGATGCAGACTGAAACCGACCCGCAGCGCCGCGCCTTGGTTGCGGGCTTCCCGATGCAGGTGGCCTCATTCCGCAAGGTGGCGCATGAATTCCTGACCGAGGTGTTTCAGGACAGCCGTTATCAGCATCGCCACATGCTGCGCGGGGTCTATTTCACATCCGGCACGCAAGAAGGCACCCCCATTGACCGGCTGATGTTGGGCATGGCGCGCACCTTCGGGATCGGACGTCAGGCGATTGGTTCGGGGCAGGGCTCGGGGCGGTCGTATTTCCTGACCCGCCTATTCGATCAGGTTATTTTTCGTGAGGCCGGTCTGGTCAGCGCCGATGACAAGGTCGAGCGACGCTATAAGATCACCAAATGGGCCTCGGTCGCGGCGACGCTGATTGCTGCTGTTGCAGTGGGTGCTTTGCTGGTGCGCAGCTTCTCGGGAAATTCCGAGTTGATCGCTGAGGCACAAGAAGGCGTGTCCGCTTATCAGGCCGCGGCCGCGACTCTGCCGCCCAGCCCGGTGGGCGACACCGATCTGGTACCGGTAGTGCAGGCGCTGAACACACTGCGCGATCTGCCCGCGAACCCGACCCTGTCCGACCCGGACCCTGAAACGCGCTTGACCTACGGCCTGTATCAGGGGGACGTGATAGGCACGCAGGCGGCGCAGACCTACCGCGCGGCGCTGAACCAGCGCCTTCTGCCGCGG
Source organism: Ruegeria sp. J8 (assembly GCF_056531925.1). NCBI lineage: Bacteria > Pseudomonadati > Pseudomonadota > Alphaproteobacteria > Rhodobacterales > Roseobacteraceae > Ruegeria > Ruegeria sp. J8. Next base: position 56,051 of record NZ_JBQFMR010000004.1, read on the forward strand.
CTGCTGTTGCGTCTCGAAGAACAGATGAGCGCCAATATCAACAACCCCGATGTGCTGTATGAGGCACTAAAGGTTTATCTGATGCTGGGTCTGCAAGGTCCGATGAACCAGAACCTGGTCAAGGAATGGATGAATATCGACTGGACGGTGTCCTTCCCCGGCCCCTCGCGCGAGGAATTCCGCGCTGATCTGAACGACCATCTTGAGGCATTGCTGAGCCAGCCGATGCAGGCCGTCGCGTTGAACGGCCCTATGGTCGAGCAGATACAGGGCTTGCTGTCCGAACTGCCACTGGCGCAGCGCGTGTATAACGGCATCATTTCAAGTCCATCCGCGACGGCGCTGCCGGAATGGCGTATCACCGAGGTTGGCGGCCCAGCGGTTGCGCGCGTTCTGGTGCGGTCCTCGGGCAAACCGTTGAATGACGGGATCGAGGGGATCTTTACCTATCGCGGTTTCAACGACGTATTTGTCGGCGAAGCAGTTGGCGTAGCCAAACGGGTGCAAAAGGAAAGCTGGGTTCTGGGTCCGCGCGGCGAGGCGGAACAGACCGAACTGGCGCTGGCGGCGCTCAGCCGCGATGTTCTGGACCTGTATTACAACGACTATATCGCGCGCTACGACGCGATGCTGGGCGATATCGACATCGTACCGATGGAAAGCCTCAGCCATGCGGTCGAAGTGACCAATGTGCTGTCCGGGCCGACCTCGCCTATCGTCAACATCCTGAATTCGATCTCGGACGAGACGAAGCTGACAGAAAGCCGATCGGTCCTGCCCAATTCCGAAGCGCTGAGCGATGGGTTGTCCAGCGCAGCCAGCCTTGAGTTGCAATCGGCGACCTCGGTCCAGACGCAAATTCTGCTTGAGGCACTGGCTAAGTCCAGCGGCGCGACGGTGTCCGAGCCGGTGCAAGAGCCGGGTCAATATGTAGAAGATCGCTTTGCCTGGCTGCACCAGCTTGTTGACCGGCCCGAGGGGCAGCCCTCGCAATTGGATCAGTTGATGGGGTCGTTGACGGGTGTCTATCAGGAACTGAACAAGATGTCCTTCAGCGGAACCTCGGGCGGTGAATCTGGGCAGGCTTTGCAGCAATTCCAACAGGAAGCGGCGCGCATTCCCGGCCCGATGGAACGCTGGGCGGTGCAGATCATCGACGGATCTTCGGGGATCACTTCGGACAGCACGCGAGCCTCGCTAAATGCGCGCTGGCAGGCCAATGTGCTGCCCTTTTGCGAGCAGGTCGTCACTGACCGTTACCCGTTCAGCCGCAGATCAGGTGCGGATGTGGCGATGGGCGATTTCAGCCGGTTGTTCGGCCCGCAAGGTCTGATCGACACGTTCTTTACGGACAACCTCGCCAAACACGTGGACATGCGCACGCGCCCCTGGAGTTGGAAAAGCAGCGTGAACGAGGCCGATCTGGGAATCAGCCAGGCCGTTCTCACCCAATTCCAGAACGCCGCCGAAATCCGCGAGGCTTTCTTTGCCGCAGGCCCTCAACCGCAGATTCAGTTCCAGATCATGCCCGAGGCGCTGGACCCCAAAGCCAAGGGCGTCACGCTTGAGATTGACGGCCAGTCGCTGGAGTTCCGCCATCGCGGCGGGTTGCCGTCGCCGATGGCGGTCACGTGGCCGGGGCAGGTCGGGTTGGCGCGGGTCACGTTCCAGCCCGACAAGCGCAACATCGAAAGCGTGCTGTCCAAGGACGGGCCATGGGCGTGGTTCCGTCTGCTGGACGCGGCCGAGGTGCGGCGGACTAATGTATCGGACCGCAAGAAGGTGATCTTCAACGTCGGTGGCCGCATTGCGATCTTCCAGTTGCAATCCGGCTCGGTCATCAATCCCTTTGCCCTTCCGGCGCTGCAAAAATTCAGCTGCCCCAAATCGTTCTGATGCAGCGCAGCGGATTTGGCGCATTTGGTAAAATGCCGTCGGTCGGGGATTTCTTCCGACTGGGGGTGACGCAGGATTTCGTCCAGCCGTGGGACACGTGGATACAGCACAGCATGTTGGCCACGTCTGAGGCTTTGGGCGCGTCATGGGATGCCCACTACATGTCGGCCCCGATCTGGCGGTTCTGTCTGGCGCCGGGGCTGGCGGGGCCGCAAAAGATGCTGGGTGTACTGATGCCCTCGGTGGATCGGGTCGGGCGACGTTTCCCGCTGACCCTGGTGGCTGGGGTGTCCAACGAAGGTTCGGCCATTCTGACCCATTTCCGCGCGGATGCCGTGTACCGCCAGCTCGAAGATTTGGCCCTGGCCGCGCTTGAGGACGACATGACCCGCGACAAGCTGGCCGAGGGGCTAGAGGCGCTGCCCGTTCCATTGCAGGAACCCACATCCCCGGTCCGGGCCGAGGGTAAAACGCTGGTTCTGACGCGGGGCGAGGTCTCGGACAGCCTGTTGCCTGACCTCGCGGCGGGGCTGGTGTCGCATCGCTATCACACTCCGACAATCTGGAGCACCGAAATTGCCGGTGTCCCCCGCATGATGGTCTGCGAAGGTTTACCGCAAGGGGCAAACATGCAAGGCTTATTCAATCTTCACGCGTCAGTCTGGACCGAGGCACGGCCAATATGAATTCAAGTCACCGCGTTCGGTACAGCGCCCGCAGCCATGTGGGCCTCAAGCGGAAGCTCAATGAAGATGCCATTCTGGCCCTGCCCGAAGAAAGCCTGTGGTTGGTCGCCGATGGTATGGGGGGCCACGAGGGTGGCGATTTTGCCAGTCGTTTGGTGGTCGATATGGTGGCCGCAATCCCGCCGGGCCTGCCACCCGCGGACCGTCTGGTCGCGTTGCGCGATGTGCTACAACAAGCCCATGTCGCGATTGTGCACGAGGCCGAGGCGCGCGGCGGCAAGACCATTGGCACCACCGTGGCCTGCATGATGCTGGCCAATGGCCATTTCGTCGGGCTATGGGCGGGCGACAGTCGCATCTACCTGCTGCGGGACAACCAGATTCAAATGCTGACCACCGATCACTCGGTCGTTGCCGAACTGGTGCTGGCCGGACAGATGAGCTGGGACGAGGCCGAGCAGCATCCGCAGTCCAACGCCATTATCCGAGCGGTCGGGGTCGGGGATGTGCTGGAACTGGACAAGATCCGGGGCGAAGTTCAGCCGGGCGACCGGTTCCTGATCTGCTCGGACGGGCTGAGCAAATACGCGACATTCCCGATGCTGGAAAAGGCTCTGTCTGAGATGCCGATCGAAACCGTCGCGGATCAGTTAATACAGATCGCGCTGGACGGGGGCGGGGCTGACAATATCTCGGTGATCGTGGTCGATATTCCCTGAACCCCGCGCTATTGCGCGAGGGTGGTCAGGATACGGCTGTCCAGCGACAAAATCTGCGTTTCCACATTACGATCCTGTTCGCGCAGCGCCTCGGCATATCCGGCAGCGGATTCTGTGGTTGGGCGCAGCGTGTCGAACAGTTGATTGTCGGTATGCAGCACGATCACCTTGCTTTTGCCCAAGGTGCTATCATCGACCTGAAAGGCAATGCCGCCGTTTTCCTGACTTTCCGGAATGGAATAAGCCACGCGCACTGACAATGGCCCACTTTCCCCATCCCGCAGCGCGGCGATACCATTTTCCTGACGCGTGACATTGGGCAGCAGGTGGAACACATTGCCCGACACATCCAGCACCGAGACAGACAGGAACCCGTCTTGCACATCCTGCGGCAGGTCTACGTCGATCACTGGGTTCTGGCCGACAACGTAGTCTCCGGTCGGATTGGGGGCGTCGTTCTGTTCACCGTTATAGAACGCTATTGAGATATCGCTGGTGGGTGCTGTTGGCAGGAAATTCTCGATCAGGCAAAGAGTCGGGTTCAATACATTCACGCCGCCCAGATCGATCGGTCGCGCTCCGACCAAAGCTGTCAGGGCAGTGTCCAGGCCGGTCAGGCTGTCTTGCGAGGCCAAGGTGCCAATGACCCGAACCGGGGTCTCGGGGCCGTATCCGGCAGTGGGGGCATTCTCCAGCTTTAGCGCGCCGCAATCGGCTAGACCGGCCAGGATCGGTCGGATATCTGCGGCGGGCAGGAACAGCGGCTCAAGTTCCAGCTCGACAGTGCCTTGCAGCCCGGCGGGCAAGCCTGCCGAGTAAAGTTGTTCCAGCTTGTCATGCAGCGCCTGATCTGTGGTTTGCCCTGTCAATTGAGCGTCGTTTCCATTCACGACCAGCCGCCATTCATCCAGCTCCATCACTGTGTCGATGACGTCGCTGACCGCAGCGCCCCAGCTTTCCGAGATATCCCCGGACGCCAGCGTCAAATCAACCGTCCCGCCCTGATCGGTGATCTCGCGGGTCATGGCATCACGAGTGTCTTCCGAGGGCACAAAGCCGACGGCGCGCGGCGGCAGGCCCTCGCGCTTGTCCGCCACCAGCGTATAAGGTGCGGCCACGGGATATTGGGGCCCGGTAAAGCTGTCGAATGCGCCGCTGAAATAGGCACCGGCACCACCGCCGACAATGACCAACGCGCCAAGGGCAGCAACCAGCCCGGTGCGTGATTTCTCGGGCGCTTTGGCGGGTGGCGCTAATGGCGCGGCCGCGGCGGGTTCAGGCGGGGTAGAAGCCGCTGGTTTGCTTTTGGGAACGATGATCGTCGCGTCGTCATCGGTGTCAGCAGGGGGGGCTTGCACCTGTCCCGACCGGGTCGAGGACAGAGCTCGCAAAACATCGCTGGCCGATTGATACCGGTCATCGGGGTCCGGCGCGGTCATCTTGTCCAGTACGGTTTTCAGAGGCTCGGGCACATCAGCAGTGTCCAGCGGTTGCTTTTTGCTTTCCACAACCTCCAACAGGTTACGCCCGGAATTGGCCTTTTCGCCACGGAAGTTTGCCAGCAGCAGCGCGCCCAGCGAATAGATATCAGTGCGCTGGTCGGTCTTGCCCGACAGCTGCTCGGGCGCGGCGTAGGCGTATTTGCCCGCGAACTCTCCGCCCACGATGGTTTCGGCACCGGGGTTGGTGTCCTTGGCGATGCCAAAGTCGATGATTACCGCCTGTGCCGGATCACCGTCACGCAGGATGATGTTGTCCGGGCTCAGGTCACGGTGGACGATGTTGCGCGCATGCGCGGCCTCAAGCCCTTCGCAGACGCGTTTGCAGATGGTCAGAATATCGTCTGCCGGCATGGGGCCATCGGCCAGTTTCCGGTCCAGCCCCGGCCCATCGACGTAGTCCATCACCAGATAGACATGTCCGTCGGCGGTACGGTTGTTTTCGGAATACCGCACCACTGCGTCATGGCGGATGTCGCGGATTTCTTCCTCGCGGGTCAGCAGGACCAGATAGTCGTCATTGCTGGAGAACTCGGCTTTCAGCACCTTGAGCGCCGCCAAGCGCCCCGAAATTTCCGAACGCGCCCGGTAGACATCCGAGGTTCCGCCCCGCCCAAGGATCGCCTCGATCCGATATGTGTTGTTCACCAGATCGCCCGGCTGAAACAGATCGCCTGCGCGGGATTCAGTCATGCTGCCCTCGTTATTCTTTTGTCTTCAGAGGCTACGGATTCAGCCGAGGGCCTGGAATTCGACGCGACGGTTTTCGTCTGCGCGCGGATCGGATTTATTCAGCGGCTCGGCCTCACCCACGCCCAGCACCTCAAGCCGTTCGTCGGCGATGCCGCAATCGCTGACCAGGAAACGTTTGACCTCTTTCGCGCGCAGCAGCGACAGGTTCTGGTTGTAATCCGCAGACCCGGCGCTGTCGGTGTGACCGATGATCTGGAAGACGCTCACATCCACGTTTTTCATCGCGTTACACAGCGCCGACAGCTTCGGCTTTTCGTCGTCGCGCAGCGCGGCAGATGCGAAATCGAACCGGACCTGAATATTGACCTGATCTTCGGCCGCAACAGGCTGATATTCCGCAGGCGCTGCGGCTACGGTGGTTTCCTCGACCGCTGTGGCGGCGGTATCGGTGTTGGACGGCACGATGACCAGCCCACGCGTCTTTTGCTTGTTGAACGCGTCGGTGATCTCGTCTTCCGTCAATTCAGTGCTCTGCGCCAGCACAACCTGCGCCGAACAAATCAGCGCCACAAACGGCACCGCGATATATTTCCTAGGCGAGAATGCAATCATTACCAAAGTCCTTCCCTGTTTGACGGCAAGAGTATCCGTGCCTCAGGGACGCGGCAATGAAGAATGTCACACAAAGGGGGCAGAAACGCAGGCAAATGCGTGACATCCCGACCGGCGGCTTTTAGGTTTGGTGCGACAGGCACGACAAAACAGGAAAATAAGGCAGATGCGCATTGTTTCAGCGATCATTCTTGGGGTCGCGATCATCCTTGCTCCGGTCATCTGGTATGTCTTCCCGCTGATCGTTCCAATTGATGACAATTTCGAAGGGCCCGCCATCGATTCAGGCGCACGGATCGAGATCGAGATGCTTAGCCAGCAAGTCGAGGATATGCGCGCGGAAATCGAACGGCTCTCGCTTGAAATTGCGCGCGCGCAAAGCGGGGCGGCGGCACCGTTGCAGGGGGCTGATGGAGCGGATGATTATGGCTATGACAGCTCAACCCCCAACGAGATTATTGATGCCTATGCGCAGGTCGTGCTGATTGCCGACCGCAACAACGTCAATCAGGATCTGCAACTTGCCAGTTCATCCTTTCTGAAAGAGACGTTTGGACTCCCGCGCGAAGACCTGACGGATAGTTGCCAATCCATGACCAATCCGCGTCTTGAAGAGAATTTGGTGCTGGAAGAGGTCGGGCCGGTTCGTGTGCGCATGCTGAAACCCGCGATCGAATCTCTGCGCACGGTGTTCGACAATATCCGCCGAACCGACCCCGACCTTTATGATCGTATCAACACGGCCGGGTCGCTTTGTGTGCGTAGGGTGCGCGGAGCGACATCGTCGGCCTCGGCGCATGCCTATGGTCTGGCTGTCGACCTGAACGTCGACGGGGTTCTGGATACGCTGGGTGACGGGAAAACCCAGCTGGGTCTGACCATTCTGGCTGATTTCTTCCGGCAGGAGGGCTGGGTCTGGGGCGCGGCCTGGGGGCGCGAGGATTCGATGCATTTCGAGGTCAGCCGCAACAAGATTGAAGAGTGGCTGGAACAAGGACTTTTATAATTTTGTGTGTTGCACACGGTATTGTGAACTGGGACACGGACAACCATAGAATCAACTGAGATATGTATATCCGCAATCCAAACGGGTATCCGGTGGTGGGAAATACAATCTTGCTTTGGCCTGGGGGCTGGGCTTTTCTAGGTACTGTTTCACGATTTCAGCAAGGGTAGCGAATGCCAAGATCTATGTATCGGACGATCACGCGAATTCCACGTCTCAGCATGATATTTGTATTCGTGACCGTTGGTATTTTTGCGCTTTCTGATAAGGCGCTAGCACAAAGCGCATCGAACCTTGCGCCATCTACGTTTCAGCCGCAAAATCAACGCAATACCGGGCCCGTTACCGTTGCACGCGATCCCGGTGCCCCGGTCCCCGAAGGTGCAGACCGGCTGTTTGTGACTGTTGGTAGGGTCGAGATCGAAGGTGCGCTGCCGCAGATGGAGGCCGCAAATGATGCCTTTATCGCGCGCCTCTCCGGCAAACGTGTTCCCGCGTCCGAGATCTTTGCTGCCACCAATCGTCTGGAAAGTGCTTATAACAATGCGGGGTTCGTCCTAAGCCGGGTCGTTCTGCCGCAACAGACCTTGCGCGACGGCGGGACGCTTCGGATCGTCGTGGTTGACGGGTTTGTCGAACGCATCGACGCTTCGAAAGTGCCCGAAAGGGTGCGCGATCGGGTCGTCAAAATTACCGAGCCGCTGATCGGAAAACGCGGCATTAAGCTACAACAAATCGAACGGGCCTTGCTGTTGGCGGGGGACACGTTCGGCATCCGCTTGGCCTCGACCCTGTCGGCGGGTCAGGCCAATGGCGGCACTGTTCTGACACTGGATGGTGAGTTCAAACAATTCACTGGCTCTTACGGGTTCGACAACACCTTGTCCGATGATCTTGGCCCCGTGAACCTGAGCCTTGGGCTGGAGTTCAACGGCCTTCTGGACCTGGGTGAGACATTCTATTTCAACCTCGGCGGCTCGCCCACGCGGTTCTTTTCGGACGATGCCGAATATCGAATTCTGGCGGCGGGTGCAGTGTTCCCCATTGGCTACAATGGCCTGACGATCAACGCCGAGGTCACGTCGAGCACAGCACAGCCCGACACCGATTTTTTGCCGAATGAAAGCGAATTCGAACGGTTTTCGCTACGTCTGTTTTATCCCTGGATCCGCTCCCGGCAGCTCAACTTGTCGTCGCAATTGATCCTTGATCGGATCAGCGACACGCAGGATCTGCTGATCGGCCCGTTCGAAATTCCGATCTTTGACGACGATATTAGCGTGCTGCGCGCGACGTTGGATGCCACGCGCGCCTATGACAATGGGGGCTTCCTGCGCGGCGGTGTGGTGCTGTCACGCGGTTTGGATATTCTCGGAGCGCGGACCTCGGTCGGGCCGGGCGAAACCCCGTTCTCGCGGCAGAATGCCGAACCCGAGTTCACCAAACTGGTTCTGTCGGGGCAGTATCAGCGCCCCCTGAGCGCCAACTGGTCGCTTAATGTGAACGGCCGGATACAGACGAGCTTTGGCGATGCGCTGGTGACGTCGGAACAGTTCAGCATTGCAGGCACCAGCGAACTGTCGACCTTTGACGCGGGGTCCCTGCGCGGTGATGATGGTTGGGTGGTTAGGTCCGAGGTCGGACGGTCCCAGCGTGTCGAAGTGGCGGGTTTTCCTCTGATTCTAAAGCCTTATCTGTTTGGCGCCTATGGCGAATTGGGTATTGAAGAGCCAACGATTCTAGAACAAAGCACAACCACGGCCTATTCCTACGGAATTGGGGCTGATCTGATTACGATTGAAGACTCGACCTACAAGTCGGGATCATTACGAGTTGAATATGGGAGGGGTGAACGCGATGACCTGGGGGAAGACGAAAACCGCTTCAGTATTGTTGCTAGTCGTAGGTTCTAAGTACCGCAACAGCATGCTGCGGGGCGCGATCCTGTCGGCAACGGCGGCGCTGTGGGGCACGACGGCGCTCGCGCAATCGCTGCCAACTGGTGGGACCGTGGCAGCTGGCACCGTGACGATCACGCAGCCCAGCAGCACGCAGTTGGACATTTCGCAAGGGTCGAACTCGGCCATTGTTAACTGGAATGGCTTTTCAATTGGTGCCGATTCAACGGTAAATATCTTCCAACCCGGACAGCAGAGTGTGATCCTGAACCGGGTGACGGGCGACACGACCAGTGAAATCCTTGGCCAGTTGAATGCCAATGGGCAGGTGTTCCTGGTCAACCCCAACGGGATTTTCATCGGTCCGAATGGTGCGGTCAACGCGGGCGGCTTTGTGGCCTCGACCTTGAACATAACTGATGAAGATTTCCTGAACGGGCGCAACAATTTTGCCGGGAACGGGGCCTCGGCGGCTGTGGAGAACGCAGGCACGATCTCGATCGTACCGGGCGGCTATGCGGCGCTGATCGGCGGCAAGGTCTCGAACTCGGGTCTGATCCGGGTGCCGCTGGGCAAGGTCGGGCTTGGCGCGGGCGAACAGGTAACGCTGGATATTTCCGGCGACGGCTTTTTGCAGGTTGCTGTTCCCTCGGACAGCGATGATGCGATGATGGAGGCGCTGGTCACCAATTCCGGCCGGATCGAGGCCAATGGCGGATCCGTCCACCTCAAGGCAGCCAGCGCCCGCGATGCGGCGCGTCAGGTGATCAACATGTCCGGTGTGATCGAGGCGCAATCAGTGGGTGGCGTGTCCGGCGCTGTTGTGCTTGGCGGCAGCGGCGGTGCGGTTCAGGTCAGCGGCCGAATTGACACTTCGGCGCAGGAAACGCTGGTGGCAACCTCGCTACGGCCTAAAGTGCGTGGGGGATCAATCACCATAACCGGCGAAGCGATCACACTGGCGGGTGCCACGTTGACCGCCGACGGGGCCGGGGGTGGCGATGGCGGCACCATTCTGGTCGGCGGCGATTTCCAAGGCGGCGGCACGCTTCCCACCGCGCAGACCACCTTTGTAGATGCGGGTACGACGATCTCGGCCGATGGCGGGGATGAGGGCAATGGCGGCCGCGTGATCATCTGGTCCGACGATCTGACCGAATTCCATGGCCAGATTTCGGCCCGTGGTGGGGATATTTCGGGCGATGGCGGCTTTGTCGAGGTCTCGGGCCAGACCGATCTGGTTTATCGGGGTTTTACCGACCTTCGCGCCGCGAACGGGGAAACCGGCGAACTGTTGATTGATCCGGTGAACATAACGATCCCGGGCACGTTGACCGAAGCGGGCCTGGAAGCCCAGCTTGAATCTGCGGATGTGTTTCTGACAACGTCGATGGCCGGGCCGGATGCGGGTAATATTACGATAAACGCCGATATCGACTGGATGGCGGCCAATACGTTGTTCCTGGTCGCGGATAACATGATCACGATCAATGGTGCGATCAACGCGGTCAGCGGAGGGTTGCTGTTGAACGCAATGGGAGCGGTTGACGGCGTTGGCCGGATCACCACCGGCCCGGGCGGTAGCATCAATGTGGCCACGTTCAACCTGGTGGCTGGTTTCTGGGACCAGGTCTCGGCCACATTGCCCAGCTTTTTCGCGGGGGATTTCATCGTCTCGCCCAACGCCACATTCCTGCGCGCCACGGGCGGCAACGGATCTGGCGCGAATCCGTTTCAGTTGACCGATGTCTATGGGTTGCAGGGCCTGAACGGCTCCAGCCAGTCCTTTGCACTGGCCAACGACATCGACGCATCGCCGACGTCCAGCTGGTCCTTCGGCTTCGTGCCTGCCGACTTTTCAGGTACACTTGAAGGCAACCGCTTTGCGATCGACAACCTGTTTGTGAACAACGATTTCGTATTCGGCGGTCTGTTTGGAACTTTGAATGGCACCGTGCGCAACCTAAGCATCCGCAACGCCAACGTGACGGCACAAGGCGGCGGTATTCTGGCCGGTGAAAACACCGGCACAATCTCAGCCGTCAGCGTCTCGGGGCGGTTCAACGGCAGTGACGACGTGTCAGGTGGCCTGGTCGGCATCAACAACGGCGGCACGATTGTCGACAGTTTCTCGACCGCGACCGTTTCGGTCGAACAGATCGAGGCCGATTTCGTCGTTGCAGGCGGTTTGGTTGGCGAGAACTCGGGCGCGATCCGGCGTTCGCACAGTGTCGGCCCGGTATTGGGAGTTGGCTTCGGCGACTTCATTATGGGCGGCCTGGTGGGTGAGAACTCGGGCACCGTGGTGGATTCTTATTCGAACTCGAATGTCGATGGCACCAGCCAGTTCTCGGGACCTGCCAACACGGTAGCGGTCGGCGGGCTGGTCGGGTTCAACAATGGTGGTTCGGTCATACGCAGCTATTCCGACGGGTTTGTCGACTTTTCCGGCAGCGATTTCCCCTCGCTCGGCGGGCTGGTCGGCATCAACACCGGGTCGGTTTCAGCCTCGTTCTGGGATACGGAAAACTCGGGTCAGGCAACCAGCGCCGGTGGGACCGGTCTGACCACGTTCCAGTTGCGTGATACGGAAACCTTCTTTGCCATCGCTTCGGCTGCGGGGTGGGATTTCACCAATACATGGGCACCCGGTGTTGGCGAAGTCGGCCCGGCGAATTACACCACCTCGCCGGTTGTGTTCGCTATCCCCGATAATATCGCGGTACTGGATGGCGAAGAGCCACCAAACTTCACCACCGGCACGATCAATGGCGGCCCCTCGGTTTACCTGTTTGGCCCCGAGTCGGATTCACTGGACACCTCGACCGTGTTCCAGGGGCTGGAGTTTTTCGAAACCGAAGGGGGTGAGACTTTCTTCTTCCTGACGACGGACTTCCTGTCCAGTGCTGCAGATGTTGGCTATCAGGTGGCATCCCTTCCCGGCGCGGTCGTTACCGTTATCGACCCAATCCCGGTGCCGCCAACGCCCGAGGTCGAGGTGACGCCAACCGTTGACACAACCATTACCGGCGGCGGCGGCGGAGGTGGGACTGCCGTGACAACCGTGACCGAGGCCGAAACCGCGCTTGGAACGGTTGACAATGCCTCGCAGGAATTTGGAGGAGAGATCGCCTCTTGCGCAAGCAGCGGTGACAACGTCAGCGAGTATTTGGCCTGCTTAGCCGAGGCAATGGACGACTATGCCTCTGAGCTGGACGGTATCGTGAAAGGCCTGCCGCCGGGTCTGGAGTCGGTGGGTGACATCATTCGCGGTGCCAGCGCGGGTATCCGCGAGGCTGGTGACGAAGCCAATCGCCGCCTGTCGCTGGCCACTACCGCCGAAGAGCGCAACGCCATCCGCCGCGAGGCGGTTCAACAGGCCCGTCGGCAGATCCGTCAGGCCCAACGTGAGATCCGCAAGGCCATCACGTTGATAAGAGCAACCGATCCCGAGCTTGCCATCGTTCAGAACCAGCAGGTAGAAACGATTGTGGCTGCGGTCGGTCAAGCGGAAATCGGACTGACCCGCGCCATCGGGCTTTGATACGTCGGAGAGTGGACCTGTGTCTCTGAAACGTTGCTTCGCAGCGCTTATCCTGATGTTGTTCAGCGCAACCATGGTGCTGGCGGACAAGCGAGTTGCGCTGATCATCGGCAATTCCGATTACGTGTCGGTCAGCCCGCTGGGCAACCCGATCAACGATGCCTCGGATCTGGCTATCGCGCTGGAAGGGCTGGGGTTCGAGGTGTTTCTGGGCACCGACCTGACTCGGGATGAGATGCTGTCGCTGGCAGAGTCCTATGGCACGACTGCTGCGGATTCCGATGTATCGCTATTGTTCTACGCCGGGCACGGGTTTCAGGTGAACGGGCGCAATTATTTGGTCCCTGTTGATGCGCAGATCACCAAGCCCGAAGACATCCCCGAGCAGACAATCCAGATGGAGGAATTCGTCAACCGGATGGAACGCTCGGACGGCATCCGTCTGGTGTTTCTGGATGCCTGCCGCGACAACCCGTTCGAAGGAACGGGACTCGAGGTTGGTGGCGAGGGTCTGGCACGGGTTGGCAGCGCGGCGGACTTCATGTTTGCCTATGCGACGCAGCCGGACAACGTGGCCTATGACGGCACCGGCCGGAACAGCTTTTTCACCGAGGCGCTGCTGAGCCATATTTACACACCCGGGCAGGATATTTCGGATCTGATGATCTCGGTGCGCAAGGACGTGCTGGCCTCGACAGGGGGAAGGCAGATTCCGTGGGATAACTCGTCCCTGACGCGGCAGTTCCGGTTCGACAATAGCCCTGTCACGGCGTCTGAGGAGACGCTGCTGTGGCAGGTTGCCGCCAATGCGCAGGATGCGTCCCTGATGCAGCTCTATATGGATCGCTACCCGCAGGGCGCACATGTGAATGAGGTTGTGGCCTTTTTGGACCGGGCCGGGCAGGGGCAGACACTGACCCGCGCGGTGGCTGTCGAGGACAAAGACGAACAGGCTGAGCGTCTGTGGAAGCTGGCGCAGCGCAGCCGGATGCGCCCGCTGCTGGAGTTCTATCTTGAGCAATATCCCGACGGAGCCCATGCGGCACAGGCGCAGCGTCTGATTGCATCCATCCCGCGCCCCGAGGACAGCACACCCGGCGGCATATGTGAACGTTTGGCTACCCACCCGCGCGACCGCACGGCCAGCATCCCCGGCGTGCCGTTCAACCGTCTTCAGGAAAACGCCCTGACCGCCATTCAGGCGTGCAGTGCTGCAGCGGCGCAGACGCCTGACCTGTCCCACTACGTGGCCCTGCTGGCGCGGGCTACGATTGCGGCAGGGGATGTGGACCGGGCGGTGACGCTTTACAAGCAGGCAGCCGAAGCGGGGGACTTGCGGGCCATGGTTTCTCTGGCGCAATTGCACGAGGGCGGCACCGGTGTTCCGCAAGATCAGGCCGCTGCGCTATCTCTGTATGAACAAGCCGCCCAAGGGGGCAGCTTTGATGCGATGATCAATCTTGCCGTAACTCTGTTTGAAGGTCAGATCGTCCCCAAGGACGAAGCGCGCGCAATTGCGCTGTTGCAACAGGCAGCGAATGGGGGGTCAGCCAAGGCGACTTTCAATCTGGGCGTTCTGGCGCAGGATGGAATTACAGGTTCGCCCGATCAGGCACTTGGCTATTTCCAGCGCGCCGCACGTGAAGGCGAATATCAGGGCTATTTGGCAGCGGCGATCCTGCTGGACGAAGGGCGCGGCGTGCCCCGCGATCCGCTTGAGGCCGCGCGCATGTTGCTGCGTGGCGCGGCTGAGGATGACGGGGCGATCATGAACCAACTGTCGCTGGCCTCGGACCAGTGGACGCGCGAGACGGTGATGGAAGTGCAAAAGCTGCTGCAAAAGGCCGGGTACTACAACAGCACCATCGACGGTGTGCCGGGGCCGAATTTCATCTCGGCCCTGCAACAATGGCGCAGCGGCGGGTTCGATCCGATCATCCTGGCGGCGAACTGACGCCTCTAGTTCACCGGCACAAATTCGATCCGGCGGTTGCGGCGTTTGCCCTCTGCCGTGTCGTTCGAGGTCACGGGGCGGCTTTCGCCATAGCCCACGGTTACAAGACGTTCCGGCGCAATCCCCTGATCGACCAGATAGGCGTTCACCGCCTGCGCCCGCCGTTCGCTGAGCACCCGGTTGGCCGCATCTGATCCATCACTATCCGTATGCCCACCGATCTCGATCGTCAGGTCCGGGCAGCGGTTCACGATGTCATGCAGGTTGGTTAGCAGCGGGATCGAGGCGTCGGACAAGCGCGCGCTGCCCGAGTTGAAATAGATATTGCCGGTGCGGGACAGGATCTCCATCCGGCCTTCGCAAGCCTCGCGGTCCAGATCACCCTTGGTCTCAAGCGCCGCAGCGCCGGGGGTGGCCGCCGCCGTGATCAATTGCGGCGGGGTGCCCGCCTGGGCGCGGTCGAACACAAACCCAAAGCTGACAAAGCCAAAGGGCAGGATGTCGACGCCCGCGGCCTCTTGCAGCTTGCCGCGACCCTCTTCGAGGTTGAAATCGGGCAGGGCGATGGCAATCGGCGTGGTATTGGCCACCGCCACGCGGTCATTGTCGACCAAAGTGATGGCGACCTGCGCGTCGCCATCCTTGGTCACACCGTGTAGCGACAGAGAATAGGGAAGGTCGATGATCTTGTGCCGGGCCTGATGCAGGTCGACCAGCTTTTCGGGCGGAAGCTGGGCGGTGATAATGGCCTCGGGGTATTTGAAGGTTTCAAAGAACAAAAACCGCATCCGCACGTTGCGCAGGTCGATCTTGGTATCCACGCTGTCCATCTGTACCCGGATCTCGGCGGCACCGTCCGGGCCGATCACGCCTGACAGGCTGGCAAACCCGCTATTCTCCGCGACCGAGCTTTTCTTGACCGACAGGAATTGCAACTCGGACGCGGCACCATCCAGCGTCCAGCCGTGTTCAAACGGATCAGCGCTTTGCGCCCATGTCGCGTTGGCCAGCATAAGGCTGGCTATGGCAAAAAAGCTTCGCATCAGGTTTGAACGCGGCATGTGTGACCCTCTTCCTATGCTTGATCGCCAATCCGGGATATGTCAGGCGATGGCCACAATAAAGTCAAACGATAGATTTAGATATATTCAGATTGGCATGATGCTACGGCGTCACGGGTGTGATAAAAGAACGGCGATAAAGGATCCGATGTGTTTCGCATTTTCTACCCTCTGATTGCGATAATCAGCCTGGTATGGACCAGCCTCGCCTGGGCCGAGCCCCGCATTGCGCTGGTGATCGGAAATTCGGCCTATGGCTCGGTGTCGCCGCTGGACAATCCGGTCAATGACGCGACGCTGATTTCCGGCAAGTTGACCGAGCTGGGGTTCGAGGTTCGTAACCTGACCGATAGTTCCCAGATCGAGATGAAGCGTGCCATTGCCCAGTTTGGCCGCGATCTGCGGCAGGGGGGCGAGAATGCGGTGGGTCTGTTCTACTACGCGGGTCACGGAGTGCAGTCCTTTGGGTCGAACTACTTGTTGCCGGTTGATATCTCGCTGAGCGATCCCGCCGATCTGGATTTGATGGCGGTCGAGGCGCGCTCGGTCCTGCATCAGATGGCCTCGGCGCATAACAAAACAAATATCGTCATTCTGGATGCCTGCCGGAACAACCCGTTCGAAAATCTCGCCGATATGGATGACAACGGTTTGGCTGAGATGAAGGCTCCCACGGGCACGTTTCTGGCCTATGCCACTGACCCCGGCGGCGTCGCGCTGGACGGTGAAAAGGGCAACAGCCCCTTCACGCTGAGTTTGGCGAGCCATATCGAAACACCGGGGATGGCCATCGAACAATTGTTCAAGAAAGTCCGCGTGGATGTGCTGGAACAGACCCGAGGGCTGCAAACGCCGTGGGATACTTCGTCGCTGACGCAGGATTTCGCGTTCTCACCCGAAACTCAAACGCCCATCGTTCAAACCCAGAGCGAAGATGAGCTGTGGCAGGAAGCGATCACAAACCGTGATCCGGTGCAAATCATGCTGTTCATGCGCGCCTATCCAGACAGTATTCATGCTGACGAGGCCAGCGAGCTGTTGCAAACCGTACTGGCCGGATCCTTCGGCACCGTGCCGCAACCAAAAGTGCCGGCGCAAAAAGTGGTCGAAGCGAACGAAACTGAACGCCTCATGTATGAACTGGCGCTAGCTGATGACACGGTCCACGCCTATGAGGTCTATTTGCAGAGCTTCCCCGAGGGGGCGTTTTCAGGCAAAGCCGCTGAACGTCTTGCTGCCTTGCAGTACGGCGAGGAAACCGTCACCCGCAAGACCGAGCCAGAGGCCGAGGTGTCAGAAATCGCGCCATCGGGCGATACCCCGATGACTTTGGACTCGATATTGGATTTCGGAAACGACCATGTGCGCGGACAGACGATCAATCAGCTGGTGGCAGGCGCGCCACTGTTTCCCCCGATCGAAGGGTTGCCGGATGAGCTGTGGAAAGACCAGTCTTGCTCGAACTGCCACCAATGGACGCCCGAGGACCTGTGCAATCAGGCCCAGACCTATGTCAATCGCCCCGAGGCCGGGAATGTCGCCAAACAGCACCCCTTTGGCGGCGGTCTGAAGGTTAACCTACGCCGATGGGCATTGGGCGGATGTCAGGGCTAGGGTCCTAGCCCGACAATTTCGCCAGATCAGCGCTGAGCGCGCGTGCATCCGCGATGCTCTTTTGCAGGGCTGCAAGCCGGGCATCTGGCGTTGCACCGCCGGGGGCGTCGTTCAGGACGCGGTCAATGCGTGCGGCTGTTGCCGCGTCACCTCCTCCAATCGCATCCCGCTGTTGCAGTATTTTCAGTTTTAGCTGGGCCAATTCTGTTTCGGACGTGCGAATTTGCGCGGCCAACGCATCATTTCGAGCCTGCGCCGATGCAACGTCACCCTCGGCGGCGGCGATCCGGTCGTCATAGGCTCCGGTGGCAATGCCCGAAACCCCGGCAAAGAACCCTCCATCCGCCGGGTCGGTCGTGGTCTGACATGCGGCCAGCACAATGCAGGGCAGGGCGGCAAAGCGGATCATTCTGTCCCCCATTACAACGACGACGCCAGATCGCTTGCGATCCCGCGCATTTGGGTGATCTGGTTCGACAGCGCTGTCAGGTCTGCATCAATGGGCGATGCCGTCTGACCACGGGCAATTGTCAGCGTTCGTGCCTCGGTGAACTCGGCCTGTCGTTTGGTGGCACCGTCTATGGCCAATTCCATCTGGGTAAGGTTGCCGTTGGCTTCAGCCAGTTCTTTTTCGATCAGCGCCGGGTCCGCCTTGCCCGCAGCGATGCTGGCGTTCAGCGCGTCCAATTCAGCTTTCTGCGCGGCCAGTACCTGGTTCATGACAGTCAGCGTTGTCTGCATCTCGGCGGCATTGCGGTCCAGATCTTCTCGGATCTGGCGCAGTCGCGCCTCGCGGCCGGCATAGTTGCGCTGAACAAAGGCCACATAGGTGCCGGCAAGCGCGCCAGCCCCCAAACCGATGGAAATCCCGCTTCCCGCATCGTCGCTACCACCCAGCCCAAAGCCGATCCCGCCGCCAATCACACCTCCGGCGACGGCACCCTGAAGGATGGTCTTTTGCATGGCAGCGGCCTGTTTGACCAGATCTGCCTCGGCCTGCGTTGACCCAGTTGGCGCTGTCGCCGGGGCCGAACTCTGGCTGCTGTCGCCGCAAGCCGACAGGACCAGAGACAGTGTAACAAGACCTGCGCCTATTCGGGTGGGATAAAATCGGCCAGCCATTGGTAACTTCCTTTTCTGCTATCATCTGCTTGCGACACATGCCGGAGGAACAGCGCGGCATCCCGACGCAATTGCGCGTCGGCAAAATTCAGATCACGCGACTCCGACGCGGCACTTACAATCGAAATATTTATGTCGGGCGGGAAAAACACGACGGCGCGGCGTAGCACTTCGTCGTAGTAGCTGCGACTTTGGTCCAGCCGCCGCAGGATGATCCCGCGTGAACGGTAGATGTCGTAGATATCGTTTCGCGCCTGTTGCAAAACGGGCAGAGCGCTGTCATCTGAGCGGGCAATATCTTCGATTTGGCGCAGGGCATCCTCGGCAATGGTCAGTGTGCGTTCGACGCTGCGCAAGGCTACGATATCAGTGCGCAGCCGTTGCATCGTTGTGGCTGCCAGAAAAACCGAGACTTGCGCCGCATCCTCGAACAATTGCGCGGCCGAAGCGTTTTCAGGCATTGGCAGTCCCTGCCGATACCTGTCTAACGCCGGGCCAAGATCACGGGTCAGCGGGTCAGTCAAATGCCCCAAAGCCATCAGGGCCGAGGCAAGTTGCTCGGGGTCTGCCTCGGTCATCGTGGTGGGGATTGGATCGGCAATAAGAGCTGTCGCACCGTCCAGCCCCGATAGTTTCTCGTGCGCGAAAGTTGCGAACAATCCGTCTGGAAAGGTCTGCAAATAGGTTTCGAACGCCCGTTTGTCTGAACTCGAGGCGATCTGCCTCCAATGTTCCAGATCGGCAGCGATGTCGTCTTGGGGCGTGCTGCCCGGCAAGCCCGGCGCAAAGCTATGTTCGTCCAGAACCGATTCCTCAACCCAAGGGATCTGGCGCCCTTCCGTCTCGAGAACCACTTGTTGGCGGACCCGACCCAGCATCAGTCGAACGTCCAGATCTGGGGTTGAGATATGGTCTAAAAGCCCCGAGGTGAACACGCTGTTCTGACCTTCGCCGTCATAGGCCACATTGCCGGGATCCGTGGCATAGGCGATCAACAGACCAGCGCCGCCGCGCATTCGGACCAGCCCTTGTTCCACTAACCCGCTATCCGAAAACGGATTATTGCGGCAGGCGTCCAACAGCAGGATGCCAACATCCGGCCCTGCCTTGGCCATCACGTCCCGCACCCGGTCCAGCGTCATCGAACTGCGCTGCAGCGAGCCGAGATCTGACCCTTGGAAATCGGTGCCGATCAGGTAATTCGCCCCACCGATTTGCACCCCGTGCCCGGCATAAAAGAACACGGCCATTTCCGCCCCTTGCGCCGCGATACCGAATTGATCCACCGCGCGTTCCATGGCTGCGGCGTTCTGGTTTAAGGCCTGAATGACGGTAAAGCCCAGCTCCTTTAACGCGTCGCTCAAGGCGGAGACATCATTGCCGGGGTTGCGCAGCGACATATCCGGCGATGCATAGTCCGAATTGCCTATCATCAACGCGACACGGTCCGAAGCAAGTAGCGGAGATGCACACAGAACCGCGCAGAAAAACAGGGCAACTCGGCCAGCAATCAGGCGGATCACATTCATATACTCACATTACCGCAAAGAATCGAATGACCACAATTCGTTTTCCCGCACGACGTTAAATTCGCGGGCTAGGCCGCGCCTGCCGCCTGGGACACAGTTTAGCTTGTCCGTTCCTTTGCCAGCCGTTTGGCAGCCTGATCCCCGGCAACGTCGACCTGATGCTTAAGCTCCTGTGCCACAACAATCATCGCCGCATGCGGGTTCAATTCGGTGTCCAGCGGGCGATAGCTGTTCAGCGCCTCAGACAGTTTTTTGGTGCGCTTCGCAAAGCTGGAAAGAATAGCGTGATCAGCAGAGTCGTCGGGGACAACATAGTTTTCGAGCAATTTGTTGATTTCCGGTGTCTTGAAATACCGAGAGTCCATGCCCGGTTTCGATTTCACCGCGCTGGCCTTGATCCGCGACCAGGCTTTCACGTCGGGCTCCACATCACAGGGCAACCAGTCCACATCCGCGTGCGAACCAATGGTTTCGAACTCTTTATCCTGCAGGGCCGCGCGCAGATAGGCGACCACGCCCTGACACACGTCCGCGCTGTCTTCGAACGCCTCGGGCGTCAGGCCACAGCTTTGCAGCGCGCGGCGGGCCTGTGCGTCGCCATCGATACAGGCACCATAGGCCAGAACGCATTTTCCAAGCGTGGTGTTGACCTTGATCGCTTCACGGGCGAGGCGGCGGTTCTTGGGCTGCTCGCGCGCCAAAACAAACAGCTCCCAACCCTTCTGGATTTGTTCGCGGCCATGTTTCCCGAACCAATAGCTGTTGAGGAACTTGCCGATCTTCTCGATGCTGGTCAGAACAGCCGCGCCGATATGCGTGGCATCGGTCAGCCGGGCAATTTCGGCCCCGACGCCAGCTGAATCGGCGGCGACCTGCGCAGCATCATGGGCGGTGCCTGCGATCAGCACGTCCCGCTCGCCCACCACGGCAGGTTCATAGGGGCTGTAGCTGCCACGTATCGCATTCATCTCGCGGCTCCATTTGTTCAGCGACTTGCGGCGGCGATGCAGCTTGATGCTGTCGGCAATCAGAGTGCGGATCTTGCCCAACAGTGCCGCGCCCGGCATGGCGGCCAGCAAAATGCCGGTAGCCCCTTTGGTGGCTTGATCAATCATTTTGATGCGCTGGTCGGTTTTCTTGACCTGCAGGGTCAGTTCCTCGACCGCCGACATCGCCCGCTCATACTCTTCAGCATAGATTTTCGGGTCGGAATATTGGTCCAACCGCGTCAAATCGGCCTGTTTTTTCAGTTTTTCAAGCCACTCGTCCTCTTCATCGATATCCGCCTCGACCGAGGCGACGAATTTGGGATCCTTCAGCAAAGTGGCGGTCACGTCGTCATAGAGAACCCGCACCTCGGCTTCGAGCTTATTGTTATTACGTGTGGGTCGTTTTTCAATCTCATCGATCTTGTCGATCATCGAGTCCAGTTTATCGTCCAGCGCCTTCTCATCTTCGGGTGACAGGTTAAGCTCGGCCACGTCGCGCGCATCCTGCGAAACCATGCTGTCGTAAATTTCGCCCAATTTTTTGAGCGCGCCCATAACCGCAGTCGGATCGGCCTTGTCCGGGTCCAACGAAAGGAACAGTTTCACATCCTTCTGGTCCTCGGGCAGCTTGTATTTCTTGACCATGGCGCGGCATTTATCCATCGCCTTTTTCACCTTGACCCGGTCGGTCATAAAGCTTTCGTCCGCGATTTGCTGAGACAACTCGCGCGCTTCGTCCATGACCCCGCGCTGATCGGCGACGGTTGCCATGTTGCCGCTCATGCCGAAATCGGTCTGACCCCCGGCATGGGCCTCTTCCTCGAACGGGTTGGTTGCAAAGGGCGAGTCGCTGCCGTGGCCGCCCCAACCGGCCTCGATATCGCGCGCGTCCTTGTCGACGCGGACCGCATCCCCCTGCAAACCGGCGGTACCTGCAAAACTTGCCGCCACAGGCAACAGGGCCAGTTCCTTGACGAACGTGTCCCAATCACCTTTCTGGGCGGCCGCCACCATCTTGTCGATCATCTGGGTCGACATCCCGATGGCCTTGGCCAGCATCCCCCACGAGGCGGCCTCGTCCCGGCTGTCCTTGCCGGTGTCGCCCCAGCCGCCATCTTCACCCTTGGTGCCGCTGGCCGACATGCTTTCGCCTGCCGCGTCACACAGATCGGCGACCGCTTCGACCACCAGCTCGCGCGGATCGCGCAAGGTTCCCTTGGCCTTGGCCTCAGCCAGTTCGCTCAGCTTCGAGACTGCTTTTAGCCCGGCCTTTCCGGCCAGAATCCCGAACTTGGTCTTGTGTTCGCGGTTTTGCGTATCGGCGTCGCTGGTCAGTTCCTTGGCGGTGCTGCCGGCGGTCATGCCTGCCGCGAAGGCATCGGCCATCGCCCCGGCCAGACCAATCGCCACCTCGCGTTTCTTTTTCTTCTTGTCCCGCGCGCCTTCAACGGCCTCGACCGCACCAAGAGCTGCTGCAACTGCGCATTTGCGGGCAGCGTCCTGCCGCACGTATTCCCCATAGGCCTGGGTCATCTTGGCGGCCTTGATATTTCCCAGCTCGCGCTCAAGCTCGGCCTTGTCTGTCACTGAGGCGGTTTCCATCTCGGCCAGAATCCGCTTTTCTTCGCCCGCCAGCCAGTCGTCGTAGTCGCCTTTACCGCCGTCCTCTTTGAATTTGTCGAACTGTGCCTGCGTCAATTGCAATTGCGTGACCTTGGCCTCGTCATCAGCCAGTTCTGACAGGGTCATGCCGTCCTTGATCTCAAGGTTCGCATATTCCAGCTTGTTCTGTTCAACCGACACGCCGTCCAACTCATTGCGCAGCTGAATCAGCTTTTCTTCGTCTTTTTCCGTCTCCATCTGCGCAACAAGAGTTTCTTCTTCCTGCGACAGCCAATCCTTGTAGCTTGTCGCGCCTTCCGGGTGGGCCTTAGCATAGCGCGCTTCGGTCAGATCAGATTGCGAAATCTTGGGGCGGTCCTCTTCGTCCATCTTCTTGATCTCGGCGATGGTTTTGCCGTCAATTACCAGATCGTCATATTCGTCGGGCATTTCATCATACGGGACGACATCGCCTTCGATCACATCCGCGCCCTTGAACTTCATGAATTCCGCAATATCGTCGCGGCTGGCCTCGGTGATCGACAGATTGGCGTAGTCGAGGGCCTGCGAACTTGCCAAATTCGCCGCACCAATCAGTAATTTGGCGTTGCGCAGACCCGACCCCAGCTTGGAGCCGCCCATTTCCTGCCCCTCTTCTTCCGCCATCAGGCGGGTATAGATCGCGGTGGCATTGCTGAACACGTTCAGCCCCTCGGAAAAACTGTCGGGCACCAGGTTGGACGGAATGACCCCTTCGCGCACCAGCGGGGTCCACAGTTCCTTTTCGATGTCGCGGTCGCTGAACAGCCGCTTGCCATCCTTGCCTTGCAGCTTGGCAAGATCGTTGGATTTTTCGATCAGCGGTTCTAGCTTGGCATACATCTCGCGGATTGCAGCGGCGGCCTCGGGCGAGGAAAAGGCAAATTCCTCGTCGCCCTTTTTCAACTTCTTGAACTCACCCGCGCGGTCGGCATAGCTGTCCCATTCGGCGTTCTCGATCTCGACCGGGATTTTCTTGTCGCCCACATTGGCCAGAACCTGAATGCGCTTGGGCGTTTTGATGCCCATCTTTTTCCACACAAGTCCGGCAGCAGGGTTCAGGGACATCGTGCTTTCGATGTTCTTGTCGTAAGTCATGACGACGAAATCCATATCGGACAAATGCGTCTGGAGGTCGGATTTGATCTTGTCGAATTCTGCGGTCTTCAACGTCGCGTCGATGAAACTCTGACGCTGTTCGAAATCGTGCAGCTCATTGGCCAGTTCAGGGGCCAGAGTATCATTTTCACCGCAGACCTGTTTCAGCCATTCATGTTCTTTTTCAAATGCCATGATCTTTGTCCCCGGTTACGACTGTTTGACTTCGGCCAGAAGGTCGGCTTCGGTTTTTTCGAGGAAGTAGAGGAACCTGCGCACCGGGCGCCCGCCGTCAAACGGGTTGGTCTTGTAAAGCCCGCCGATCTTGCTTTCGTCCAGAAACCGCCTGTTGCGGCGGATCATGGCAAAGGCCTGTTCGCGCAGCGCAATAAGCTCGGGCATGTCCGCATCCTTGGCGGCGGTGATCAGCTTGAAACATTCGGCCGAAAGGTCCATCTTTAGGCCGACCTGTTCGGCAACGGATTTGATTGCTTTTTCATTATTGTCGATCAGAGCCAAGACGTTTCGGGCCGTTTCATCTGCGTCCGAGTCGCGCGCTTTGGCGGCGACGGATTTCACGTGCTTGCCGTAGAACTCATCCATTCCCTTGAAATAAGGCGACAGACTGTCGATCAGCCGGTTCAGGATCATCTCGAACTTCTCAGCGGGCGGTTTGCCTTTCAGGTCCAGCGTGACATTTGCATCGGCAAACTCGCGCGCCTCGTCCATCAACCGCAGCGCTTCGTCGCGCAATTCGACCCAATCCTCAACCGAGGCCGCAGATTTTGCGCGGCTTTTCAGCGCTTTCAGCAGGGTCTCGTTGCTTTCGAAACTGTCCCGTGCCGCCCCTTTGAGGTGTTTCTTTTCCGCCGAGATCAGATTGTCGAACCGGTCGCGGGCTTCTTTGTACCGCGCCTTGGCTTCTGCGGTCTTTTCGTTCTTGTCGCCCGACGTGTCCATATCGGAAAGTGCGTCCTTAAACGCCGTGCTACCATGCCCCTTTATGCCGGCAATCAGCGCCGAAGGCGCTTTCTTGCCCTTCAGCCCTTTGAACGCGTCTTCGGCCTGTTTTAGCAACCGGGTTTCACGGCCAATCTCGGCAATCAGTTTTTTCAGGGCCAGTTCACCGTTGAATTCGTAGGTTGTGTTGTCGCCAATTTCGATGGTTCCCCAGAGCTTGGCAAATTTCCCCTCAAAACTTCCGACGTAGTCTTTGCGGTCGGCGGCAGACTTAAGCCGTTTCAGCATCGCGGCGTCAATCTTCAGCCCCTCGGCCATGTTGTTGTCATTGCCGGTGTCCAGCTTGTCAGAAAAGGCCTTTAACGTGGCCTTGAATTGATTGACATAGGCTTTGGTCAGGTCCTTGCGCGCCGAATTGAATCTTTTTTCGAAATCCTTGTAGAGCGTGCGATAATATTCCGCGCTTTCCACCTGAGCTTCCAACTTCTTTTCCTGCGATTTCAGGGTTTTCAGACAATCAGGCAGATTTTTGGGGTCTTTGACCTTTTCATTCGCCCCGTCGAACTGATCTTTATAAAACTGCTTGCCAGTAGCGGTGTATTTCAGAACGCCCTTATCCAGTTGGGTCTGCCACCTCTGGGCGCATTTTTCATATTCGACATAGTCGTCGACGTTATCCTCCAGAACTTTCAGTTCGACTGCCATCTCGTGTTCGAATGTTTCCAACAGCTCCAGATCGGCGCGGCCCAGTTCCTCTGACCCCGCAATCAACTGCATAACCTCAAGATTTGCGGCCAGCGGACGCAGCACTTCTTGCGGTAATCCGGTCAGACCGCGCCGGATCAACGGGATCGAGCGGCGGGTCTGCAATTCGCCGTGGCCCGTCGCATCCGCGCCTTCCTGTTTGATCTCGTGATCCGAGATAGCCAGATATTTGGCCAGCTTTTTCTCATGAAATTCAGCGCATTCCTTGAAGAAGGCTGCCAGCAGTTTTTCGCCGGCGGCGACTTCTTTTACCGCCTTTTTCTGCCAGGTCAGGATCTTGTCGACATCCTCTTCGAAATGGTCCTTGGCGTCTTCAAGCTTTGGCAGGTGCACATAGTTGGGCATGGTGTCGTTGAACTTGGCCAGCGCCTCGTAGGGTTTGTTCTTTTTGTCCTTGTATCTTGCCGCGTATTTCTTGCGCATGTTGCTTGCGGTGATGCGCATGTCCCTCATATGCCGAGTGGTATCGACCACCTCGCGGGCCAGACGATCCAGACGGTTGGCATCGGCTTCGTCGGCCAGTTCTTTGGTCGATTTCCGGCCCGCGACCGCCTGTTCCAGATCCTGATCCTCATTCCTCAAAATCTCGCCTTTCGGGGCATCGGCGGCCGGGTTTTCGGACAGGGCCAACTTTTCGAGTGTCTCAAGATACAGCAAACCATTCAGAACCGCCTGAGCCTTGGAATAATCCCCATCGGTGCACAGTTTCTCGGCCACTTTCGCAGCCCGTTTCAGCACGCGCTGACCCCGACGGGCGAGCTTGTCGTGATCGCTGTCCTGATCGCCCTTTTCGGCCTTTTGGTCTTGCAGATCGGCCAGATCGCCCCGCACGGTCTTGAGTTTCAGGTCAATCGAGGCCTTGAGCGCCGCAACTTTCTTGTCGCGCAGTTTCTTGTCTTTTTGGTGGTCACGGAAATCAATCGGATGCCGCCATGCTCTCAGCAGCTTGACCTCTTGCGAGGACAGCTCGAACTTCTCTAGTTCCCGATCTGTAAAAGTGAACAGCTCGGGGTCGAACTCATCAAGATCGGCACCCTCTTCGGTCATACCATAAAGCTGAGCTGCCGCCTGACTGATTTTCTCTTCGATGGACGTCCCATCGGGCCGGTCGGGCACCACTACGGATTTCAGTTTTAGGGCTGCCATCAACTTGGCGGCAAAATCGCGCGCCCGTTCGGCTTTTTTCGGATCTACAGTGTCGTCCAGTTCCTGAACTTCTGCGCCTTCAGGCATTTGCTTTCCCCCCAACAGACCTTTTAACTGGTGCTCAAGGCCTGTTTCATCTGTTCGACCGCCCCACCCAGCGTTTCGGCCAAAGTCATCGATACGTTCAGATCATTTCCATCCATGATCTGAATGGCCTCGTTCGTGTTCAGGAACTGGCCCATTTCGTCAAAAATGCTCTGCGCTTCGGCCTTGGCGTTGGGCAGCTTGTCCTCATTCGCGGCGTCAAGGCCCAGAAAGGCCGCATTCAACCGGGTATAAAGATTGTCGGAAAATCCGGTCAGGCCGTTATCGGCCAAAATCTGGCAATTGGGGTCTGAGAAACCCGCCAACTCTTTCCGCAAGGATTCGATCTGACCATTGGCCTGAGTGCAAGCCGCGTCCCAGATATCGCGCACGCGTTTGGCGGCTTCCCGACCAGTCGGACCGGGGTCAAGGCCTGCGGGGGTCGCATCAGCGCTGGCCAATTCCTGTTCGATCATCGCCAGCGCTTTCAGCGCAATCGGGTATTCCCCGGCCTCGGCCCGAGTGACCGCTTGCGCATATATCTTTTTGGGCTTTGCGAACTGTGCCGCGTCCCGTTTCAGGGCCGCCGCCAGAATCGGTGCAATCCGGGCGCGCTCCTGTTCGTATTTCTGCTTGCCTGCCAGAGCGTCAGTCTGCCGGGTTTCGGGCTCCGCAGTACTCCCCGCTTGAATCTGGCCGGACAGAGCTTTGAGAATTTTCAACGCCATCTCAAAATTGCGCGCATCCGCTTCGGCCACCGCCTTGACCCAGGCCGCGTTGGCTTTGCCGCCGTCGATCCGGCCTGCATCGATCGCTTTTTTCAGAACGGGCTCAAACTTGGCCGAGCCAATTTGCCATTTCTTTTCGTTCAGATCGATAGGTGCAGGCGCTTCCTCGGGTTGCTGGTCTGCAGCGGTCATCGACTGAATCACCCGTTTGGCGACCTTGATCGCCCCGGCATAGTCGGTCTCTTCATCGCCGATCCGCACCGCATAGGTCCAAGCGGCTCTAATCTTGGATACATCGCCAGTCGAGGTCTTGAGGAATTGCAGTATTTTGGGTTCAACGGTCGATTTCAGCTGTTCCCATTTCGCTTGAAGCGGGTCGGGAGCTTGGGTTTCCGCGGTATCGCCCTCGGCATCCGCATCTTCGCCATCCTGTTCGATCAGGTTTCCCTGAGCATCCAGGATACACACTTTCATAGGCAGCTTGGCCAAAGTCAGAAAGGCGCGGGTCTTTTTGGACAGCCCGCCCAATTCATCGGAAAGAAGGGTCAAGTTTAGCGTATTGCCGTCAGCGTTACAGGTTCCAAAGGCGACCTTGGGAGTTTCTCCGGCCTTTTTCGCGTTTCGGCCCAACAGGTCTGGGGCCTTGATGCGGTCCAGCAGGAAAACGGTAGTGTCAGATTTCTTCCCCAAGCAAATAGCGAAATTGAGATCCCGTTTTCGGGCCGCAGCAATATGACCTTTGAGGTCTTTTACTATTGTCTTGTCCAATGCCATCTCTATGCCTCCCCCGAGCGCAAGAAAACGCGACGGTGCTGGCGGTAAACAAGATTTGCGACAGCACTTGGTAACGATCACACTTATAACTTCGCACAAATTTGAAATCTTTGCGCGCAAAACTCAACGAATTTTTGGTTTCTTTTGTGTTTAGTCTATACCTTTGGAGTGTTTATCCGCCCCAACGCGTCCAAAACGGCAGCGCCGGTTTTAATTCCATCCAGAAATCTGACAATCTCCAAATTCTCATTTGGTGCGTGGTTAGCCTCGTCTGCGTTGGCATAAGGAATAACGAAGGCGTCCTTGCCTAATATTTTTGTAAAGACGTAATCTGGCAGGGATCCCCCTACCGTGGGATAGATCAGAGGCTCGACCCCGCGGGCCGCGACAATCGCGTCGCGCAGTGGTTTGGCATATGGGCTGTCCAAGGGTGTCTTCGACGGCAGCATCCCGTTGTGGCGCACCACCTGAACGTTCGGGGCATTTCTGGCGACATGAGCCTCGATCCGCTCGAAAACGTAATTTGGCGTCAGCGGCTCGACCAGACGCACGTCGCATTTGGCAAATGCCTCATTCGGTAGAACCGTCTTGCCGCCGGGTCCGCCATAGCCGCCATGCAGGCCATTGATGGTCAGCGTCGGGTGGAACATCAGCCGGTCCCAATAGGGGCGCTCGAGCGGACCGTCCATCTGATCCAGTGCCAGATCTTCCATCACCGCCTTTTCGTCGTCAGGCAGGCGAGCCACGGCGTCGCGTTCCAGATTGGTTGGCGGCATCACCGGTTCGGTCAGACCCTCAACCGTGATGTTGCCGTCGGCGTCTTTCATCGTGGCCAACAAGTGAACCAGCGTCCAGATCGGGTTGGGCACCACGCCGCCGTAATTGCCGGAATGCACATCTCGGGCCGCCCCTTTGGCCACCAGATCGAACGAGGCCACGCCACGCACGCCAAAGGTAATCACGGGCGCGCCGCTTTCATGCAGGGGCCCGTCCGAGGTGACAACCAGATCGGCCTGTAGCCGATCCGCGTTCTGTTGCACGAACTCGGCGATTTGGGGTGAACCAATCTCTTCTTCACCCTCCAGCAGGAAGATGATGTTGCAGGGCAGGGTGCCATTCACGGCCAGATGCGTCTCAATCGCCAGAAGCTGCGCGAAGTGCTGCCCCTTGTTGTCGCCAATCCCGCGGGCCCAGATGCGGCCATCCCGCAGCGTTGGCTCGAAGGGCGGGCTGACCCACTGGTCCAGGGGGTCAGGGGGTTGCACGTCATAATGACCGTACAGCAGCACGGTGGGCTTTTCGGGATCAACGGTGGCGTGGCCTAGCACGAAGGGATGTCCCGGTGTTTCGACCAAACCAGCATCGAACCCAAGATCGGAGAGAAACCCGACCAGCATGGTCGCGACCTCGCGTATGCCAATGTCATGGGCCGAGATCGACGGGTGGCGCACATAATCCATCACCCGCGCGATGAAACTGTCGGCCTGCGTGTCGATATGGTCGAAAAGGGCTTGGGTCATTCTGTGTCTTTCATAAGCAATAGAGCGCCCGATGGGTGGACCGTCGCGGCCCATCCGGGTGCGATCAAGGCGGTGGTGTCCAACTGGGTCAGGATTGCCGGTCCGGTGATTGTGGCCTCGGCTCCAAGCGCTGCGCGGTCATAGATAGGCGTCTCGGCCAGCCCGGTTGGCCAATAGACCTGTTGCATCTGCAAGGGTGCGGGCTGGTCAGTCTTGTCCAACGTCGGAGTTTGCACCGGAGCGGTCTTGCCGACGGCCTCGATCCGCAATGTGACCAGCTCAATCGGAGCATCCAAAACGAAGCCGTACAGAGACCTGTGCGCCTCGCGGAACCGGGTTTCCGTATCGTTAGGTGTTTCGGCCCAATCGATCGCGATTTCCCCACCCTGTCCGTGAAAGCGCAATAAGGCGCGGGCCTTAAGCGCCCTCTGCTCGGGTGCAATGCCTTCGTGATCCATCCAATCAGAGGCATCTTGCGTCAATTCCGCCACGATGCTGTCTCCCAAATCCTGATCGACCGGGCCAGGCTTGGGCAACGCCCGGGTGAATTCGGCCTTCATGTCGGCGGCCAACAACCCTGCGGCACAAAGTAGCCCAGGCGCGGCGGGGATCATTACTTGGTTGATCCCCAGTAAATCGGCCAAAGCACAACCATGCAGCGGGCCAGCCCCGCCAAAGGGAACAAGGGTGAAGTCGCGCGGGTCATGGCCGCGCTCGACGGAAACGGTGCGAACCGCGCCCACCATGTTGTTGTTCATGATGGCCAGAATGCCCTGCGCCGCCTCTTCGGGTGTCAGGCCAAGCGGGCGGGCGACATTGTCGGTGACGACGCCTTTGGCGGCCGTAACATCCAAAGACATCGCGCCACCCAGCAGGGCATGGGGCAGGGTGCCCAAAGTGACATGCGCGTCGGTGACGGTGGCTTCGGCCCCGCCATGCCCATAGGCCGCCGGTCCGGGCCGCGCCCCGGCCGAGTTTGGCCCGACCGACAGGGTGTTATGGGTCACCGCAGCGATAGACCCGCCCCCGGCGCCGATTGTCACCATATCCACCATCGGCAGGGATAAAGGCCATTCACCCACTTTGCCCTGTTGGGTCAGGTTGATCTGCCCGTCGCGGATCAGGCAGATATCGGCAGATGTGCCGCCGATATCCACAGTGATGATATCCTTGATCCCGCAGGCCGCCGCCGCATCGACCGCGCCCACCACGCCTGCGGCAGGGCCAGACAGTGCGGTTAAAGCGGGCGCCGTGCGGATCGCTTCGGTCCCCGCGACACCGCCATTGGATTGCATCAGCAACAGAGGCGAGCTCGCCTGCGCTTCGGCCAGCCGGTTTTCCAGACGTGAGATATAGGTTGATACCCCCGGCATCACATTTGCGTTTAAGACGGTGGCCAGAGAGCGTTCGAATTCGCGCACCACAGGCAGAACATCCGTAGAGCAGGTGATGGCGACATCTGGCAGCGCTGCGCGCAACAGCTGGGCCACGCGTTTTTCATGAGTGGGGTTGGCATAGGCGTGCAAAAGGCAGATGGCGATGGCCTCGACCTGCTGGACGCGCAGGCTGTCCACCAGCGCGGTCACGCTACTTTCGTCCAGTTTTTCGACCACATGACCGCCGGTGCCGATCCGTTCATCGACCTCATGAATGCGGTCTGCCGGAACGGGCCTTGCGGGTTTAACCCAAGTGAACAGATTGGCGTGGCGCGGGATGTCTTGTCGCCCGATCTCAAGCACGTGGCGGAATCCGCGGGTCGTCACAAGGGCAGTGCGCGCGCCTTTGCCTTCGAGGATCATGTTCGTGGCAACCGTCGTACCGTGCAGAACGCGCGACAGGTCGGCGGCGCTAAGCCCCGCATCCTCCAACACCATGTTCACGCCGGTCATAAACGCCTGCGACGGGTCGCTGGGCACCGAGGCGGTCTTGGACCGCCACACCGCGCCAGAGCTGCGGTCAAGCAACGAGATATCCGTGAAAGTCCCGCCTATATCAACGGCCACGGCAAAGGACGGGTCAAAGAACATATCAGACGAGGGCATCGACATACTCCTGTCGGTAAAAGCGGCGGGTTTCGGGCCTGTTGGCGCGCAGGGTCTGCGTGGCTTGCACGTCCAGCGTGTCGCTCGCGACAACCACACCATATTCGGACCGGGCGGCATCAACGGTGACAAAGCCGCTTAGAACATCCTGCAACACGGTCTCTGCGGGCCGGTCATAGGGATGGCCGTAGCCACCACCGCCCCCGGTCTCGATCCGCAGGATGTCGCCGCGTTTGAGCATGTTACCATCCGACAGCGGATCAAGGCGCACCTCTTGCGGCGTGCCCGGGTTCACGATGGCGATGCCATGGCGACCAGATTTGCCGCCGTGAATGCCCCATGGCGGGTTCTGAACGCTGTCGATACGGATGGCGACCATGGTTTCTTCGGCCAGAATTTCATATTCGCGGACGATCCCGCACCCGCCGCGATACCGACCCGCTCCGCCGGAATCCGTAACGATGCCATAGCTGCGCATGGTCACGGGATAGCCCGCTTCCAGAAACTCGACCGGATAGTTTTCCTGCGCCACGAAATAGACCGCATCTATTCCGTCCGCCGTGGACCGTGCGCCATAGCCAACGCCGATCCCATCCGCCAACAAGTAGGGTTCCAGCGTCCCATCCTTGGTGCGGTACTTCCCGCGCATGATGTTGACCACATAGGCCGAGTTCGCCGCCGGGGCTTCACCACCGCCCGCGTTCAACAGCCCGCACATGGCCGAGATCATCCGCATCGCGGTCAGGCCGCGCAGACCCAGTGGGGCGGGGTATTCTGGTTGCAGAAAGCTGCCCTTGCGAAATAGGACCTCGTCCAGCGCATTGGGCCCCCCTGCATTGCAGACCTGACTGGGATCACCCCCCAGATAAAACAGACCCAGTGCCATACCGGGCACGCCGTTGTTCATCAGGTAGTTGATCGGGCCGGGGGCCTGATCGTCACTGTCGCGGGCGTCGAAAGTGAAATGATCCGCACCATCTGCGCCCTTTGCGCGAGTTAGCGAGAAGCGCATGTGGAATGGACCGTTGCCGTGCCCATCTGTGTCAATCGCGTCGGTGAAGGAATAGGTGCCGTAGTCGAAAGTCTCGGCCATCTTGTCCCGCACCAGATTTCGCGTGCGTTCCAGCAACTGCGCCAACGCGTCTTCGGTCACGTCCGGCCCGAAACGGTCGAGGATTTCACCCACTCGGCGCACGCCAAGTTCGACACTGGCCATGAGCGCGCGCATGTCGCCTTCGCTCTGCTCTGGATAGCGGGAATTGCGGTGGAAGATATCCAGCACAGCCTGATTGACGCGGCCCGCCTCGACCATCTTGGTCACGGGGATCATGACGCCTTCCTGAAAGATGTCGGTGGCATCAGGGCTGATCGAGCCGGGACGCAAGCCGCCGATATCGGCGAAATGCGCCCAGCTCATGACAAAAGCGCAGACACGGCCCTCACGAAACACCGGGGCCAGCAGGACCTGATCGTTGGAATGGGAAATCGCGCCGTATGAGCCGTAGCAGTCATTGTACCAGTAGACGTCGCCGTCCTGCATCGTCTCAATCGGGAATTTTTCCAGCACGGGTCGGGTCATGTCGCCAAAGATCGGCACCATCGACCCCACGGCCATCGTGCCATTGCCGTCAAACAGCGCCGTATAGAAATCCTTCTTTTCGCGGATAAAGGCGGAAATGGCCGTGCGCTCGATCAGCGCCTCCATCTCGGATTGCGCGGCGGCAATGGCCCCGCGGATGATTTCGAGCGAGACCGGATCGCACAGCGCTGCTGTTTTAAGCGTTGAGGGCTTGTTCATGGTCATCTCCCATCTGGTGAGCTGAGAAAATGCACGGTGACGCAGACCGTGCGCGTATATGTGGCTGCCCAAGTCATTCTTCGGCGAAGTGACACGCGACGCGGCGCGTTCCTATGGGGCGGGGTATTGGGACTTCGTCGGCGCATCGAGTTTGCGCGCGGGGGCAGCGGTCGCGGAACACGCAGCCCGAAGGCGGATTTCGCGGGTCCGGGGCACCGCTGCCTATGGGCAGGGGATCATGGCTTTGGTCCACATGGGGCGTAGGCACCGCCGCGACCAGCGCCTGACTGTAAGGGTGCAGTGGGGCATGCACGATATCTTCTGTCGGGCCGTCTTCCATGATCCGGCCCAGATACATGACGATGGTGCGATCACAGACATAGCGCACCAGCGCCAGATCGTGACTGATGTAGATCGCCGTCAGCCCCAGCCTATCTCGCACATCGCGGAACACGTTCAGCACGCCTGCCCGCACCGATACGTCCAGCATCGAGACAGGTTCGTCCGCGACCACGAATTCCGGCTGAAGGATCAATGCGCGTGCCATGACAACGCGCTGCAATTGTCCGCCCGAGAGTTGATGGGGATACCGTTCCAGAAATTGTTCAGGATCGCCCAGCCCGACCAACTCCAGCGCGTCGATGACGCGGGTATGCCATTCGTCACGCGGAATGCGGGCGTTGGCCAGCGGTTCTTCCAGCGTCTTTCGGATGGAATAGCGCGGGTTCACCGCATCGAACGGGTTCTGGAAAATCATCTGCGACCGGCTGCGGAAGGCGCGCAGCTCATCGCCCGACAGATCCT
The DNA here is from genome assembly GCF_056531925.1 of Ruegeria sp. J8. Lineage (NCBI taxonomy): Bacteria > Pseudomonadati > Pseudomonadota > Alphaproteobacteria > Rhodobacterales > Roseobacteraceae > Ruegeria > Ruegeria sp. J8. Next base: position 90,233 of record NZ_JBQFMR010000004.1, read on the forward strand.
TGATCTCTTGCCCGTCAAACCGGGCCGAGCCACCCGTCACCTCCTCCAACCGCACAAGGATGCGACCCATCGAGGTTTTTCCGCAGCCGGATTCGCCCAGCAGACCGACGCTTTCGCCCTTGTTCAGGGTCAGCGTCACGCCATCCACTGCCTTCACGGTTGAGGGCAGCCCCATCATCGCTGAGATCGCGTTGCCGATCTTGTAGTGCAACTGCACGTTTTCCATCTGGATCATCGGGTGCGTCATGCGGCGGTCCCCCATGTCGCAGGATCCAGCGCCACTTCGCGCAAGGTGGCGGCCTCATCGGCGCGGTGGCAGGCGACGTGGTGGTCTGCGGCGGCTTCGGTCAGCGGTGGCTCTGTGCTGCGACACAGTTCGGTGGCGAAGGGGCAGCGCGGGGCAAAGCGGCAGCCTTTGGGCGGATCAATCAGGTCCGGCGGGCTGCCCGCGATAGGGGTCAGAACACCGGTTCCGGCGGATTGCAGATCGGGAAACGCGTTTTTCAGCCCCATCGTGTAGGGGTGCAGCGGTTCATTCAGCAGGGTCGCGGTGTCGCAGTTTTCAACGACCTTGCCCGCGTACATCACCACCGTGCGGTCGCAGATACGGGGTCAGAACCACGTAATCGCAGGGCTGAGACGCGCGCGCGCGCGCTGCGTCATCTAGCCCCGGGGGTTACAGGCGCAGAAATTGAGACCAACTCCTGAGGTCGGGTAGCAAAACCCGGCCATTCATTCACACAGAAGTTTCATTTCTGATGCGTGCAACAAACTCCATGAAGGCGCGGATCACACGGACATCTGCCCGCTGCGTCAGATGAATCATGCTTTCTCCCATTTGCAGATCAACTCCTTCTAGCGGGATCTGCCGGATGCGATCATCCCGGCCAAATTCGGCCTGGGAAACGAACCCGATACCTGCCCCCGAGGCGACCAATTCGCGCACGGCTTCGCGCCCTTCAGCGACAATGGCAGGCTTCAATGTGAATCCGGCGCGCCGGGCTTCATCCTCCAGTTTCTGACGGGTTTTGGACCCTTTTTCGCGAAAGACCAAAGGATGGTTCTGCAATTCGGACATCGACAGAGACAGCAGATCATCCGAGACACGTTCGCGTGCGGCAAATCCGACGATCCGGGCTGAACCAAGGTCCAGCAAGGTCATGTCTTTTCCGGGGGAGGGGCTGCCAACAATGCCGATTTCCGCATTATAGGCTCGCAGTTCGTCTAAAACGTCGTTCGTATTCCCACTGCGGACGGTGATCGTGATGTTGGGGTACGCGGCCCGAAACTGCCCCAGATAGTCAGTCAGGTGATGCGCGGAGTCGGCGATTATGCGCAACTCTCCATCAATGGCTGCGCGAGATTCCGACAGGAAATCTTCGATCTGCGCCTCGGTCTCAAAATATTGCTTTGTGAACCGGAACAGACGCTCTCCGGCGGTGGTCAAGACCACCTGCTTGCGTTCACGCTGAAACAAAAGCAGGTCATGGTCCTGTTCCAACCGTCGGACCTGTTCCGAGACAGCAGGCTGAGTTAGAAACAGCGCTTCTGCCGCGCGAGAAAACCCGCCGTGCAAGGCCACATGATGAAAGGCACGAAGTTGACTGTAACGCATGAGGAACTACTGAAGCTCGATATATAGGCCAAATTTATTGATAGATTGATAATAGCAATTTTACATATGGCAAACCTCGTTGCAAATCAGTCGTGAAAACCTGGTGCAGGATCTTGATATGACCGGACACGACACAGCGATCCCGAAGCCGCAAATGGGCGAACCCTATCTTCTGACACCCGGCCCGCTGACCACTTCTTACGCGGTGAAACAGGCGATGTTGCGGGATTGGGGAAGCTGGGATGAAGATTTCCGTGCCATGACGCGTGAAATGCGTCGTCGGTTGCTGGCGCTGCTGGGCGAAGGTGCGGATGCGTTTGACTGCGTTCCCATGCAAGGCAGCGGCACATTCGCGGTCGAGGCGATGCTGGCCTCGTTCATTCCGAAAGAAGGCAAAGCGCTGGTGCTGGCGAATGGGGCTTATGGGCTGCGTTCGGCGCAGACGCTCGCCTATCTGGGGCGCGAACATGTGGTGTTGGACAAGGGCGACTACCTGCCGCCGCGTGGCGCGGAAGTGGCCGAGATTCTGGCGCATGACCCTTCGATAACCCACGTGATTGCCATCCACTGCGAAACAAGTTCCGGCATTTTGAATCCGGTCGAAGAAATCTCCGAAGCTGTCTACGCAGCGGGGCGCAAGTTGTTGATCGACTCGATGTCTGCTTTTGGCGCAATTGAGCTGAAGCCCTCGGACATCAGGTATGAAGCTGTCGTGTCATCGGCCAATAAATGCATCGAAGGCGTGCCGGGTTTTGGCTTTGTCATCGCCCGCAAGGACGAGCTTGAGGCGGCGAAAGGCAACAGCCACTCACTATCGCTGGATGTACATGCGCAATGGGCGCATATGGAAAAGACCGGCCAGTGGCGATTTACCCCGCCCACCCATGTGGTTTCTGCTTTTTTGGAAGCGCTGAAAGCCCATGAAGCCGAAGGTGGTGTTGCCGCGCGCGGCGCTCGCTATAGCCGCAACCGCGATGCGATGGTTGAGGGTATGCGCGCATTGGGGTTTGAGACGCTGTTGCAGAACCGTTGGTTGAGCCCGATCATCGTGACTTTCTTTTGCCCTGCGGACGAGAAGTTCGTTTTTGACCGCTTCTATGAGTTGATGAAGGGCAAGGGCTTTATCATCTATCCTGGCAAGCTGACTGTAGTGGACAGTTTCCGCGTCGGCTGCATCGGACAGATGGATGAACATGTGATGCGGCAGGTTGTGGCCGCCGCCAAAGACAGTCTGACCCAAATGGGGGTCGCCAGCGCGACACCTCCGGCGCAGGCTCTGAAAGAACGCGCCAAACTGGCCGCATAAGAGACAAGGACACGCCTATGACCATTCAAACTCCCGTGACCGCGAATGAGCGCGTCTACCCGTCCCCCAAAGTCCCCGCCATCGCCATCTGCCTGGACGGGTGTGAGCCGGAATATCTGGAAGTGGCCATTGCCAAGGGCCTGATGCCGACACTTAAACGTATTCGCGAGACTGGCACCGACCGACTGGCCCATTCGGTGATCCCCAGCTTTACCAACCCCAACAACCTGTCCATTGCCACCGGTCGTCCGCCGATTGTCCATGGTATCTGCGGCAACTACCTGATCGACCCTGACAGCGGCGAAGAGGTAATGATGAACGACGTGCGCTTTCTGCGCGCGCCGACCATCTTTTCGCAATTCTATGATGCGGGCTATCGTGTTGCCATGGTCACGGCCAAGGACAAGCTGCGCGCGCTGCTGGGCGCGGGCCTGAAATTCGACGAAGACCGCGCGGTGGCTTTTTCTTCAGAACGTTCGGGCGAGACTACCAAGGCCGAGCATGGCATCGACAATGCCAGTGCATGGCTGGGCATGCCGGTGCCCGAGGTATACTCGGCGGATCTGTCCGAATTCGTCTTTGCCGCAGGCGTCAAGCTGCTGAAAGAGTTCAAGCCCGACATCATGTATCTTTCGACCACGGACTACATCCAGCACAAGTTCGCCCCCGAACAGCAGGGCGCACTGGATTTCTTCGCCATGTTCGACAAATACCTAGCGCAGCTGGATGAGATGGGCGCGGCCATTGTCGTCACCGCGGACCACGGCATGAAGCCCAAGCACAACGCTGCGGGTGAGCCCAATGTGATCTACGCGCAGGATCTGATGGATGAATGGCTGGGCGAAGGTCAGGCCCGCGTGATCCTGCCGATTACTGACCCCTATGTGGTCCATCACGGCGCGCTTGGCGCCTTTGCTACCGCTTATCTGCCCGAGGGCGCGGATCGCGCGGAGATCATGGCCAAGCTGGACGCAAGGGACGAGTTGATTCTGGTGGTGGATAAGGAAGAGGCAATCAAACGCTTTGAGCTGCCCGCCGACCGGATTGGTGACATCGTGATGATCTCGGGCGAGAACATGACCATCGGCACCTCGGCCGACCGTCACGATCTGGCCGCGCTGAAAGAGCCGCTGCGCAGCCATGGCGGCTTGACCGAGCAAGAGGTGCCCTTCATCGTCAACCGGGTCGTTGATCTGGGCAACGCGCCCGATCTGCGCAACTTTGATGCGTTTTTCTACGCCACTACAGCGGCGGCACAATAAGTTATGAAAGATCAGCCCATGACCGAGATCAGAAATGAAGGGATGCGTATCGGCGGTGAGATAGTCTTTACCGACGAGACGGTGCCAGTTCTGTACCCTTACACCAACGAGGTGGTTGGGCACGTCCCCGCAGGCAAGGCCGAACATGCCCGCAAGGCGTTCGAGATTGCTGCTGCCTTTAAACCGAAACTCACCCGCTATGAGCGGAGCCAAATCCTGCAGCGTGCCGGAGAGCTGATCGGTGAGCGCCGCGAATACCTGGCCAAGTGGTTGGTGCTGGAGCTTGGCATCTGCCACCAGCACGCGATTTATGAGACCAAGCGCGCGCAGGACGTTTATCAATTCGCCGCCGCCGAGGCACTGAAGGATGACGGTGAGATTTTTTCCTGTGACCTGACCCACAACGGCAAGGACCGCAAGATCTTTACAACGCGCGAGCCGGTGAATGCGATTAGCGCGATCACGCCCTTCAATCACCCGCTGAACATGGTCAGCCACAAGATTGCGCCCTCAATCGCCACCAACAATTGCATGGTGTGCAAGCCGACCGAATTGACGCCTCTAACGTGCCTGACGCTGGCTGATATCCTCTATGACGCCGGTCTGCCGCCCGAAATGTTCCAGGTGGTCACTGGCTGGCCGCAGGATATTGGTGATGAGATGATCACCAATGACCACATCGACATCATAACCTTCACGGGCGGCGTACCGGTGGGCAAGTTGATTGCGTCCAAAGCAGTATACAAACGACAGGCGCTGGAACTGGGAGGCAATGACCCGCTGATCGTTCTGAATGACCTCTCGGACGCCGATCTGGATAAGGCAGCAACTATCGCCGTGGCCGGAGCAACTGGGAATTCAGGCCAGCGCTGCACCGCGATTAAGCGCATTCTGGTGCAGGACAGCGTGGCGGATAAGTTCGTGCCGCTGGTGCTGGAGAAGGCAAAGAAGATCAAGTTTGGCGACCCGCAGGACCCGGATACCGAACTTGGTTGTGTCATCCATGACAAGGCTGCTGAACTGTTCGAGAATCGCGTCTATCAGGCCGAGAACGAGGGCGCAGAAATCCTCTATCACCCTGGTCGCCAAGGCGCGCTGCTGCCGCCCATCGTGGTAGACAAGGTACCCCATAACAGCGAGCTGGTGATGGAGGAAACCTTCGGCCCGATCATTCCCATCGTCCGTGTGCCAGACAGCGACGAAGAGGTCATGGCCATTTCGAACTCGACCGATTTTGGCCTCAGCTCGGGCGTTTGCACCAACGACCTCAATCGCGCCATCGCTTTTATTAACGGGTTGAACGTCGGCACCTGCAACATCTGGGAACAACCCGGATACCGCATCGAAATGTCACCCTTCGGTGGTATTAAGGACAGCGGCAACGGGGTCAAAGAAGGCGTTATCGAAGCGATGAAATTCTTCACCAACGTCAAAACCTATTCCTTGCCCTGGCCGGGGTAAATTGAAAGGCGTTCTTGTCTGCCGACGACAGAACCTTGGCGCCCGACTCTGGCCGATCGGGCGTCAGCTACGTTTGGCCGCGCTCAGCCGTGCGGATGTACCGCAATTTGAATTCCTGTTCGGCCTGATCATCGACATCGATTGTCTCAGGGTGCCTGAACGATCCTGAGAATGCTTTCGACGTTGAAATTCAGACGTTCTTCCAAAGCTTGCTCGTCCATCATGTTGCGCTGAAACAGAAATGATCCCGTAAAGCGGTTGGTCAGATAGTAATAGCCAATAGCCGCAATCGTAATGTTGAGCTGGGTTGCATCAATGCCCGCGCGAAACTCGCCGGTTTCCTGGCCGCGCTTCAGGATCGACTCGACCATATCGACAAGTCCTCGGGTCGAATCCTGCAAGCTGGTCAGCGATTTGATATGTCGGGCGCGATGCAGGTTTTCACTGTTGACCAAAGTAATGAACTCGGGATTTTTGAGGTAGTATTTCCACGTAAATCGCACCAGGGATTCCAGTGCGTCTGACGGCGACAAGCTTTCGAGGTTCAGCTTGCGCTCGGCGCTGCGGATATCAAGATAGGCCTCTTCCAGAACGGTTCGGAACAAGTCCTCTTTGCTGCCGAAATAGTGGTACAGCATCCGCTTGTTAGCATCTGCGCGCTCGGCGATTTCGTCAACGCGCGCGCCACCCAATCCGTGTTTGGCGAATTCTTTTTTGGCCGCATTTAGTATTCGGGCCTTGGTCGCCTGGGCATCCCGCTTTCTACCCTTCTTTTCTGGTTCGCCCACGTCCTTGGTCCTCAATACTTTTTGCTACTGGCTTCTCTGCAACTTCAATATTTCAAATCCTGTTCCAGCGAAACCATCCAGCCGCGCAATATTGCAGTCGACCGCAGCCCAATTTGCCATCTGGGTTTCCTTTTCTTAACGCTTGACACATGCTCTCGTAAAGAAGTAACTAGTTAGTGCATAAAATTCGCACCTGAGAGGGTGCGTAGCTTGCGCCGAGGGGGAGCGGCACGCGCGTGTCTTTGCTTCTGACTGCGGATCCAAACGGGAGGACGTAATGTCATTTATCAAAAAATACATCGAACAAGAGACGATCACGCGTCGTAATCTGTTGCTTGCATCGGCTTATGGCGTTGGTGGTGCTGCGATTTCCAGCATGTTGGGGGGCATGGCGCGTGCGGCTATTACCGACCCGACAGTTGCATGGTCCTATCGCAACCGCACCAACCCATACTGGAACGAGATTGTTTCGGGCGGCGAGGCGTTTGTCGAAAGCCTCGGCAAGCCCAAGGACTTCCTGACTCACCTGATCAACGAGGGCTCTTCCGAGAAATCCTTGGCGGACGTCAAGGCGTTGCTGTCCAAAACCAATGGTGAATTGGCATTGGCCATCGACACCAATGATGCGCCCAATGCGCGTCCGGTGGTGGAAAGCTGTGTCGAGGCAGGTGCTTATGTATCCACGCTGTGGAACAAGACCGACGACCTGCACCCCTGGGACTTCGGCGACAACTATGTCAGCCACATGAGCTGGTCCGATGAAGGCCCGGCCGAACAGACGGCGCGAATTCTTCTGGATGCAATGGGCGGTTCCGGTGGGGTTGTTCATCTGGGCGGTATCGCGTCAAACAACCCTGCGATCGAGCGTCTGGCTGGACTGAACAACGCGCTGAAAGACTACCCCAACGCAGAATTGCTGGCAGCCGAGCCTGCCGACTGGGATACTCAGAAAGCCAATCAGGTCATGAGCGCTTTCCTGACCCGCTATGGCGACGACATCAAAGGTGTGCACTGCGCCAACGACACCATTGCTTATGGCGTGCTGGAAGCGCTGCGTGCGGAAGGTATCGAGGATATGCCCATCGTATCTTATGACGGTAACCCGCAGGCGGTTGAACTGGTCGGCGAAGGCAAGATTCTGGCCACTGTCTTTACCAACCCGCATTGGGGTGGCGGCATCACGGCAGCGCTGGCCTATTATGCCGCAACCGGTCACTTCAAGCCGTCCGAAGAGCCCAACGAGCACCGCGAATTCTACGGCCCGACCATCATGGTCCGCCCTGAAGACGCACAGGCGTTCAAGGCTGAATATCTGGACAGCGTCCCGACTTATGACTGGAAGGATTTCTGGTCCACGTCGAACGGCCAGATTCAGTATAAATAAAGTGATGGCGGGCCGGACGTGATCCGGCCCGCTCACACGGGTCTGCGGTGACAGCGACCCCCACCAATTCACTCAGTGGGAGAAAGCACGTGAGCAATGTGCTGACACGGGATGTTCTGATCAAATGGGCGCCCCTGATTGTCCTTTTGGTTCTGGTCCTGTTTTTCACAATGATGGAACCCCGTTTCTTTTCGCTGCGCAATTTCGCGCGGATCGGGATTTCGTCCGCACCGGCGTTGATGGTCGCAATCGGTGTGACCTTCATCATCATCATGGGCTCGATTGACCTGTCGATGGAGGGCACGGTGTCGGTTTGCGCTGTGGTGTTTGCCTTTGCCTTTATCGCCTTGGGCGGCACGTTGGCGTCGTGGGCGTGGCTGGCGATCCCGCTGGCGCTGTTGGTTGGTGGGGCCATAGGATTCGTGAACGGGCTGGTCCATGTCCTGCTGAAAATCCCGTCGTTCATGGCCTCACTTGCAATGGGTTTCGTTGGCACTGGGTTCGCGCTGCTGTTGACGGGCGGTGACCGTATTCGAGTCGAGGATGACCTGTTCCGGTCCCTGCTGACCGAGCGTTGGTTCGGGTTTCCTATCATGTGCTATGTCGCGCTGCTGTTCCTGCTGATCGCCTGGTTCATCCAGTCCCGCACCACGCTGGGTCGGAATTTCTACGCTGTCGGCGGAGGCGAGGAACTGGCCCATGCCTCGGGCCTGAACGTCAATCGCGTGCGGATCATGGGGTTTGCACTAGCCGGTATTTTCTATGCGGTTGGGGCCTTGTTGGCTGTGGGTCGGATCGGGATCGCGGAAACCGCGACCGGGTCGAATTTCATGTTTGTCTCGATCACGTCTGTTGTGGTTGGCGGCACCGCGCTGTGGGGCGGGATCGGGGGTGTGTGGAACACTCTGATCGGGGTCTTGATCGTCAACGTCATCAACAACGGCATGGTTGTGATCGGGTTGCCCGGCTACGTGCAGGACGGAGTTTTGGGCATTCTGGTGATCGCCGCGGTGGTACTGTCGACCGACCGTAAATCCGTAACCTTCGTGAAATAGGGGCGGGCAGATGTACGAACTGATCAATGTCGACAAGAAATTCCCAGGCGTCCACGCGCTGAAATCCGTGGACTTCAAGATCGGTCGCGGTGAGATCGTGGGCCTTGTTGGTGAAAACGGCGCGGGCAAGTCCACCCTGATGAAGGTCATCTATGGGGCGTATCAACCCGATGGAGGCGATATTACCATCGACGGCACCAAAGTGCGGTTCCAGAACCCGCGTCAGGCGATGGATCACGGCATCGGCATGGTGTTTCAGGAGCAGTCTCTGATCACCAACCTGACCGTGATGGAAAACATCTTTCTGGGGTTCGAGCAGCAATTCGTCAGCTATGGAGTGATCAACTGGAAAGCCATGGCCGAGGCCGCGCGCAAGCAACTGGCCAAGGTCAAGCTGGATATCGACCCGGCGACCACGACCTCGAAACTGTCCTTTGCACAGCGTCAGCTGGTCGAATTGGCCAAGGTTCTGACACTGGAAGAGCGGATCGACGGCGATCTGGTCATTTTGCTGGACGAACCGACCAGCGTACTGGCGAAAGAAGAGGTCGAGCTGCTGTTCAGCCTCGTGCGGGAACTCACCAAGCGGGCGTCTTTTATCTTTGTCAGCCACCGCATGGACGAGGTTCTGGACCTGTCAGACCGTATCTATGTGATGAAGGACGGCGAGGTTGTGGACGTTGTCGCCCATGATGACGCCGATGTGGATGCAATCCAGCACAAGATGGTGGGCCGCGACGTCGACAAGGAATATTACCGCGAACAAAAGCAAAAGCCCTATCAGGCCGAGGCGAAACCGTTGGTAGCCTTCAACGATGTCTCTGTGGCCGGAAAATACTCCGATATTTCATTCGACCTGCGCCCAGGAGAGGTTCTGTGCCTTGTCGGTACAGAGGGATCGGGGCGTGAGGCGATCCTGCGCACGATCTTTGGGCTGGAAACCCCGTCTTCGGGAACGGTCGCGCTCAAAGGGGAAACGGTTGCCAAGTTCAATGCGCAGGCCGGAGTTGCCAATGGCGTCGGCTACATCCCGCGTGAACGCAAAGTTGAAGGCATCGTGGCCGGGATGAATGTTTACGAGAACATGACGCTCAGCCAGATGGGGAACTACGCCAATTCCGGCGTGCTGCGAATTGGTGAAGAAAAATCATTGGCCAATCAGTGGATTGACCGTCTGGCGATCAAGACACCGGATGTCTACAAGGATTGTGGCGGGCTATCGGGGGGCAACCAGCAGAAGGTGGTTTTGGCCAAATGGCGCTCGGCCGGATCTGACATCATCCTGCTGGATCACCCGACGCGCGGATTGGATATCGGCGCCAAGGAAGATGTCTATGACATGGTGCGTGAGATGTCGGATGACGGCGTCGGCATCATCCTCGTGGCAGATACGCTGGAAGAGGCCATCGGCCTCAGCCACACGATCATCGTTCTCAAAGACGGTGTTGCCCAAAAACGTTTCGATTGCAGCCCAGGGGACAAGCCGTCGCTTTATGACCTTGTCCACCACATGATCTGAGGCCGACCCCATGAGCTTTGAACGCATCAAACCCCATCTGCCCTGGATCACGCTGCTGGCGCTTGTGCTGGTCGTGGGGGCTGCGGATGCTAATTTTCTGCGCCCGGCGAACCTGATTTCGATGATGGCCGACATTGTGCCGTTGTTCATCATGGCGCTTGGGATGACCTTCGCGATCTATATCGGCGGGATCGACCTGTCGGCACAGTCGGTGGCCAATATGACCACGGTTGTGGCGACAATTGCCCTGCCGACTTTTGGTATCGGCGCGGCGTTGATCTGTATTCTGGCCGGCATTGTTCTGGGCGCTGTCTCTGGTTTTGTGACGACTCGGCTATTTGTGCCGTCCTTTATCTCGACCCTGGCAGTGGGCGGCATCGCCTTTTCGGCCGCACAATACATGTCGGGGCAACGGGCCTTGTTCATGGATGCAGAGATGCGGGATTCGACCTTTGGCTGGATGACCGGCTCGGTCGCTGGTTTGCCCGCGGAATTGATCATTGCTGCAGTGCTGGTTCTGGGCGCGTGGTTCCTGCAGTCGCGCACCACCTTTGGGCGCGCGCTCAAGGCTGTCGGGGCAGGGGAACCGGCTGCTGTTGCCTCGGGGCTGAATGTTAACCGCATCAAGATCATGGCCTTTGCCCTGTCCGGTGGACTTGCGGCGATTGCAGGCTTGCTGTTCTCGGTCAAACTCTCCGGAGGCTCTCCCACTCTGGCGAACGGGTTCCTGCTGCCAGCAATCGTCGCGGTTCTGGTCGGTGGCACACCACTGACCGGAGGAGTAGGCGGGGTGATCAACACGCTGATCGGTACACTCATCGTGGCGGTAATTCGATCCTCGATGCTGTATTTCGAAGTGGACGCCACCCAGCAGCAGATGGTGTTTGGCCTGATCCTGATCACGGCTATCGCGCTGACCATCGACCGCACAAAGCTGAGGGTCGTGAAATGACCGGAACCATGAGAGCGGCCGTTTTGGTGAAACCCGGCCAGTTCGAAGTTCAGGATGTTCCCCGTCCTGTCCCAGGTCGCGACGAGGTTTTGATCCGCATCTCTCGGGTCGGGATCTGTGGCACGGACATGCACATATTCAACGGGCACTACGCGGCCGAGAACCTGCCCATGATTCCCGGTCACGAATTCACCGGAACGATTGCAGAGCTTGGCCAGGGTGTCACGGGGCTGACCATCGGCGCGCCTGTGGTGGTCGATATGAATATCGGTTGCGGTACCTGCTATTGGTGTCGCCGCAATGAGATCCTGAACTGCCCCAATATGCAACAAATGGGCATCACGATGGATGGGGCTTTTGCCGAATATATCTTGGTGCCCGCGCGCTTGGTGATCCCTGCGCCCGGTGATGTAAGCGCCGGGGTTCTTGCCCTGACTGAACCGCTGGCCTGTGTCGTGCGTTGCGCGCGCAAGGCGAACATCAGTTTCGGTCAATCGGTTGTCGTGCTGGGCGCGGGCCCTATCGGCAACTTGCATGTACAACTGCTTCGCACAATAGGAGCGGCACCGATCATCGTGGCCGATCTGTCCGAGGAGCGCGTCAAAATGGCGCTGGAGGCCGGTGCAGACGTGGGTGTCAGCGACCCCACAAAGCTGAAAGACACTGTTCTGCACCATACAGATGGACGCGGTGCGGATGTGGTGATCGAAAGCGTGGGACTGCCTGCGCTTTACCAACAAGCGACGCGCCTGATCCGCAAAGGCGGTCACATCGCGGCTTTCGGTATCACCGGGGCGGGTGAGACCTTACCTGTCGATATTCTTCAAACCATTCTACAAGAGAACTCGATCAAGGGTTCGGTCGCGGGCATGGGGCAGGATATGCACGACGCGTTGACGCTGTTGACCTATGGGCGGATCAAAACCTGTCACTTTACCGGCGCATCTTATCCACTGGACCGGATACAGGCCGCTTTTGACAGTTTTGTCGACCGTCCGCAGGACCTCAAGACGCAGATAGCATTAACAGACTAGCCGCAATGGGAGGAGCGCACATGACTGTAGAAGTTTACACATCCAAACCCGAAGGCATGATCCCAAACAGCCGGTTTCCCCTGCTGATCCATCGCGGCGCAATACCCGGTGGCGGCGTGGATGCGGTCAAGGCCAGGTTTCGCAGCAATGGCTGGGGGAACAATTGGGAATATCCAGGTGTCTATGAATACGCCCATTTCCACTCGACTTCGCATGAAAGTCTCGGCTGCGCGATTGGCTGGATGGAGTTCAACCTGTCCGTCGAGGGCTGGACCCGGGTCAGGATCGAGGCGGGCGATGTCATCGTCATGCCCGCCGGTGTCAGCCACGAGATGGTGGGTCATTCCGACGATATCATGATGGTCGGCGGCTACGCCGGGGGTCGTGACTGGGACAACATTCAGGAAGCCTTCCTGACGCCCGAGATGTTTCAGGCGGCCGCCAAGCGGATCATGATGCTGCCTATCCCGGACAAGGACCCCGCATCCGGGGATATCCTGCACCAATGGCATGATGCGCCGTCCTCTGTGGATGGCGGGTGGAATGATTTCCGCGACGGGCTGGACGCCTCGGCCTGACGCGCGCTTATTTCGGAGACCAGATGATGGACCAAAACGCACAGATACTGACGCCACCCTCCGAACCTCGTGAGTTCGGGTTCTTCATGGAGGGCCGCTGGGTACCTGCCGGAGACCGCGATCTGTTCGAGCGATCTTCGCCCGGACATGGCGTGCCAGTTACACGTATTCCGCGTTGTACAGAGGACGATCTGAACATCATTGTCGCTTCGGCCCGCACGGCCTTCGACGACCGCCGGTGGTGTGGGTTGTCCGGGGCCGACCGCGCGGCGGTCTTGCTTAAAGCCGCTGAGTTGATCCGCCAGCGCACCGATGAAATTGCCTATTGGGAGACGCTGGAGAACGGCAAACCCATCAGCCAAGCGCGGGGCGAGGTCAGCGGTTGCGTTGGCATGTTCGAATTTGCAGCAGGTCTGGCTCGGGCTCTGCACGGTGACAGCTTTAACAACAGTGGCGACGGCGCCATGGGGATTGTCACACGCGAGCCCGTTGGCGTGGTTGGCCTGATCACGCCTTGGAACTTCCCTTTCCTGATCCTTTGCGAACGGGTGCCCTATATCCTCGCTTCGGGCTGCACGATCGTTGCCAAACCTTCCGAGGTGACCAGTGCCACGACCCTATTGCTGGCCGAGATTCTGTCGGAAGCAGGATTGCCGGATGGTGTGTTCAACGTGGTCACCGGATCAGGCAGCGTGATCGGCCAGAAGCTGGCGGAACACATGGATGTGGATATGCTGTCCTTTACCGGCTCAACCGCTGTTGGTCGCTCGGTCGTTGCAGCGGCGGGGCAGAGCAATTTCAAAAAGCTAGGCTTGGAACTGGGGGGCAAGAACCCTCAGATCGTCTTTGCCGATGCCGACCTAGAAGACGCAGCCGATGGCGTAGCTTTCGGCATCGCATTCAACACGGGCCAGTGCTGTGTATCCGGCGCCCGCTTGCTCGTTGAACGCTCGGTTGCAGAAAAGTTTGCAGGTATGGTCGCGGACAAGCTGCGCAAGGTCCGCGTGGGCGATCCGTTGGACGAGCGCACCCAGGCGGGCGCGATCACGACAGACGCGCAGAACCGCACCATCCTGTCCTACATCGCCAAGGGTCAGGAAGAGGGCGCGACCCTGCTGATCGGGGGCGGAACGCCCGAAATCGCGGGTGGGCAATATATCGACCCGGTTATCTTCACCAATGCGACCAACGACATGGCCATCGCGCGGGAAGAGATTTTTGGACCGGTTCTGGTCGTCATCCCTTTCGACACGATTGACGAAGCGATCTCGATTGCCAACGATACTGAATACGGTCTGGCGGCAAGTGTCTGGACCAAGAATATCGACAAGGCGCTGACGATTTCTCGCCGTGTTCAGGCGGGACGGTTCTGGGTCAACACAACCCTGGCTGGGGGACCCGAACTGCCGATTGGCGGATTCAAGGCATCTGGTTGGGGCCGCGAAGCCGGGATGCACGGCGTCCAGGAATATACGCAGATCAAGTCGATCCATGTCGAGATCGGCAAACGGTCGCATTGGGTAGAGTAATGGCAATCGGATTTGACTATATCATCGTTGGTGGCGGATCAGCGGGCTGTGTTTTGGCCAATCGCCTGACCGAAGACGGCGCTGTCAAGGTGCTGCTGCTAGAGGCGGGCGGAAAGGACAATCACCCGTTGATCCACATGCCTGTGGGCTTTGCCAAGATGACGGACGGGCCGCATACTTGGGGTTTTAACACCGTCCCGCAAGTCAACGCCAACAATCGCGAAATCCCCTATGCTCAGGGCCGGGTGATCGGTGGTGGAAGCTCAATCAATGCCGAGGTGTTCACGCGCGGCAACCCGGTCGATTATGACCGTTGGGCCAATGAGGAAGGGTGCGAGGGCTGGGCCTTCAAGGATATCCAGAAATACTTCATTCGCTCCGAACGCAATGCGATCCTGTCCGGAGACTGGCACGGGACCGAAGGGCTTTTGGGTGTGTCCAACATCCCAGACCCGCAAGAGATGACCCGCGCCTTTGTACGCTCGTGCCAAGAGGCGGGCATCCCTTATAACCCGGATTTCAACGGGGCGGTTCAGGAAGGTGCAGGCGTTTACCAGACGACCACTTGGAATGCGAAACGCTGCTCGGCTGCTGTAGGATATCTGAAACCGGCGATGTCGCGCGGGAACCTGACGGTCAAAACTGGGTGTCAGGTGCATCGGATTGTCATCGAAAATGGCCGGGCGACCGGTGTTGAATTCGATCAGGGCGGACAGGTTGAGACGGCATCGGCGGATCAGGAAGTGCTGATCACTTCGGGCGCTATTGGAACACCCAAGCTGATGATGTTGTCGGGTGTCGGCCCCGCCGCGCATCTGCGCGAGCACGGGATCGAGGTGAAACAAGACTTGCCCGGTGTGGGTGAGAACCTGAACGACCATTTCGGCATCGATATCGTGGCCGAACTGAACGGGCACTATAGTTTGGACAAATACAACAAGCCCCATTGGGCGGCCTGGGCTGGAATACAGTATTACCTGTTCGGCTCAGGGCCTGTTACTTCGAACGTGGTTGAAGGCGGGGCGTTCTGGTATGGAGACGCCACGGCCACGGTGCCGGATCTGCAATTTCATTTCCTTGCGGGGGCCGGTGCCGAGGCCGGGGTTCCCAGTGTGCCCAAAGGCAGTTCGGGCATTACGCTGAATTCGTATACTGTCCGTCCCAAGGCGCGCGGCACCGTACGTCTACGTTCGAACAAGGTCGAGGATATGCCGCTGGTCGATCCCAATTTCCTGGGTCACCCGGATGATCTGAAAATCTCGGTCGAAGGAGTGAAGCACAGCGTCGAGATTTTTCGGCAGAAAAGCCTTCAAAACTACATCCGCAAAATTCACTTCCCCGGTGACAACGTGAAAACACAGGCGGAATACGAAGCCTATGCCCGCCAATATGGCCGTACTTCCTATCACCCAACATGTAGTTGCAAAATGGGTGTGGATGAGATGGCGGTGGTCGATCCGCAAATGCGGGTGCGCGGGGTTGATGGGCTGCGAATCTGCGATAGCTCGGCGATGCCCAGCCTGATCGGATCAAACACCAACGCACCGACAATCATGATGGCCGAAAAAGCATCGGACATGATCCGGGGCAATCACTGAACTTGAAAGCGTTCCCCAAACTGGCGGTGCCGTATCCCGGCACCGCTTTTTTTCCTTAGTCCCACTCGGGGGCCCACGGCACTAGATCTTCGGTTACAATCCGGTATCCGGTTTGGGTCATCGCGTCGATCCGGTCCATGTCGATGCTGGACAGCGTGAAATCCATAACGTCGAAATTGGCCTGAATGTTGGCCCGTTTGGTGGACATGGTGTTGATCGACACCCCTTTTTGCAGAATCCAACGCAGCACGACCTGCCCCGCCGTTTTTCCATAGCCTGCGCCAATCTCGGCAAAAAGCGGATGCTTGAACACCTCGCCGCGCGCGACTGAGCAATAAGACGACAGCGGAATACCTGTCTCGGTGGCTGCGGTTAGCAGGACATCCTGATTCAGCAAAGGATGAAACTCGACCTGGTTCGAGACAATCGGCGCATCAATGATTTTTACCGCGTCACGCATCATCTGGGCGGTATAGTTCGATACACCAATATTCTTCGCCAACCCCTTTTCATAAGCTTGCTCCAGCAGTTGCAGCGAAGGTGCGATATCCCCTCCGATCGGCGGCCAGTGCAGCAACAGAACATCGACATAGTCCAGACGCAGTTTCTTGAGGCTTTCCTCGACCGAAGGCAAGAACTCTGCTGCGCCAAAATTGTCGGGGTGCACTTTAGTTGTCACGCAGATCTCTTCGCGGGGCAATCCCAGATCGGCCAGCGCGTCACCGGTTTCTTTTTCATTTCCATACATTTGTGCTGTATCGAAGGAACGATACCCAACCTCAGCCGCGATACCCATTGCGTCGCGAAGCTCTTTCTCGGTCAGTGGAAAAGTGCCAAATGTACGTTGATTGGTATTCTGAAAGTATATGTTCACGATGATCCTCCCAAAGGATAAGTTTACAAGTAACCTAATAGTTACTTGTATTCTGGTCAATTCCTTCGTTTTGGTAATTTCAGTTGCCTTTTGACGCCCGCCAAGGCATAAACTTATAACCAATTAGTTACTTTCGTGAGGATCGCATGACAAAGCAGATGACAGCGCGCGAAGCAGCCAATCTCGTACCAGATGGGGCGACTGTGGCGGTGAATTCGTCCAGCGGTCTGTGCTGTCCCGATGCGGTTCTGAAGGGTTTGGGCGAACGATTCGATGAGGAAAACGCGCCGACAAACCTGACCACCATTCATCCCATCGCGGCCGGAGATTTCTTTGGCACCAAAGGGGTCGATCATATTGCCAAACCTGGTCTGCTGACGCGGATCATTGGTGGCTCGTATCCGTCAGGTCCCAGCAATGCTGAACCGCCCTTGATCTGGCAGATGATCACGGGCGAGCAGGTGCGGGCGTATAACGTGCCCTCAGGCATCATCTTCGACATGCTGCGCGAAGCGGCGGCCAAACGGCCCGGTGTTCTGACCAAAGTGGGAATGGACACCTTTGTCGATCCTCAGATCGAAGGCTGCGCCATGAATGCAGCGGCGCGGGCCGAGCCCATTGTCAAACGAATGGAGTTTGAGGGCGAAGATTGGCTGTATTTCAAATCCATGGCCCCCAACGTTGCCATTATCCGCGCGACCACAGCTGACGAAAAAGGCAACCTGAGCTTTGAGCATGAAGGAGCCTATCTAGGCGCGATGGAAATGGCACTGGCGGCTCGCAACAATGGCGGTGTGGTCATCGCGCAGGCAAAGCGGATCGCGGCGGCGGGCAGTATCCGTCCCCATGACGTACATGTGCCGGGTATTCTGGTGGACGCGATTGTCGAAGCGCCCGATCAGTTGCAGACCACTGCCACAGAATACGACCCCGCAATCTCGGGCGAATTGACCCGTCCCATCGAAAGCTTTCGCACGGCCGAGTTCAACATTGGCAAGGTCATTGCCCGCCGCGTCGCGAAAGAACTGAAAGACGGCTGGGCCGTCAATATCGGTTTCGGCATCTCAGCCAACGTTCCGCGCATTCTGGTCGAAGAAAGGCTGCATGGCTCGGTCACATGGATGATTGAGCAGGGCGCAGTGGGCGGTGTGCCGCTGTTGGATTTCAAATTTGGCTGTTCGGCCAATGCCGAGGCGTTCGTGCCGTCACCGCATCAGTTCTGTTACTTCCAGGCGGGTGGCTTTGATGCCTCGCTTCTGTCCTTCCTTGAGGTGGACAAACACGGCTCGGTCAATGTTTCGCGCCTGTCGGCCATCCCGCACCGCACGGCGGGGGCCGGAGGATTCGTTGATATCACGGCGCGGGCGCGCAAGATCGTGTTCTCGGGCAATTTCAATGCGGGCGCAAAAATGACGGTCGAGAATGGGCAGATCACCATCCTGAAAGAGGGGAAAGTGGCCAAGTTTGTGGACGAGGTTGACCAGATTTCCTTCTCGGGCCAGCGCGCGCAGATGCAGGGGCAGAACGTGACCTATGTGACCGAGCGCTGTGTGATCAAACTGACCGATGATGGGCTGATGATCACCGAAATTGCACCGGGCCTAGACTTGCAGCGGGATATTCTGGATCAGGCAGCAACTCCCTTGCTGGTCTCGGAGGATTTGAAAACCATGGATGCCGATCTGTTTGATCCGACATTGATGGGATTGGAGTTGCAGTCGGCGTGATGGACCATTTCCTGCTCGATATCCAAAACGGCATAGCTCGGCTGACGATCAACCGCCCGGACCGGCTGAACGCGCTGACCGAAGCGATGATGGATGATCTTTTGGCGTTGTGTCGTCAGATCGAAAGGGCAGAGGATGCACATGTTGTCATTCTGACCGGTGAAGGCAGGGCGTTTTGCGCAGGCGGAGACATTGATGCCTGGGCCGATCATACGCCCGATGGATTTGCGCGGCACTGGCTGCGCGACGGGCACCAGGCCTTGGACGCTTTGGCGCGGCTGCGGCAGCCGGTGATCGCTGTGCTGAACGGTCATGCGTTGGGGGGTGGGTTGGAACTGGCTGCTTGCGCCGATCTGCGCATCGCCGAGGCGCATATCCGAATTGGCCAACCCGAACCCGCCTTGGGCATAATTCCGGGCTGGTCCGGTACACAACGCACCGTGCGTCGTTTCGGAGCGCAAACCGTGCGCCGCATGGCACTGTTCGGAACTCAGTTCGACGCGGTCGAGGCCGAGCGTCTGGGGTTGGTGGATCAAGTCGTTGAACAAGGCCAAGGTCTGGCTGCCGCGACCGAACTGGCCGAAACGCTGCGCCATCGTGGGCCTATTGCGACCGAGTTGGTCAAAATGCTGATCAACGCCGCCGAGGGCGAAGAGCGTGAACGCGTTTTCGAAGTTTTGGCTGGCCGCGCTGCCGCTATGCAGCCCGAGCTTCAGACCGGGTTGGCCGCCTTCAAGGCCCGCAAAAAAGCAGATTTCTGGAAGTAACATCCAAAGGACACAAGCATGATCCGCCACCTTGTCCACCTGCGCTTTGCTGACACCGTGTCAGAGGGTGAAAAACAAGCGCTCTACGATGATCTGGCCGCGCTTTCGGGCCATATCGACGGCATTCTGGATTTTCAGCACCGTAAGAATATCTCGGTCGAAACGCCCCTGGTGCGGGGGTTCAACGACATGTTCTGGTTTGATTTTCGGGACATTTCGGTGCGTGACGCTTACCTTGTGGACCCCACCCATCAAGAAATTGGCGGACGGATTGTGGCCAAACTGGAGGGCGGCGCGGACAGCGTCTTTGTCTGCGACATCGAGATGTAGCACCCGACAGCGCGGGTCAGTCCGCCGTGGCAGGGCTTGCGTGACGCTCAGCAACAGGCGCGAAAGCGGCTGACGATCGTGTCTAGAACCTCATCGGGGTCGTGTTTCCACCAGTTTTCAGCCGAGAAAATCTCGACCTCGCACAGCCCGTAATAGCCGGCAGATTCTACCGCATCACGCAGGGCACGCAGATCGGCGACGCCGTCTCCCATCATACCGCGATCGAGTAAGACGTCGGTCGTGTCGGCCAGCCAATCACACAGGTGATATCCCAATATGCGGCCTTGCGCTCGGCGGGCCAACGTGTCGGCCAGCGTAGTGTCCCACCAGACATGGTAAACGTCGATGGCAACGCCCACATTTTCTGCTCCAACAGCATCGCAAACATTCAGCGCATCAGCCGCTGTCATCAGACAGGTCCGGTTCCCGGCTGTCGCGGGGTTCAGGGGTTCCAGCGCTAGGTTAACGCCTCGGTCCGCTGCATAAGGCGCCGCCCGCGCCACCCGGTCGGCCAGGATTTTCTGACTGTCCAGAACGCCTTTGGTTCCGGGCTCTGGTCCGCCAGTGACGATAGTCAGGACGTTCGTCCCAAGGCCTGCGGCCTGATCAATGGACAGGTAGAAATCATCCATAATCTGCTGGTCCGAGGGCAAGGCCAGCGGCCCGGTCAGAAATGGCGTTCGGCACAGACCGACCACTTGCATCCCTGCCGCGCGCACCCGGTCGCCGATTTCTACCTCGCGTCCACTCAACTCGCGCCGCCAGAAGGTGATGCCGCCATAGCCGCGCGCCGCGCAGGCGTCGATCACCTGCTCGGGCGACCATCCGGCACCATAGCCATCGAGATTATGGCCCAACGTAGCCGTATTCAGCGCCAGCGCAGAATGATCGTCAGAGAAATCGCGCAAAATCAGACCCCGTAGAGCTTCAGCATATGCCCCATGCGCGCAACCGCCAGATCAGGGTCGCGCAACAAGCCGCATTTTTCTGCCATTTTGAAGCAATCGGTGAAATAGGGCAAAGACCGGGTCGCCTGCGCGCCGTTCAGCATCACGAAATGATCCTGAAACCCGTTCAGCCAAGCCAGAAACACCACGCCGGTTTTGTAGTATTGCGTGGGCGCGCGGAATATGTGCCGGGCTAGCGGAACGGTCGGGTCCAACGTTGCGCGGAAGGCCGCGGTATCACCTTCGCTCAGTTTGCTGACCGCATAGGCCGCCGCCGGGGCGAGGGGGTCGAATATCCCCAGCAGGGCGTGCGAAAAGCCTTGCTCATCACCCTCGATCAGTTCGGGGTAATTGAAATCGTCGCCGGTATACATCTTGACGCCGTCTGGCAGAAGGCGGCGCATGATGATCTCTTTTTCCGCGTCCAATAGCGAGATTTTAATGCCATCGACCTTGTCCGGATTAGCGCGGATCACGGTCAGTACGGTGTCCAGCGCATCGTCAAAACCTGCGCCACCCCAATACCCAGCAAGCTGCGGGTCAAACATCTCGCCCAACCAATGCAGGATGACCGGGTGATCGCAGGCCTCCAGCACGTCGGAATAAACCGCGATATAGTCATCCGGCCCCGTCGCCACCTTGGCCAGCGCCCGAGACGCCATCAGGATAATGCGTCCGCCCAGCTTTTGGATTGCTTCGACCTGCTCCAGATAAGCGCGGCGGACATCGTCCAGCGACGTGGCATCTGCCGGATCCAGATGATCCGTCCCACAGCCATTGGCGACCAGAGCATCCGGCAGCTCTTCTTTCGTGCGCCGGATCAGCTCCAATGCGCCGGTCCAGTCCAGCCCCATGCCGCGTTGGGCGGTGTCCATCGCTTCGGCGATGCCCATACCCATCCCAGCCAAATAGTGGCGGAATTCCATGGTCTTGGCCCAATCCACATGAGCGGGACCTGTAGGGTCGTGATCACCAAACGGGTCCGCCACGACATGGGCAGCGGAATACAGCACGCGGGCCGAATTGGGCGTCAGCTTCGACGGCGCAACAGGGGTGCCGACAAGGGCATAGTCATGCAGCGTTCCGGCCGTATCAGGCAGTTTGATCTTCATCAGTCGACCTCAGAAACGGGGGACCAGCATCCCGGCATCGGCCGAGATCACCTGTCCGGTGGTATAGGGAAGTTTGCCGCTGGCCAGCGAGGCGATGATATTGCCCATATCGTCGGGCTGACCGACACGCGGGAACAGGGTCAACCCATCCTTGGCGCGCTGTTCATAGCTGTCGATCACCGGGGCGGTCATCTCGGTCGCGATCAGTCCGGGCTGCACATCGTAGACCGCGATATTCTCGGGACCCAGCCGCACGGCGAAGGTTTTCGACACCATCGCCGCCGCCGCTTTTGACGCGCAATATTCCGCGCGCGGCGCCGCGACTGCGGACGCGTTTGACGAGGTCACGTTGACGATTGAATGGAACGCGTTTGCATCGCGATCCCGCGCCAGCAGACGTTTGGCAAAGGCCTGAGACAGAAAGAACATTGCCTTGGTGTTGATTTCCATACAGCGGTCATAGCTTTCTTCGGACACCTCCAACAGATCTCCGCGCTGAAGAACGCCAACGCCGGCATTGTTGACCAAGGTCGTCAGAGGGCCCAGCTGGTCTTCGATGGCCGACAGTTGCGCTTCATGAGCGTCGATGGTCGAGACATCGAACGCAGCCGCCACGGCCGGAACACCAAGGTCGCGAACCCTGTCCAGCGCGGCCTGCAACTCTGCGTCCGCTTCCGGGCCGTTCACAGCGATGGCAAACCCTTGTTTTGCCAAGGCTATGGCAGCCGCTAGACCAATCCCGCGGGACGATCCTGTCACCAATGCAACCTGTCTGCTCATGTAGCAGCCCCTTTTGCAAGCAGTTCCCGTGCGATGATCATACGTTGAATTTGGTTGGTGCCTTCATAAATCTGGGTGATCTTGGCGTCGCGGTAAAGCCGTTCAACCTCAAAACCGCGAATATACCCGGATCCACCAAAGACTTGCACCGCATCCGAGGACCGCTGCACAGCCATGTCACCGGCAAAGCATTTTGCCATAGAACATGCCTTGGTTGCATCCTGACCTGCGTCGATTTTGTAAGCGGCAGAATGAACTAGCAAACGGGCGGCTTCGACGTCTTTGGCAATATCGGCCAACAACCACTGGACACCCTGAAAATCTGAGATCGGCTTGTTGAACTGTTTGCGCTGCTTCGCATAATCCGTTGCGGCTTCTAGACCGGCCTGACCGATCCCCACTGCAAGAGCAGCGATGCCTACGCGGCCTTTGTCCAGAACGCTCATCATCATGTGGAACCCGCGCCCTTCTGTGCCCAGCAGCGCATCGGCGGACAGGCGCACATCGTCGAAGGAGAGCGGGCCAACCTGGCTGGCGCGCTGGCCCATCTTGATCTCTTTCGGGCCGCGCGTAACACCGTCAGCATGCAGGTCGACCATGAAAATCGACATGCCGCGATGCCTGGCCTCGGGGTCGGTTCGAGCCAGAACAAAACCCACATCCGCAACGGGCGCGTTGTGAATCCAGATTTTACCGCCATTCAACACCCAGCCGTCGCCATCACGTACCGCCGTAGTGCGGATGCCAGACACGTCGGTGCCCGCTTCGGGTTCCGTGATGCAATAGGCAGGGCGCATTTTTGCGGCCAGCAATTCCCCCAACCATTTGCTTTGTTGCTCGGCCGTCCCGTGGCGCACCAGTAGGGTCGTCACTAGTTCAAGAAGGCCACATTGATCCGCGATTGAGGCGTATCCATGAGATAATTCCTCCATCACCAAGGCATAGGTCAAAGTGTCGAATCCGGGCCCTCCCAATTCTTCAGGTACGCCGATACCGAACAGGCCGAGTTCAGCCATTTGGTCATAGATTTCAGAAGGAAAACGAGAATCGCGATCTAGTTCTTCCGCGGCGGGGCGAATGACATCCTGTGCGAACTGGCGGGTCATATCGCGGACCTGGATATGTGTTTCGGTAAGAAACATGGTGGCGTCCCCAAATGTAACTAATCAGTTACTAATATGATGTCCTAGGTGCCCGCGTCAAGTGGCTTGATCGAGAGTGTGAATTGATATAAATAACCAAACAGTTACTTAAAAGAAGGCAGATCGGACCACCCCGGTTTGCGCAAGGGAGGTTTGCATGACACCAAATTCCAAGGTCAAATTCGGCCGCGTAGATCTTGAAGTATCCACCTTCGGCTTTGGCACTGCGCCGATTGGCAACATCTTTCGCGAAATTGACGAGCAAACCTCGGACGCGATGATTCAGCACGCTTGGGATGCTGGTGTTCGCTATTTCGACACGGCACCAATGTACGGCCACGGCCTGTCCGAATTGCGCACCGGTCAAAGCCTGCGCTGGAAGAATCGGGACGATTTCATCCTGTCCTCCAAGGTTGGGCGTGTTCTGAAACCGGCGCGCCGTCAGGATATCAACTTTGAACCTTGGACCAATGCTGCCCCCTTCACCATGCATTTCGACTACAGCTATGACGGTGTGATGCGCTCGTTCGAGGACAGTCTGCAACGCATGGGGCTGGAACGGATGGATATCTGCTTTATCCACGATATCGACGTGTTCACACGTGGCGACGAACAGCCCGAAGTGTTCAAGCAGGCAATGGATGGGGCCTGGAAGGCACTGGAAAGCCTGCGCAATCAAGGCATTGTCAAGGCGATTGGCGTAGGCGTCAACGAATGGGAAGTCTGCCACGCCGCCTTGGAACAGCGCGACTTTGACTGCTTTCTTCTGGCCGGACGCTATACGCTACTGGAACAGGATGCTTTGAATAAATTCCTTCCCATGTGTGAAGAGCGCGGCGCCGCCGTTGTCGTGGGTGGGGGGTTCAACTCAGGCATTCTGGCGACCGGCGCCAAAGAAGGGGCCAAGTACAACTATGCGCCAGCCCCGGCAGACATAATGGAAAAGGTCCGTAAAATCGAAGCCGTCTGCGCCGAGTATGATGTTCCACTGCCGGCAGCCGCGCTGCAATTTGTCGTCGCCCACCCGGCGGTACCGACCTTCATGGCTGGAACACGGACGGTCGAGCAGTTGGACCAGAACCTCAACTGGTTCAGCCACGACATTCCATCCGATTTCTGGGCCGATCTGAAAACCAAAGGGTTGCTGCGCGAGGACGCTCCGGTTCCCGCATGACTGGGCTCCTAAAGGCCGGCACCTACGGGTTTCATGACCTGGAAACCGGTGATCTTATACATACCGAAACGGCCGAGATATCGGCGGACCTGATCACGAGCTTTGCGAACCTGACCGGGGACCGTTACGCGCTGCACCTGGATGATGACGTCGCGCGCGCTCGCGGCTTCAAATCTCGGGTGGCCCATGGACTTTTGGTGCTTTCGGTGGTCGATGGGCTGAAGTTCCAGGCCGAAGCAAAACTGGGTGGTCTTGCTTCATTGGGTTGGGATTGGCGTTTTGAAAACCCGGTATTTGCGGGCGACAGGATACGAGCCGTTCTGACGGTGACGGCAAAACGCATCACCGCGTCTGGCAAGCGCGGGATCATCGCGTTCCACTTCGATGTTCTGAACCAGGATGATCAGCGGGTTCAGCAGGGTACCAACGAATTGATCTTTGACTTATAGATGGGGAAGAGATGTCGGTTTCGATCTCGAAAAAGATGATCACGTGCAGCGCGGCGTCCACAGCCGTTCAGGCGGCCATAGGGTACGCTCAGCAAAATGGCTGGGCAGTTGCCGCAATCGTCGTTGATGCCAGCGGTCACATGCTGGCGGCGGGGCGGATGGACAACGCGCCTGCGGCTGTTGCTGGATTTGCATTGGACAAGGCCCGAACCGCGGTTCTTGGCAAATCCACCCAGGATTTCGCAAAACGCATGCTGTCCGGGCCAGAGCTCCAACTGGGAATGGTCAATCGCCCCAATATTTGCGCATGGGAGGGCGGGATACCGGTTCACGAGAATGGAGTTCTGATCGGCGCGATTGGCGTATCTGGCGCAGCAGGGCCAGAGGACGTGCAATGCGCCAAGGCCGGACTCGACGCGATCGGCCTCTGACCTCAAACAATCAATGCCCGGCTTCTGGCGTTGCCAGCGCCGAGCGCGCACCGAAACAAAAGCCCAGCTTATGCAGCCGGGCTTTTGAGTTATGAGCGGCTCAAAGCCCCCATTTCTCGCGGTTCTGGTCGAAGAACCCTTGGGCTTTTTTGACTTCGATCCAGTTGTTCACATAGTTGATCCAGACCTGATCGCCCTGCGGCAGGATCATCGCAATCGGCGAGGGTGACCGTGGGCCCGCATTCTTGACTCGCACAACCGGGAATTTTTCTTCCAACGTTGAGCCTTCGATATTCGAGGTGATGAACACGTCGGCACGCCCGGCGATCACCTCCTGAAAGCCGCGGGCCGGGGCCTCGACCACTTTGATCTCGGCATTCGGGAACCATTCACGCACACGTTTTTCAAAGGTGGTGCCCAAAGTGGTGGCGACCTTGACGCCCGACTGGTTGATCGAGTCATACCCGTCGAACTTGTCAGCCTTGTCCTTGGTTGTGTAGGGGAACAGTTCGACCGAGATATAGCTGTCCGAGAACCCCGCGACCTTCATGCGCGGCGGTGAGATCGAGGCCGAGCCCGTCAGGTGGTACTTGCCTGCCACGACGCCATTGACCAGTGTTTTCCAGTCGGTCGGCACATACTCGACCTCAACCCCCAGATCGGCGGCCAGTTCGTTCATGATGTCGATGTCATAGCCCTTGTAGCTATTGGTCGCCGGATCGCGCAGCGACATAGGGTTCCAATCCCCCGTGGTACCCACCTTCAGCACGCCGGAATCCAGCACCTCGTTCAGGGCCGACTGCGCGTTGGCTGCACCCGTCACGACCAGACTAAGCGCCGCAATGGCGGCGGCTTTGCATATACTCTTCATGGACTTCTCCTGTTGGTGGTGTTTCGACTTCGTGGCCGCTTTCGTGGTTGATTTAAGCGCAAAGCCAAAGATAACCTCAAGAAAATATTCTAATATCAACAAAAAGGGGCAGGTCGGCCAATGTCAGAAGCCGCCATAGAACTTGCGGGCGTAAACAAATGGTTCGGCGACTTTCATGTTCTGAAAGACATCAACCTGACCGTGAATGCCGGGGAAAAGGTCGTCATTTGCGGCCCTTCCGGGTCGGGCAAGTCCACGGTTGTCAGATGTATCAACCAATTGGAAAAGCACCAGAAAGGCGCGATCCGGGTGGATGGGGTCGAGCTGACCGACGATCCCAAATCCGTCGCCACGATCCGGTCCGAGGTTGGCATGGTGTTTCAGCAATTCAACCTGTTTCCGCATCTGACCGTGCTTGAAAACCTGACCCTCGGCCCGATCAAGGCGCGAGGCCTGTCCCGCAAGGAAGCCGAGGAAAAAGCCCGCCACTATCTGGACCGCGTCCATATCCCCGATCAGGCCGACAAGCGCCCCATTCAGCTTTCGGGTGGCCAGCAACAGCGCGTCGCAATTGCCCGCTCTCTGTGCATGGAGCCGCGCGTATTGTTGTTCGACGAACCGACCTCGGCCCTGGACCCCGAGATGATTTCCGAAGTGTTGGACGTCATGGTCGAACTGGCGCAAGAGGGGATGACCATGGTTGTCGTCACGCACGAGATGGGTTTTGCCCGCAAAGTGGCCGACAAGATGATCTTCATGGATGCCGGTGAGATTGTTGAGGAAGGGCACCCCGAACATTTCTTCACCAACCCGCAATCCGAGCGCTGCCGCAAATTCCTGTCGCAGATTCTACAGCACTGAGAGAGGCCGATGAAAAAACTTCTGCTGATCGTGCCCTTGCTGTTGCTGGCGAGCTGTTCTTCGTCCCAGACTTGGGGCTGGTATGTGATCGACCCGACCACGCAATCGGGCTGGACGAATGTGAAATTCCTGATCTCGGGCATGTGGGCGACGATCCAGATCTCGCTGATCGCCGCCGTGCTGTCGATCGTACTCGGCCTGATGGTCGCGCTGCCCGGCCTGTCAGAGAAACGCGGCTGGCGCTGGGTCAACCGGATCTATGTCGAATTCGTTCGCGCGATTCCTCTGCTGCCGATGCTGTTCTGGGTGTTTTACGGCCTGCCCATCGTGTTCCAGTCCATGGGGTTGAACATCCCAATCGATCCTTTCTGGGGCGCGATTATCACGCTGGCGATTTCCGACAGCGCCTTTACGGCCGAGATTTACCGCGCGGGCATTCAATCCATCGCGCGCGGCCAACGCGAGGCGGCGCAGACCATCGGGCTGAACTATGTGCAGACCATGCGCTATGTGATCCTGCCGCAGGCGATCCGGCGCATTCTGCCGCCGCTGGCCAACCAGTTCATCTACATCGTCAAGATGAGCGCCTTTGCCAGCGTCATCGGGATGCAGGAACTGACCCGCCGCGCGAATGAGTTGGTGGTGACGGAATACCGCCCGCTGGAGATCTATACGCTGCTGATTTTCGAATACCTGATCCTGGTTCTGATCATCAGCGCGGGCGTACGCTGGCTGGAACGCCGCATGGGCGCGGATGAGCGCGGATAAGGAGAAACAGTAATGGACTGGAAAGACTTCATGGCCGAGACCGAGGCCAATATCGGCACCCTGTCAAAAGAAATCCCCGACACCGTGCGCGGCTTCGGTATCATGGGCAAGGCGGCGAAAACCGACGGCGTCCTCAGCGAAAAGACGAAGGAATTCATTGCTCTGGGGATTGCCATCTCCACTCGCTGCGACAGTTGCATCGGGTTCCACGTCAAGTCCCTGGTCCGTCTGGGGGTCACGCGCGACGAACTGTGCGAGGCCCTGTCCATGGCCACCTATATGGGCGGCGGCCCATCCTTTGCCTACAGTGCCAAAGCACTGAAAGCCTTTGACGAATTTTCGGAGTAACCCCCATGCGCCCTGATCTGGCCGGAGCTGAAGGCTACATTCGCAACACCTGGTATGTCGCCGGACGGTCCGAAGATTTTGGGCGCAACCTGACCGCCCTGCGTATGTTGGACGAAGAGATTGTCATCTACCGCGACACCGTTGGCAAAGCCATCGCGCTGGAAGATGCCTGCCCACACCGCAAACTGCCCCTGTCCCAAGGGACAATCGAGGGCGACCACGTGGTCTGCGGCTATCACGGGCTGACCTTCGGCTGTGGCGGCGAATGCGTCAGTGCGCCAACCCAGTTGGACAATCCACCCCGCCGTGCCGCAGTGCATGCCTATCCAGCCGAGGATCGCTGGGGCTTTCTGTGGCTGTGGATGGGCAACCCGGAGCAGGCCAGCACAGATGACATCATCGACATCCCCAATTTCGACAACCCGGACTGGGGCAAAACCCAAAAGGGCGCGATGGAGATGGCATGTCACTACCTGTATATTATCGACAACCTGCTTGACCCCAGCCATGTGGCCTGGGTGCACCTGACCTCATTCGCCGGGGCCGGAACCGACAACCGCCCGCTGGATCTGGAGGAAACAGAGAACGGAGTCATCGTCTCGCGCTGGATCGCGGATGAGCCCGCGCCACCCTATTACGCGCCGATCCTGCCCTTTGGTCCAAGCTGTGACCGCAAGCAGCACTATGAATGCCGCCTGCCCGCGACGGCGATTAATATGTCCGTCTATACTCCAATGGGCGAGGGCGGGGCGGACCGACCCTTTTCAGCAAACGCGTTTGTCAATATTTCGTACAACTTCATCACGCCGGTCGATGGTGAGAACTCACGCTATTTCTGGTTCCAGCATCGCAACATGCATGCGGATGACGCGGCCATGTCTCAGCGTATGTTTGACGGTGCAGTCATGGCGTTCAACGAGGACAAAGAGGTTCTGGAACATGTCCAGACCGGCATGGCGCGCCGTAAGACAGGGTATATCAATCTGGGGCTGGACGCAGGCGCCATGCGGTTCCGGGCCCGTGTCGCCAAACTGATCGCCGGGGAAGAGGCCGCGCGACTAGCCGGCTGACAACCGGCCGTTCGGGCCTTGACCGACCTGTTGCGCAGGGGCGTCGAACACGGCCCGGATGCTGGGATAGGCCTCAAGAATATCGGAGCCGCCCTCAATCAGCTCGGGCCGGAATACGCCGTGCTCCCACACGGCCACGCCGTCGACGCGGATTGTGGGATCCAGCACGTTCAGGCAGATCTCACCCGGCGCATAGTTTCCGCAGGTATGGAAATGCATCAAACGGGGGTTGCCAAAGGCCGAGCCGCTCCAGCGTTCGTAATTCTCATGCGCGGGGGTGGGGTAGGCGCAGCCAGGGTGAATGCCTGCGTGCCAGGAATGCATTGTCATCGGGTCTAGGTCGAACATCTGGCCGACCTTCTCGTAGTGCATCTGCGCGCAATGCACGTCCATCGGATGGCCCGAGAAGCCCGTTAACCTGTTGTCTTCAAACGCGACCGCAAGCGGTTCCTGCAAATCGCAGCCATATGGCTCGTAGAATTTCGACCCGGTCCCGACCAGAAACCCATCCTGTATGACCACGCCCGAAAACCCCGCCGAAGGTACCGGCGCAAAGACCGACATTGGAAAGCGGGTCACGCTGACATCCGCCGCACTGGCGGTCGGGAATGCAGCGCCCGGTCCGCAGAAATCGGTGCCAAGCGGGCAGGTGACATGAATGTGCGTCGCATCCGCCAGCGCTGTGTTCACCGCATTCTTGAGCGCGACAAACCCCGCGTAATCGGCCGAGCCAAATCCCGATCCCAACATCTCGACATCCAGCGCATAGGACATGATAGGCCGGATATTCGAAATCTCGGGATTAAAGCGAAGCTGATCACCCGTGCGCGACAGGAACAATGTGCGATCGGCTGCCTTCATTTCAGCTACGACGGACTGCGGCAATCGCGCTTTCATCGGGTCAAAGGGTATGGTTTGCACCGACGCCCTGACGCCGTTCTGACGGGCGCATTCCACAATAACATCAGCGATCTCGGAATCGTAATAGGCGTAGTCGGGGTCTTCGCGCAGCACAAGAAGGTGGTCGCCTGACGACAGCCCGGCGCAGTTGAACAACAGGTTTTCAGCGCCCGCTTTCTGGTTCGGACGAATCATGATGGTGGCTCCTGCGCGATGTCACAGTGCAGACTATCCCGCTCACGATCCTGTGATCTAGCAAAAATGACTGTGCAGGAAAAATATCTGCTGACACCCGCGTTGCCTTCGCCCATAACCTGAGGTCGTTCTAGACAGGAGGCCCCGGCATGAGCGCTTGGATCGAAATGGTTTCGGATGATCAGGCCGAAGGCCGGTTGAAAGAGCTTTTGGACAAGGCTCGCACCCCGCATGGCACGGTCGACACCGTCATGCGCGTCCATTCCCTGCGGCCCGAAACGATGAACGGGCATGTCACGCTGTACCGCTCGGTTCTGCATTCCGACGACAACCAGCTGCCGTTTTGGTTTCTTGAGATTGTGGCCAGCTATACTTCGATACTGAACGATTGCACCTATTCGCTGACCCATCACTTCATGAATGTGCGCAACCTGTTGAAAGACCAACCCCGCAGCGACCGCATCTTTACTGCCCTGAAGGCGCACCGCCCCGAGGATGAGTTCGAGGGCAAAGAACTGGCGTTGCTGCGATACGCGGGCAAATTGACCACCGATGTCGGCCGAATGGTGAAATCGGACTTTGAGGTTTTGAAAATCGCAGGCTGCTCTGACGGAGAGATCCTCGAGGTCAATCAGGTCTGCGCCTATTTCAACTATTCCAACAGATTGCTCAACGGGCTTGGTGCAACGACCGAGAATGATGTCATCGGCTACTACAAGGCCGATGAGTAACCACTATAGGGGCCGCGCAACGCGCCCCTTGGACAGCGACGAACTAAAACCACGAGGCGACAATGCACATCAAACCGTTCGGCGTTGAAATGTGGATGAACGAGTTCGAGACAACTTGCGAGCTCAACCTGGCCGAAACCTGTGTGGAATCCATCACGTTGGGCGAGTTGTTTGAGATGTCTAGTCAACACAACAGCATTCTGAATGACCTGTCGGCGATGAAGATGTCCTATGGCGCAATCGAAGGGTCGGATCGGTTGCGCGATGCAATCAGCGGCATGTACGAAACCCTGAACCGTGACAATATCCTGACCACCCATGGCACCATCGGTGCCAATGCACTGGTACATCAAACGCTGGTGTCGCGTGGGGATCACGTGATTTCGGTCATTCCGACCTATCAGCAGCATTATTCGATACCCGAAAGCATTGGCGCAGACATCCAACTGTTGCACCTGCGGTCAGAAAACGCGTTCCTGCCCGACCTGGACGAGCTGCGCGCGATGATCCGCCCAGATACGCGGTTGATTGCGATCAATAACCCCAACAATCCAACCGGCGCGCTGATGGATCGTGCGTTGCTGGACCAAATCGTGGATATCGCCCGAAGCGTGGACGCCTGGCTGCTATGTGATGAGGTGTATCGCGGCACCGACCAGACCGGCGACGGGTTTACCGCATCGGTCGCGGATATCTACGAAAAGGGGATCAGCACAGCCAGCACCTCAAAGACGTTTTCATTGGCGGGGCTGCGCGTGGGCTGGATTGCCGGACCAAAAGACATGCTGAACCAGGTGATGATCCATCGCGACTATAACACCATCTCGGTCGGTGTCGTGGACGAGTTTCTGGCCGCGATCGCGCTGGAAAACCGTGACAAGATACTGGCCCGCAGCCAAAGGATCACGCGCGAGAACCTTCAGATTGTAAAGGACTGGATCGCGTCGGAACCTCTGTTGAGCTGGGTCAAGCCTATGTCCGGCACCACCGCGCTGCTAAAATACGATCTGCCGATGACATCGCGCGATCTATGCGTCGCGCTATTGCAAGAAGAAGGCGTGATGCTGACCCCAGGCAGCGCGCTGGAAATGGAAGGCTGGCTGCGGCTGGGCTATACTAATCCGACGGCAGATCTGAAGCTGGGGCTGGAACGTTTTTCGGGTTTCCTTACTCGTCATCGAGCCCACACAAGCAGCTGAAAACAAAAGCCAAGGGCATGGCTTGTGTGTTTGCTTGCGGTCCGAAAACGGCTGAACAAAGGCCACTTCAAGTTGTCGAATACGTCTTTAGTTGTTGAAGCAATCCAAAACAATGGGGTTCCCGTCCACATCTACAGCGCCTACATCAAATTTGATTTGAGGCGCGATTCGGGGGCGCGTGAAGGCAATCGAGGCGTATCTGCTTGGCGAGATGATAAAATCACCCAGCAAAGGAGTGTAGTCCAAAAAAGACTCGGTCATCAGCATCGTGTCGCCTTGCGCGAATAACGGAATGCGACTTGCGTACAAATCTATTTCGTCATTTGTCAGGTCCAACAGCCCGTCAGTGGATTCGGACCAACAGAACTCCAGCACCCGTTGCGATTCATCCGCGCAATTTTCGGTACATTCGACCGTCGATATGCGCAGCTCGGTTGGATAGCCGTTATCAGTCAGGAACCTGAAGACACTGTCCATCCCGTCGAAATAGTTGGCATCAATAAAACTGTCTTCACGGCTAACCATGTCGGATACCGTATAGGTCGCCTTCGACTGGATATAAGACACCCGGATCGCGTCCTGGACCACAAGGCCGCCAGAGGTCAGTAGAATCAAAAAAGGAAGCACCATCCCCATTTCCACAAGTGCTGCGCCGCTTGTGTCATCTTTAAAGCGGAGGATTGCACAATGAATAGCGCGGGCATGTGTCTTGAGTTTGGAAAACATCAGAAGGGCTCGTTCACAAAGGCAGATTTTGAAACAAGGGCGAAATTGCCGAACTCATCATAGCGTGGCAAAGACCGCAAAGCGTTTATCGGGGGAAACAGAGAGCGCTGGATCAAACAGGCGCGTGCAATCATCAACTGATTTTCGATACCTGCCGTGAAATCAATCGGCGGCATATAGCCGTCCTCGGGAGTCGTATCCAGGCAATTGGTTTGACCCAGATCCAGATTCCAAACCGATCTTTCAACTTCGCGCACCTGCAACAACAGGCTTTCCGAGCAATCCCAGAGAATGATCCGGGCCAGCGTTTTGGCACACATCGCATCTTTGACGCTGTCGTGGTCTGGGTTGGGGATCAGACCCAGTCGCAATTCGCGAAATGTCTGGTCGGTTACCCGATCGAGAGAGATCTGCCGCATCTTCAGATGGGCAAACTCAAGCGTCAGAAAGAGCATCAGCAAAAGCAATGGCAGACAGAGCGCGTATTCGACCAGGACTGCACCATCTTCGTTTTTGCGCCAGACCCGGATGCGCTGAAAAAAGGTCCCGTTTGCACGCCCGTGCGTTGCAGCAGAAGGGGTGGGGATTTTTGCGAAATTCATCATGATTCAAACACTCCAACTCAACTACTGCGTAAGGCGCAGGCGGTTGATTTGACGCGCAATCGATTGAAACGCCGAGTCGATGTCCAAGCTATTTACGTCATAGAAAAAGGCAGGGGACGAAGCGCAATCCAGCAAAGTTGCGTCACCCTGGGCATAGGTATCCATACCAATGGTAAAGATAGTGATGCCGTTATCTTTCGCTGCCTGACAGATTGCCGACGTGCGCGGGTTTTTCGAGGTGTTTACCGTTTGGTCGATAATCCGGTTGTAGTGGCCGACAGCGCTCCTGCGTCTGTCAACTCTGGCGAGAACAAGCTCGGCAAATCTGTATACCGGGAATTGGGCCCATACCTCTGGCCAAGTCAATTGAACCAGCGTTCCGTTCGGTCGGCTCACCCACCGGGCTGTAGATATTTCGAAAAAATCGTTGCGGGTTCTGGGGCGGTTCTGGAAATAATAGAACCTGTTTGTTCCACGTACCTGGACCACAGGTGAATTACCGGTCCTAAACGGCGGCTTGACGTCATAGCTCTGCGTGTTTTCTCCATCCGACATGACGATCAGATACTTGACTGTCTCATCGCTGGTGAATTCGTCGGGGACACCGCGCACGGCCGGACCAGACAGATATTCAAACCCCGGCTCAGTCGACAGAGATGACAAAACCGGTCGCAACGTAGGGTCCAACAAAGCGGCCCCCCATTTCGTCGCCATTTCAATCGAGGTAAAGCCGCCCGGCTGCATTGCTCTGATGCGCGCTTTCAAGACTTCGGGGTCTTCTGACCACGGTACAATGTCACGGGTCGCCGAATCTGTAGGGCAGGCGACCGTACCACTGGTGACCGAACGAGCCCCCGTACTTGGAGCATGATGTGCTGTCCGGTTCAACAAATCCGTCGTTGAAATCGCCGTGGTCTGATAATCAACCTCGTCGCTGAACGTCACGCAATGGGACAGGTTGTGCTCTGCCGTAACCGAGAAATTGCCCAACAGGGCTTCGCCAACCGAAACCTGTGTCGCAAAGGGTACGAGCGATATCGTTGTTCGCCCCGGCTGTCCAGGTCTGGGTTGCACCGCATCAACAAAAGCCTGAGCAGCAGGGATCAAAAGATCCATCCGAGACGGCGTTGACGCTGGGCCGGACGTCGCGCCCGGTGCCCAAGACATTGATCCTGAGTTGTCCAGCGCCACGGCAATTTCCAAATCCTGACGCGATTCCGTAGCGGCGCCGGCGACGGCCACATCCCAAGCTTCGTTGCCGACAACACGGGACAGGTATGCCGGGAGACGTTCACTGGCTTCGATCGATACGGTTCTCTCCGCAATGCCGCTGACAACAGTTACGTTATCCAGATTGTCTGCCAAACCTGCCTTGGCGAAAAAATCTTCGACCAAATCCTCGGGATCGAGCGTTTGCTCCAAATCAGCTGCCGCCAGGCTGGCTGCATCGGTTGTGTTTTGCAGCTTAACCCGTGCGTCCTCGGTCAGCGCTAATTCGAAGGCATATCCGATGAAGGCCATCATCGGGATGAACATTATCGCAACCAGAACCAAAACACCGCCTCTGGTGTCGCGCCGAAACCGCTCAGGCAGGCCACCGGAATTCATTAGATCGCAGTGTGGTTTCTTGTGTGAAGGTGCTCTGTTTTGCCCTTCGTTCAAATCCTCAAAACTCATACCCACCTGAACAACTCATTAAGTGTTGGAACCGTTGAAACGTCGAAAACAAACAGAACTTTACACCAAAATGAACCAATGATGAACCCAAAATGAACAAATTCCGACAAGATTTGGCCACAATCGTTAATTTGAAATAGTCGTTGAAGTAGACGCAAGGTTGCTGGAACCTTGTTTGCGCTTGGCAGCAGGTCAACACTCAGGTTTATAAAATGGCCTTTTAATCATGATGTTACGCCGATTTGCACGCGATTGGAGAAGCTTTTCCAAAAAAGACTCCGCAGCCTTTTGGCCACGAAGCAAACTACCAGCGCAGATGTGGTGGTTTTGTTGTGCCCTGACTCTCAAACCTTTGAAATTCAGCTGATTACTCCGGATTTCGGCGACGATAGGGCTGTGGCGGCTGCATTGTTTGCAAGAATCAAAGCAATGTTGCCTCTGAGCCAGTCGTATCAAGCGTGAAACCGGAAGTACGCATGGGATCGTTTGTCCAATAGCAGGCAGATCGCCGACGGTTAGATCACTGCGCCAAGGTCACTTGTTTGAGCCCGTCGAAAATTTCAGATTTCGCATTTTCACTCAGACAGGGAACGGACAATGCCATATCAAAATCTGCGTGGTCTGTATCGTCAATTTTACCGTTTTTAGAAACTTCGTTGCCCAATTCGATCAGGATAGTTTGACCTAACCGCAGCAATTCAGGACGGATATCAGCCACAAGATCAGGCGGGTTTGGTACCGGAGAGTCGCCGCCTTGCCACTGGCTGATCCAGCACCGCTGG
Organism: Ruegeria sp. J8; assembly: GCF_056531925.1. Taxonomy (NCBI): domain Bacteria; kingdom Pseudomonadati; phylum Pseudomonadota; class Alphaproteobacteria; order Rhodobacterales; family Roseobacteraceae; genus Ruegeria; species Ruegeria sp. J8. The sequence goes on from NZ_JBQFMR010000004.1 coordinate 126,780, forward strand.
ATAGCCTTCGCTGCTTCGATCTGAGCGCGAAAAAACATCTGGACACTGGGGCCGGACAGACCGGCCTGTTGGGAAGCTTCCACAGCGGCTTGCAGAACCACCGCTTCACGCGCGAGGTCTTCCACGTCGACCTCGTTTCGATACTTCCACGCGGCGACACCCTTCATCCATGACAGACGGTCGTTGATGGAATTAAACAGCGCATCCGTATCTGCGCGCGGCTGCGCAGAAGTCACCAAAAGCATGCAGACAAAAAGGCAAAAAGTCCCAATAGATTGTTTTAGCATGATCTCTGATCGTTATTTGGGGCGCCGCCGGTGCCGCAGAACTTGCGACTGTTCATAGTTTGTTTAGCCCAATGCGTTGTTGCGAACCACAAGAGTTGCGGACAGGGTCGTTCAGGGGCGGTTCTCTAAGATCGTTTTGATCAAAGGTTGCAGGTGTTTTTCGTACCGGCGCCACTTCTCTTTAGACGTCGCATAGAGAGGCTGACGCACCTGCTGCACGCTGGCGGTGCGGACCCGGCGTTTGCCGGTATAGAATTCAAGGCAACTTTCTGACCAGTCCAACCCGCAATAGTCGATGAGCCCGCGCGCGACTGTGTCGATATCATCCACTAGCGCCTCATACCGGATCGTATGAAAGGCACCTTGCGGCAACACCGTCTGCCAATGCCTCATCAACCGCGTGTAGGCGTTGTAGTAACGCCCCAACTCGACTTGGTCATAGCTGTGCAACTGGCTGCGTTCGAACAGGCGTGTGTAGCAGGACAGGCAGATATCCAGCGGGTCGCGGGTAACGTGAATGATCCGGGCATTGGGCATCAACGCATGTATCAGGCCCACCAGTTGGAAATTCGCTGGCATCTTGTCGACCACATGGGGCGCTTCACCGCCCAAACGGGACAGAATGGCCACGTAGTCTTCGGCGCGGCGGGTCAGATCGGCGCTCGACAGACCGTTAAGGGCGTGCGGTACGTTGTTGCGCCCGTCAGGCAGCGCGCCAAAGAGCTGTTGCATTTCATTCAACTCTCCGGCCCCGGCCACCAGCGGGTGGGCGTCCAGAATGGATTCCGTCAGCGTGGTGCCCGACCGAGGCATTCCCAGCACGAAAATCGGTTTTGCGCTAGAAACGCCGTGGCGGCGAAGCTGCGCGATCCGGTCGGCTGTAAAGGTAGCAATCAGATCGTCGGTCAGCTTGTCCGTCTCGGCCGCATCGTAGGAGATCAAAGACCGCTTCAACTGCGCGCCTGCCTCGAATTGCGCGAAGGCCTCGTCATAACGTTGTAGCTTCTCGTAGCATTCCCCCATCGCAAACCGATACGAGACCGCCTTTTGCGGCAACATCTCGGCGGCCTTTGTCAAAGCCGCCTCCAAAGCTTGAAACACCGGACTATCCTCGGTGATCTTATTCAGCCGCGCCAAGGCGATTTGCGCGCTTAGCGGATCATCCGAGGTTTCGGCGGCGGCGGTGAACGCATCCCGCGCCGCGTCGAAATCGCCCTGTTCCATCGCCAGATGCCCCAGCGCCAACCGACTGGAGGTCATGTCCGGCTTGATCGCAAGCGCTTTGGCATAAAGCGCACGTGCGCTATTCTCGTCCCCCAAATGCGCTTGGACCAACGCCATTTGATGGCAAGCCACCGCGCTTTCGGGGTCCAGCTTCAAGGCTTGTTCAGCCTCGATCAACGCCAGTTTGGGGTGGTTCTTTTCAAACAGGACCTGCGACAAACCCACGTAGCTTTCCGTCTTTGTCCCATCCAAAGAGATGGCGGCGCGAAAGGCTTTCTCGGCCTCATCCAAATTGCATTCCAACAGCGCGATACGGCCAAAATTGCGGCGCAGCTCAGCATCGCGCGGCGCAGTTTCGGCATGTGCTTCTGCCACAGAGCGGGCGGCGGCGACATCTTCAAGCTCAATCAGGACCGAGATCAGGTTGTTGGCGGTCTCGGACGATGCTGGTTGAAGCCGAAGCGCCTGACGGTAAAGCTTGGCTGCCTTGGCGCGGTCCCCCTGATCACGAGCAATGCTGCCCAGATTGTTCAAAGCCCTATCCAAATCAGGAGACAGAGCCAACGCCCGTTCTTGTGCGGCGCGGGCTTTCTCAAGGTCTTCAAGGTCATAAAAAACCAGACCAAGGTTGGACTGCGCCGCCGCATGCCCCGGCGCCAGACGGACTGCCTGTTCCCCGGCGGCGCGGGCCTGATCCAATTGCCCTGCACTCCGCAGAATTTCTGTGTAGTTGGCAAGGTATTGAACGCTGTCGGGGCGCAGTTGAACCGCGCGCTCAACCGCCTGTATGGCTGCAACGGTTTGTCCGGTCTGGAACGCGATCAGGCCCAATATGTGATGCGCGTCTGCATGTTTGGGGGCGGCGGCAATGATTTTGGATAAAAGCGGCGCGGCATGTGCCAGCGCACCCTTCTGGTACTGCGCCATAGCCAACGAAAACGCCTCCTGTACCGAGATCTGCTGACCCTGCGCAGCCATGATGCTCCTCCTCTGACACGTTGCCCGGTTATTCGGATCCGGGCTGTTGTTGGAAAGGTGGTAGAGCATTCCCGACAATGCGTCCATCCGCAAGCCACGGCGGGTGTGGGGTCGCTAAAGGCGATGATGACGTTTTCGTGTGATTAACTGCATAGACCCACGGCAGTTTCAATTTTAGCATGGGGTAGAAATTTACAGAAAAGGTGAAATGCAATGTTCCCAGACCGTAAATCCATCCTCCCGCTTCTTGTGATCGCATCGACCGCCATCGCGGGGACCGTTCAGGCAGACGACACCGATACCGAAAAGATGTCATTCTTCATCACCAGCGTCGGGAAAGGGGATGGTGCCAATCTTGGCGGTCTGGAAGGGGCTGATGCCCATTGCAACGCATTGGCCAACGCTGCCGGTTCATCTAAGACTTGGGCGGCATATCTGAGCACAAGCATGATGATCGACCGCAGCACCGACCCGATGACCATCACCAACGGTATATCGGCGCGGGACCGGATCGGGACTGGCCCGTGGTATAATGCCAAGGGGGAAATGATTGCGCAGGATGTCGACAGCCTGCATTCGGACGCGGTCAATATCAGCCTGCAAACCGCGCTGGATGAAAACGGCAATCCGGTGAACGGGCGGGGCAGCAAGCCCAACCGGCATGACATTCTGACCGGCTCGGACAGTGCGGGGCATTTCTCGACCTCGGGTGGAGACAGCACATGCAGCAACTGGACTAGCAACAGCCCCGACGGATCGGCCATTGTCGGGCATCATGATCGCGTTGGGCTGAACGATGCGCGCAACATGGTGTCGTGGAATTCGTCCCACGGCTCGCGCGGGTGTGGCGAGGGCGATCTGCCCCGGTCTGGCGGCGCTGGCCTGTTCTATTGCTTCGCGGTCGAATAGCCTGATCCTGAAAACGTGACCGCAGCGCATGGGGCAGGGGTGTTAGAGTTCTCGCGACCGAGTTGGGAGAATTCCATGACCAGACTGCTTCTTGCGTTTGCAGCCCTTTTTCTTGCCACCAGCGCCGCGTTTGCCGAAACCGTGCGGTTCACGGCGGCGGACGGAGTTGTTGTCACCGCCGATTTTCAAAAGCCCAGTGCCGCCTATGACACCGTCCTTGTCCTTTATCACATGGCCGGGGCCAGCCGGGGCGAATATGGTGATATTGCCAAGCGGCTGAACGAACTTGGCTATGCATCGCTGGCCGTCGATCAACGCTCGGGCGGCAAGTTCAACGGCGTAAAGAACGAAACCGCCGCCAAGGCAGGCGGCAACGTGGCATACACCGAAGCGATCCCCGACATGCAGGCGGCGTCAGCCTGGGCGCGTAAGAACGCGGGCGCGCGTCACGTCGGAGTTCTCGGGTCCTCGTATTCCGCGGGTTTGGTTCTTGTCCTCGCCGCGCAGGATCGCAAATTCGCCGATGCTGTCATGGCCTTTTCGCCGGGTGAGTATTTCGGTGGCAAGACCTATGTCACCAAACGGCTGGGTGATTTAAAAGATCCGGTCTTTCTGACCTCGGCCCGGAATGAGGCCGGTCAGTGGAAGCCCTTCGCGTCCAAAATCGCCGGTCCCGTCACCGGGTTTCAACCAGACGGGCGGGGTCGGCACGGGGCGTCGGCTCTCGTCAGTGCGGATGGGGCCGAATACTGGGCGGCACTAACCGCTTTTCTAGCCACGCACCTACCGGCAAAGGGAGGGAGTTGAGCGCATACCGCTCAACTTCTTTTTGACCTCGCTGCCCGGGTCTTAGTGACGTTTCTTGGGCGGGATCAGATCTGTGATCGTACCCTCGAACATCTCGGCGGCAAAGTTCACCGTCTCACTGAGCGTCGGGTGCGGGTGGATCGTGTGGCCCAGATCGACTGCGTCTGCACCCATCTCGATGGCCAGCGCAGTTTCGGCGATAAGATCACCTGCATTGGTGCCCACGATACATGCCCCTACGACGCGCTGATCTTCGGGATTGAACAGCAGCTTGGTGATGCCTTCGGACCGGCCATTGGAGAGGGATTTGCCCGATGCAGCCCAAGGGAACACGCCTTTCTCGACCTTGATCCCTTTGGCCTTGGCCTCGGTCTCGGTCAACCCGCACCATGCCACCTCGGGGTCGGTATAAGCGACCGAGGGGATCAGCTTGGCGTCGAAGAACCGTTTGTGACCGGCGGCCACTTCGGCGGCGACCTTACCTTCATGCACTGCCTTGTGTGCCAGCATGGGCTGGCCGACCAGATCACCGATGGCGAAAATATGCGGCACGCCTGTGCGCTGCTGGTTGTCTACGGCGATGAAGCCACGTTCATCCACCGCAACACCCGCCTTTTCTGCGTCGATCAGCTTGCCATTGGGCTTGCGGCCCACGGCGACCAGCACCTTGTCGAACGTGTCGGTGAAGCTTTGGCCCTTGTCATCCTCGAACGTGACCTTGAGGCCCTTTTTCTGAGGCTCAATCGCGGTCACTTTGGTCTTGAGGAAGATGTTTTCATACCGGCCCTTGATGCGGTTCATCAGGGGTTTGACGATATCCTTGTCGGCACCGGGGATGATCTGATCCATCAGTTCGACCACGGTGATGTTCGACCCCAAAGCGTCATAGACACAGGCCATTTCCAGACCGATGATGCCGCCGCCCAGAACCAGCATCCGCTTGGGTACATCCGCCAGTTCCAACGCCCCGGTCGAGTCGATCACGCGATCGTCGTCATGCGGGATGAAAGGCAATTCAACCGGTTCAGAGCCCGCAGCGATGATACACTGGTCGAAGGAAACGGTGGTCATGCCATCATCACCTACAACTTCGATCATGTTGGGGCCCGAAAAACGGCCATAGCCGCGCACGATCTGAACCTTGCGGCCTTTGGACAGACCGTCCAGACCGCCGGTCAGCTTGCCGACAACGCTGTCTTTGAAGGCACGCAGCTCGTCCAGGTCGATCTTGGGCTTCCCGAAGCTAACGCCGTGTGCGCCCATCTCTTCGGCTTCGGTGATAACTTTGGCTACGTGCAGCAGGGCTTTTGAAGGGATACAACCCACGTTCAGGCAGACGCCGCCCAGCGTCGGGTTGCGTTCGATCATGACAACCTTCTTGCCCAGATCGGCAGCACGGAAAGCGGCGGTGTAACCACCGGGGCCAGAGCCCAGCACAACCACCTCGGCATGCACATCGCCCTGACCAGTCGCCGTGCCGGTGGCGGCCACGGCTTGCGGCGCGGCGACGGGTGCTTCTGCCGGGGCAGCTTCGGGCGCGGCCCCATCGGCGGCTTCCAATGTCAGGATCAACGCACCTTCTGAGACGTTATCGCCTTCGGACACGGCAATCGAGACCACTTTGCCTGCGGCGGGGGAGGGGACCTCCATCGTAGCTTTGTCGGATTCCAGTTCGATCAGTGGGTCCTCGGCGGCGACAGTATCGCCGACCGAGACAAGAATGCTGATCACGGGTACATCGGAGAAATCACCGATATCGGGTACTTTGACGTCCATCTGATCTCTCCTTACCACATCAGCTTGCGCATATCGCCCAACAGCGTCTTGAGCGTCACGCAGAAGCGCGCGGCCAAGGCGCCATCGACGGCACGATGGTCATAGCTGAGCGACATTGGCTGCATCAGGCGCGGCACAAACTCCTCGCCATTCCAGACCGGCGCCATTTTCGAGCGGGTCAGGCCCAGGATTGCCACCTCGGGTGCATTGACGATGGGGGTAAAATGCGTGCCGCCGATACCGCCCAACGACGAAATCGTGAAGGTCGCGCCCTGCATATCGTTTGACTTCAGCTCACCCGCCCGGGCCTTGCCGGACAGCTCCATCAGGTCCTTGGAAATCTCGACAATCCCCTTACGGTCGGCATCCTTGATGACCGGAACCACCAGCCCGTTGGGCGTATCCGCGGCGAAACCGATATTGTAGTAGGATTTGCGGATTAACTTGTCGCCATCAGGGTGGATGGACGAGTTGAATTCCCAATGCTGTTTCAACGCACTGACCGAGGCTTTGACGACAAAGCTAAGCAGTGTAACGCGATAGCCTTCTTCCTTGGCCATCGTGTCCATTTCCTTGCGGTACTTATCCAGATCGGTGATGTCCGCCTCGTCATTATGCGTCACATGCGGGATGTTCAGCCAGGACCGATGCAGGGCGGGGCCCGACAGCTTTTTGATCCGCGGCATTTCAACATCTTCCACGGGGCCGAATTTCGAGAAATCGACAACGGGGATCGGCGGGATGCCCATGCCGCCCGCCGCACCGGCAGCAGCCGGGGCCGCCGCGGTTGAGGCTTTCAGGAACTTGGTGACGTCTTCGCGCAGGATGCGACCCTTACGGCCCGAACCGTTGACTTTGGACAGGTCGATATCCAACTGGCGCGCAAAGGCGCGCACCGATGGCGAGGCGTGGGCCTTGCCGAATCCCCCATCCACAACGGGCGCAGGTGCCGGGGCAACAGGCGCTGCGGTCGGTGCCGGAGCGGCAGCAGGTGCGGGCGCAGCCTCGGCCGGGGCGGCAGAGGCCCCTTCGCCTTCCAGCAGCAGGATCAGCGCGCCCTCAGACACGTTGTCGCCCTCGGCCACTTTGATTTCCTTGACGACACCAGCGGCCGGGGAGGGAACCTCCATCGTTGCCTTATCGCTTTCCAACTCGATCAGCGGGTCTTCGGCGGCGATGGTGTCACCGACCGAAACCAAAATGCTGATGACGGGAACGTCCGAGAAATCCCCGATATCCGGGACTGTTACTTCGATTGCCATTTCTATATCTCCTCGTGCCCCGTGGCCTTAAACCAACCGGGGGTTCGGCTTGTCGCCGTCAATTTCATATGTCTTGAGCGCTTTCTCGAGCTCGGCCTTGGTCACAGCACCTTCACGGTACAGATCGACCATGGCGGCCGCCGCGATGTGGTTGGCATCGACCTCAAAGAACCGGCGCAGGTTCACCCGGCTGTCCGAGCGGCCATAGCCATCCGTGCCCAGCACGGTGTAGCGACCGGGCACGAAGGCGCGGATCTGCTCGGCGTAGTTCTTCATATAGTCGGTGGCCGCGATGATCGGGCCCTTGGCTTTGGACAGCTGCTCGGTCACATACGGCACACGTTCTTCGGCCAGCGGGTCCAGACGGTTCGCGCGCGCCGCGTCCTGACCATCGCGAGCCAGTTCGTTGAACGAGGTTGCCGACCAGATATCCGAGGTCACGCCGAAATCTTTCTTCAGCATCTCGGCCGCTTTCATCGCCTGCACCAGAATGGTGCCCGAGCCCATCAGATTGACGTGCTTCTTGCCCGGCTTTTTGACCTCCTGGAACCGGTAGAGCCCCTTGATGATGCCTTCTTCGGCGCCCATCGGCATATCGGGATGGGCATAGTTTTCGTTCATCAGGGTCAGGTAGAAATAGATATCCTCCTGATTGCCATACATCCGTTGCAGGCCGTTCTGGATGATCACCGCGACCTCATAGCTGAAGGTCGGGTCATAGGTGATGCAGTTCGGAATGGTGCCCGCAAGGATATGGCTGTGCCCATCCTCGTGCTGCAACCCTTCGCCGTTCAACGTGGTCCGACCGGCAGTGCCGCCCAGCATGAAGCCCCGCGCGCGGCTGTCGCCTGCGGCCCAGGCCAGATCGCCAATCCGCTGGAACCCGAACATCGAGTAGTAGATGAAGAACGGGATCATCGCCACGCCGTGGTTGGAATAGGACGTCGCCGCCGCAATCCAGTCGGCCATGGCCCCGGCCTCGTTGATGCCCTCTTGCAGGACCTGACCGTTGGTCGTTTCCTTGTAGAACATCATCTGATCGGCATCTTCGGGGGTATAGTTCTGACCCGCCGGATTATAGATCCCGACCGAGCGGAACAGCCCCTCCATCCCGAAGGTACGGCTTTCATCCGGTACGATCGGCACCACGTTCTTGCCGATACCCTTGTCACGCAGCAGCGTGGTCAGGATACGGACAAAGGCCATTGTGGTCGAAATCTCACGATCCCCGGTGCCTTTGAGCTGCGCTTCGAATTTGGACAGGTCCGGGATTTCCAGCGCGGGTGCGGTGCTGTCGCGTTTGGGAAACTCACCCCCAAGCGCTTTGCGCCGGTCTGCGAGATACGCCTTTTGTGCATTGTTCAGCGACACGAACGGCGCGTTTGGCAGATCTTCGTCGCTGACCGGGATCTGGAACCGGTCGCGGAAGGCGCGCAGTTGATCTTCGGCCAGTTTCTTTTGCTGGTGCGTGGTGTTCTGACCTTCACCAGCCGAGCCCATGCCATAGCCTTTGACTGTTTTAACCAGAAGGCAAGTTGGCGTGCCTTCATTCTCGGTTGCGCGTTTGAACGCGGTAAAGACCTTCTCGGGGTCGTGCCCGCCCCGACGCAGCGCCCAGATCTGATCGTCGGTCCAGTCTTCGACCAGAGCGGCGGTTTCGGGGTATTTGCCAAAGAAATGTTCGCGGATATAAGCGCCGTCCTTGGATTTGAAGGTCTGGTAGTCCCCATCGACCGTCTCATCCATCAACTGGCGAAGACGACCGGTGGTGTCTTTCTCCAACAGCTGATCCCAGCCTTTACCCCAGAGCAGTTTAATCACGTTCCAACCTGCGCCGCGGAAGTCGCCCTCAAGCTCTTGCACGATCTTTCCGTTGCCGCGCACAGGGCCGTCCAAGCGTTGCAGGTTGCAGTTGATAACAAAGATCAGGTTGTCCAGACCTTCGCGCACGGCAAGGTCAATAGCGCCCCGGCTTTCGGGTTCGTCCATTTCACCATCGCCCAGGAAACACCACACTTTGCGGTCGGCCATGTCGATATGGCCCCGGTTGTGCATGTATTTCATGAACCGCGCCTGATAGATCGCCATTAACGGGCCCAGACCCATCGAAACGGTTGGGAACTGCCAGTAATCGGGCATCAGCCACGGGTGCGGATAGCTGGACAGACCTCCTCCGCTGACTTCCGAGCGGAAGTTTTCCAACTGCTCTTCGCTGATGCGACCTTCCATGAAGGACCGGGCATAGATGCCAGGGATCACGTGGCCCTGAAAGAACACCAGATCGCCGCCATGAATCGCTGATTTCGACCGCCAAAAGTGGTTCAGGCCAATGTCATACATGACCGCCGACGAGGCGAATGAGGCGATGTGCCCACCGTATTCGCTGCTGACCTTATTACGCCGCACAACGGTCGCCATCGCATTCCAGCGGTTGATCGTCCGAATGCGCCATTCCATGTCCTGATCGCCGGGAAAGGCATACTGATCATCGACAGGAATGGTGTTCTGGTATGGCGTGGTTGCCGAAAACGGCAGAGTCGCCCCGGCGGCGCGCGCCTTTTGCACCGCTTTGTCCAGCAGGAAATGCGCGCGATTGGCGCCGTCCCGTTCGATGACGTCTTCGATGGCGTCCTGCCACTCCTGAGACTCGATTGGGTCGATGTCGGGTTCAAGGTCTTTCATGTGGCAGGGTCCTTTTTTGTGTGTGTCCGCGCGTTAGACGAAGAACTGCGCGCCGTTGGCAGAGATGGTCGAACCGTTGATGAACTGACTGTCATCCGAGGCTAGGAAGGCCACGCAGCGGGCGATCTCCTCAGGCTCGCCCAGCCGTCCCGCCGGGATTTGTGCGATGATCGAATCGCGCACCTTCTCGGGTACAGCCATGACCATCTCGGTTGCTATATATCCGGGGCAGATCGCGTTGGCGGTGATGCCAGCCCGCGCGCCCTCTTGCGCCAGAGATTTGACGATACCCAGATCGCCCGCCTTGGTTGCGGCATAGTTCACTTGCGCGAACTGACCTTTCTGACCGTTGATCGAACTGATGACGATGATACGGCCAAACTTGCGCTCGCGCATACCGGGCCAGACGGGGTGGACGGTGTTGAACACACCGGTCAGGTTGGTGTCGATCACGTCTTTCCACTGGTCCGGGGTCATCTTGTGGAATGGTGCGTCGCGAGTGATGCCTGCATTGGCCACGACAACGTCAATGGGTCCGAGGTCCGCTTCGACTTGCGCGATACCTGCGGCCGAGGCTTCGTAATCGGCAACATTCCACTTGTAAGTCTTGATACCTGTCTCGGCGGTGAAGGCGGCGGCCTTTTCATCGTTGCCTGCATAAGTCGCGGCTACATTATATCCTTCAGCCTTCAACTTTCTGGAAATCGCTTCGCCGATACCCCGGCTACCACCGGTTACAAGTGCAGTACGTGTCATTTTCAATTCCTCCAATTAGTCAGAAACTTTGACCTAACTCACTTTGTTACGTAGCGTAATTTTCAGCGTACGGATAGGCCTGAGCGGAATACCAGCTATGCGTCTCAGGAAAAGTTTAACGTTAAACTATCTGAAAAACGCCACGCATAGCCTTGGGCGATTTACTTGATCCCTTCGCCATAGTTGCGGGATTTTGACATCTTGCCGATCCCCGGATTGAAAGAGTTTGTCGGATCGCAACACGTGTAATGCGCCGCAAGGTCGGGTTTGGCCTTATAGAGATGCCCGACATTATGTTCCGCCGGATATTCAGCACCACGTGCGTCGAACAGCTTCAGCATCGCAGCCTTCAGTGCTTTGGGATCCGCCCCTTTGCGCACCACATAGTCCTGGTGCATCACGTGACACATGAAGTGGCCATAGTAGAGTTTGTGAACAATCTGATCGCTGATCTCGGGCGGCAAAACCTCAAGCCAATCACGATCATTGCGGCGTAGGGCTACGTCCAGCGCGATGATGTCCTCGACCTCATCTGCGTGAATCGCCATGTAGCGCACCGCAGCACCGGCGGCTGCAAACCGGTGCAGACCCGCGATCTTGGCTTCGCGGGGGGTGCATTCGAAGAAACCTGCATCGCGCCCTTCGAAGAAGCCGGGCAACCAATTGCGGATCGCCTCGATGCCATCGTCCTTCATCTTCAGGATCAGATGATGTTCATAGGCCTCTCGGTATTCGATCATCCTCTTGGGCAGGACCTGCGGCAGGAGGCTGACTGCGGCCTGCATGAACCGGTCGGTGAAATTGCGCAGAAAAGGAATGCGCCGTAAACGTGCATCCACTGCGCCCTTCAGCGCAAAGAACATCGGCAAGCGATCTGTGCCCAACTTGTCGATCATCCACACCGTGTCCTTACCGTAGGCCTTAGTGATGTCGAACACGTCGCGCTGCATGTACTCGGCCGAGACTGGCAGGGACGCGAATTGCGACAGGATATGCCGGCGCAACTCGGCCAGATCGTCTGGGGAGTTGGTTCCGATATAGAAAACCTGTTCAGCCTCGTTCTTGGCGAAAGTGTCCAGACGCACGGCAAACACAGCCATTTTTCCGGCTGAACCCGCAGTTTCAAACAGCTTCGCCTTATCCGCATTGTATCGTGCGGGCGTTTCGGCATCCACGTCGCGCACGATCTGCGCATAGTCACTGGCCGAGGCGCGTTTATTCGTGGCCCCCGGATTGCGCTCGAACTGACCAGTATCGAGATTTGACAGTATCTGTTCCGGTGTCTCACCCAGATCAATGCCCAGGTGGTTGACCAGCTTTAACGTGCCGTCTTCGGTGATGCGGGCATAGACCGACAGCTCGGTGTAAACCGGCCCGCGTTCAACCAATGAACCGCCCGAGTTGTTGCAGACCCCGCCCACAATCGACGCCCCGATGCACGAGGATCCGATCACCGAGTGCGGCTCACGCCCCATTGGGTCCAGCAACTTTTCCAATGCAAAGAGCGTGGCACCCGGAAAGCTGACGACTTGTTCGCCGTTGTTCAGCGGCACCAGAGTATCCATGCGGCGGGTGTTGATCAGAACCACATCGCGGTCATAGCGGCCTGAGGGTGTTGACCCTTCGGTCAGGCCCGTATTGGCGGCCTGCATGATGACGATCTTGTCGGCTGCAACACAGGCTTGTAGCACCTTCCACTGTTCCAGCAGGGTGCCGGGTTGTACGACGCACAGCGCCTCGCCTTCACCCGACCTGAACCCACGGCGGAACCGCTCGGTGGCGCGTGCGCCGGTCAGCACATGGCGTGACCCGACGATTGCGCGGAAGTCGGATATGAGGGCATCGTTGGTCATGCCGCGTTCCGATGCGCCAACCCCTGAACCGTCACCGGGTCACGAAACCGCAGATTGGCGCGCGACAGTTGATCAACCCGCGTGACGCCCATCAGCTTCATGTCGCGCTCAATCTCGGCCCGCATCAGCCCCAACGCGCGTTCGACACCGGGCTGTCCAGCAGCCGCCAGCGGATACAGATAGTGCCGTCCGACACCAACCGCCTTGGCCCCCAGAGACAGCGCCTTCAGCACATGAGTGCCGCGTTGAATGCCGCTGTCCATCATCACGTCCAGCTTGTCACCCACCGCATCCACGATCTCGGCCAGTTGGTCGAAAGGTGTGCGCGAGCCGTCCAGCTGACGTCCGCCATGGTTCGACAAGATGATCCCGGTGCAGCCGATCTCGGCCGCGCGGCGGGCGTCCTCGACGGTCATGATCCCCTTGAGGCAGAACTGACTGTCCCATTCGCGCACCATCTGGGCCACATCGTCCCAGTTCATCGACGGGTCCAGCATTTCGGTGAAATAGCCACCGATGGAACTAGCCCCGCCGCTCATGTCCACGTGTTCATCCAGTTGCGGCAGGCGGAATTTCTCGTGCGTGACATAGTTGATGCCCCACATCGGCTTGATCGCAAACTGGATCATGCCGCCCAGCGTCAGCCGGAACGGGATCGAGAACCCCGTGCGCAGATCACGTTCGCGATTGCCGCCGGTGATGGAGTCCACGGTCAGCATCATCACCTCGACGCCCGCCTCTTTGGCGCGCTGCATCATGGCCGAGTTCAGGCCCCGGTCTTTGTGGAAATAGAACTGATAGACCTGCGGGTTTTTGTGTTTCTGGCGTAGTTCCTCCAGCGAAACGGTGCCCAGCGAGGATACGCCGAACATAGTCCCGTATTTCTCGGCCGCCGCCGCCACCGCGCGCTCGCCCTGATGGTGGAACAGGCGCTGCAGTGCGGTGGGAGAGCAATAGATCGGCATATCCAGCTTTTGCCCCATGACGGTGACGGACATGTCCACGTCTTTCACCCCGCGCAGCACCGATGGCAGCAGATCGCAGCGATCAAAGGCGTTGGTGTTTTCGCGATACGTCACCTCGTCATCGGCACCGCCGTCGATATAGTTGAAGATCGGTCCCGGCAGGCGGCGCTTGGCCAGTTGGCGGAAATCGTGGAAGTTATGGCAATCGGTCAGACGCATGTCTCTTCCTCCTATCAATACGCGACGGATGGCAGCCAGGTGGCCAATGTGGGCCACAAGAAGACCAACGCCAGCCCGGTCAGTTGCAGCAGGACAAACGGGATGATGCCCTTGTAGATGTCGGTCAGTTTAATCTCTGGCGGGCAAACGCCTTTGAGATAGAACAAGGCAAAGCCAACCGGAGGTGTCAGGAAGCTGGTTTGCAGCGTGACTGCCACTAGGATCACGAACCAGACCAGCGCGGGTTCGTCCAAAACGCCAAAGCCGGGGATGTCGATGCCCAGCCCATTCACGATCGGGCGCATCAGGGGCAGGACGATCAGCGTGATCTCGATCCAGTCCAGCACAAAGCCCAGCAGGAAAACGATGAACAGGATGAACAGGATCGTGCCATTGGCTCCAAAGCCGGTGGACTGAACCACATGTTCGATCAGTTCATCGCCGCCAAGTTCGCGCAGTACATAAGAGAACACGGTCGCGCCTAGGAAGATTGCAAAGATATAGGCGGTGGTGTTGAAGGTCGACACCAGCACGTTCCACAGCTTTTGGAAGGTCAGCTTGCGATAGCCCAAGGCCAGCAGGGTCGCACCCAATGCACCGATGCCTGAGGCCTCGGTTGGCGTGGTCAGGCCTGCAAAGATCGAACCCAACACCGCGAGGATCAGCAGCAGCGTCGGGATGACAGCGATCAACACGTCTTTGACGGCTGCCCAATCGGGGGCCGTAGCGCCCTCGGGGACAGGGGCCGCGTCGCGTTTCACCAGCGCCAAGATGAAGATGTAAGTCAGGTAGAGGCCACCAATGATCACTCCGGGGAAGACGGCGGCCATGAACAAATCACCCACCGACAGGGCCATCTGGTCGGCCATAATGACCAGCATGATCGAGGGCGGGATTAGAATACCCAACGTGCCCGACGCGGAAACGACGCCCGCTGCCAGCGTAGGTTGATATTTCTGCTGCATCATCGAGGGCAGCGAGAGCACGCCCAGCAACACGACAGACGCACCAATGATCCCGGTTGAAGCCGCAAGGATGATCCCGATCAGGGTCACGGTGATCGCCAAACCTCCGCGTACTGTGCCAAAGAGGCGCTGCATCGAAGACATCAGGCGCTCGGCCACGCCGGATTCGTCCAGCATCAGACCCATGAAGATAAACATCGGCAAGGCGACCAGAACCGCATTGGACATGGTCGCGTAGACCCGGTTCACCACCGCACCCAGCGTCAGATAGTCCAGCCCGGTAAAGGTGCTTTCCAGCCCCGTCCACAGCATCAGGTCGTTGTCGAACAAATAAGCCAGCCCGCAATAAGCGACACCGACACCCGCCAGCACCCATGCAACCGGATAGCCGGTGAAGAGCAGCGCGATGAAGGTCAGGAACATGGCGATGACCAGCTTTTCTTCGGTGGTCTCCACCAGGAAGGTCAGGCCAACGCAGACGGCGGCAAAGACGGCCAGTACCAGCAGAATGCGGCGCAGGGAAGCGCCCTCACGTTCGCTTTCGGGGCCGTAGATCAGCGCGTGGCCGTCATGGATCAGCCGAGCGAGGGCGGCCAGCGCCAGCAGCACGAAGCTGATCGGAATGACGGCCTTGAACGCCCACCGTGCCGGCAAGCCAGTCGGGCTGTCAGAGCGTTCGTTGACGCGGAAGCTTTCGTAGAAATAGTCAAACCCCTGGTCGATCATCAGATAGATGAACGGGGTCAGCAGGGTCAGGATGCCGATGACTTCGATTACTCGCTGGGCGCGTCGGGAAAGCTGCATATGCAGCACGTCCACACGCACATGGCTGTCGGTGATCAGGGCATAGGAAATGCCGATCATCGTGACGATGCCGTAGAAATGCCACTGGATCTCATCCAGCTTGGGATAGTTCTGGCTGAAAAGGTAGCGCAGCGAAACCTGTGAAAAGATCGCTGCCACCAGCAGCACATTCGCCCACATCACGACATGCCCAACGGCCTTTACGCCCGAGTCGATGGCAACGGCAATTTTCTGGCGGTCTGTATCGGGGTGCTCCAGGAGGCCTTCATAGGCTTCGACCGGATCATTGAGGTCTTTAGGCGTGGCCATGTGTAATCCTCGCTCGGTTGACCGGCTTAACCGCGGTCAAGGGATTGCAGGTATAAATCCTGAGAGAACCAGGGCGGCAGAGGAAGGCCGCCGCCCCGGCAGCGTCAGCAATTCAGCTTACTGACGGGGGAGGAACGCGTTGGTTTTCCACAGGTCATAGCCATCGCGGAACTGGGTCATGTCATCCATGACCTTGGCAAAGAAGGCGTCGTTCGCAGCCTCTTCAGCGGCAACCTCTTCCCAGGTCGCGCGGAACGTGTCCAACATCTCGGGCGACCATTGCTTGATGGTGACACCGTTGTTTTCAACGTTGTCGATCAGTGCGGCGTGCTGAATGGCCTCACCTTCGGCAAAGCTGTCGGTCATCGAGGCCTTACAGGCATTTTCGATGATCGCCTTGTGCTGATCGCTGGCTTCGTTCCAAACGTCCTTGTTGATCATCAGCTCAAACACAGTCGCTTGCTGGTGCCAGCCGGGGAAGTAGTTGTACTTGACCAGCTTGTGGAAGCCCAGACGGGCGTCAATTGCAGGCATCGAGAATTCGGTCGCGTCAATCGCGCCTTTTTCCAGCGCCGGGAAGATCTCACCACCGGGCAGCAGCGAAGTGGCAACGCCCAGTTTCTGCATGACTTTGCCGCCCAGACCAAAGAAGCGCATCTTCAGGCCGTTCAGGTCTTCGGGGTTGTTGATCTCGGATGCAAACCAGCCTGATGTTTCAGGCGCGATAACGGCGCAGGGGATGACGTGGACGTTATAGCCCGCCTGGTCGTACATTTCCTGATACAGCGACATACCGTTGCCATAGTAGAGCCACGCCATGTATTCGCCGGCTTCGGGGCCGAAAGGTACCGCCGAGAACAGCGGTGCAGCCGGGATTTTACCCGCCCAGTAGCCGGCGGTTGTGTAGCCCGAGTTGATCTTGCCAGTCGACACCGCGTCCAGAATTTCAAACGGCGGGACCAGTTTGCCGGGTTCATAGACCTTCATCTTCAACGTGCCGCCCGACATCAGCTCAAGCTGTTCGGCCACGCGCGGAATAGGCGAGCCCAGACCGGGCAATTCGGTCGAGAATGCGATCGGGGTTTTCAACAGCAACTTATCAGCGGCAAGCGCGGGTGCAGCCATCAGGCTGGCAGCAACCGCAAGGCTCGTCAGGGTCTTTTTCATGAATTCTCCTCCGGGATGTTTCGGACGCAACGTCCAATCAATCTGTGACGCAAGGTTGTCTGGCGCCTTGAGTGGTCAATAAAGTTTACCATAGCAATCAGTCAACAACTTTATTTACCACTGGTTTGGTCACGCAACTGCCCATCGGTTTGAAATTTTTCACAACTGGAAAGAGTGCAAGAGCACCCGGCTTCAGTTTCTTTGCGATTTTTCTCTTTCAAAACAGTGAAAAGTGTACTTTCCGGGAATACAACCTGGCGGCAAATATTAAGTTGAATACTAAGGTTTCAAAGGTTAACTTATTTTACCAAGTGCTATGTACAGGACCCTGATCAGAAAGGCGGCCCGACATGACCCCAACTGCGATTTTTGAACCGATTGGCCACGAATCACTGGCGGACGCGGTGGTTGCGCAGATTGAAGATCTGATTGCCTCGGGCGTGTTGAAACAGGGTCGCAGGCTACCATCCGAGCGAGAGCTGGCCGAAATGCTGCGGGTTTCACGCCCAAAACTGCGCGAAGCGCTGCATACGTTGGAAGAACGCGGTCTTGTCACCACGCAGCACGGAGAAGGCACTTTTGTCGCCGCCCTGACCGGAAGCGCCATGTTGCCCGCTTTGCTGGCGCTCTATGAACGGCACGAACCGGCATTTTTTGATTATCTGGAATACCGCCGCGAACAGGAAGGGTTTGCCGCCCGTCTGGCCGCGCGTCGTGCAACCTCGGCAGACAAGGAGCGGATCTCTGAAATCCTGGCCGAGGATGAACGCGCTTGGCGTGAAGGGGATGCTCTGGCTTCGCGAGAGGCGGATTTCGCGCTGCACGCAGCCATTGTCGACGCAAGCCAGAACGCAACGTTGATCCACATGATGGCGTCAATTTATGAACTGACCCGCCAAGGCGTCTTTTACAATCGCGATTTTCTGAAAACCATCGACGGAACCGGCAAACAGTTGATGGAACAGCATCGCGAACTGGGGCAGGCCGTCATAGACGGCGACGAAACCCGTGCACAGAAAGCCGCGCACGATCACATCGATTTCGTCGAGGAATCCTTCAAACTCGGTCTGGAAAGGCGGCGTCGAGAAGCCATGGCGGAAAAAAGGCGCATCTTGTCGAACTCGATGTCGAAGTAGCGATCTGCAACCTGTCAGACGCCCGCGTTGCAGATCAACTCGTCACCGGCAAGGTGATCGATCAAAGCACGGACTCGGGTGGTAAGGCGGCGGTTCTGAGGGAACAAGGCGGCGACGACATAGGGGGTGACGCGATGGTCGGAGAACAGTTCGACCAATGCACCTGATTGCAGTTCTCTGGCGACCGTATAGGCCGGACATCGCGCGATTGCCGCGCCAGAGACCGCAAGCTGTGCTGACGCGGCCGGAGCATTCGCTTTCAACCGCCCACTCACCTGTACTGCCACATCCTCTCCATCAATACTAAACGGCCACAAGGCGGGTTCGGACATGTTGCCGTCCAGAATGCAATCATGGTTTGCCAACTCCAATGGATGTTGAGGCACGCCAGCACGCGCCAGATACGCGGGCGCCGCACAGATGATCAGGGGCATCGGCCCCAACTGCCGGATCTTTAGCGAGCTATCGCGCATCGGACCGATGCGGACGGCCAGATCTAGCCCTTCCTCTATGATCGACACGCGACGGTCGGATAGTTGCAGATCAATCTCGACCTCGGGATGTAGGGTGGCGAAAGCAGCCAGAGACGGCGCAAGACGGACAGAGCCAAACCCGGTCGGCGCCGAGATTCGAATAACGCCCTGCAAGGATGTCTGGGCATTTCTGACCGTTTCCTCCAACTCGTCAAACCCGTCCAGTAGCGGCTCACACATAGTCAGATAGGTCGCGCCCGCATCAGTCAGAGACACGCTGCGTGTGGTCCGGTTCAGCAATTGCACCCCCAGCGCGTCCTCCAAATCAGCCACGTATTTGCTGACCAGTCGCGCAGATTTGCCCAACCGCTGGGCGGCGGCGGTGAAAGAGGCGTTCTTGGCCACCAGCGCAAATGCGCGCATTCGGTCTATCTTATCCATGGTTATTGCGCCCTCTCAGGGCTTAATCATCCACCAAAAGTGGCAATTATCATCAACCCGTGCAAGCGTTATCTGTCGCTCCAGTTCACAGTTATTCAATGATCGGAGCCACAACATGTCTAACCCAGTTCGCATTCACCATTTCCCAAAGTCAGGCCATGCTCACCGGGCGCTGGTTTTCGCCAAGCTGGCGGATATCCCGCATGAGGCTGTCTTTGTCGATCTGGTCGCTGGTGCGCATAAGACGCCCGAGTTTCTGGCGATGAACCCCAACGGCCAAGTACCGGTTTTGGAAGATGGCGATGTGGTTGTCTCGGACTCGAATGCAATTCTGGTGTATCTCGCCCGTCAATACGCGCCGGACTGGATGCCCAGCGATGCGGTCGGGGAAGCTGAAGTCCAGAAATGGCTGACCCTGGCTGCGGGCGAAATCGCCTTTGGCTCATGCGCGGCGCGCTTGATTACTGTCTTTGGCGCCCCGCTGGACGTTGACTTCGCGGCAACCACCGCTGCCAAGGCGATGCAAAAGCTGGAAACGGGTCTGGAAGGCCGCGATTGGCTGGTCGGGGATCGACCCACCATCGCTGATGTCGCCGCCTATTCCTACACCGCCCATGCGCCCGAGGGGAATGTCTCGCTTGAACCCTATCCGAACGTGCGCGCTTGGATTGCCCGGTTCGAGGCGCTGAACGGGTTCGAAGCCATGCCCGCAACCGCCGCTGGCCTTGTGGCCTGAACCAAACCCGCCCCAAGGTCGGCATGTCTGGCCTTGGGACTTTTAGCAACCGAAGGGATCAGGACGATGACCGATGCCGCAACTCCGTTCCACGCAGGCGAACTTGCCGCGCAGCAACGCGCGGGCGTTGGCTATATCGCCACAAAAGGTGCGCCTTTCATCCGAGAGTTCATGCCCGACCAGCACCGCACCTTTTATCAGGCGCAACCCTTTCTGGTTGCTGCGTCCGCAGACACAAAAGGCCGGGTCTGGGCGAGTATTATCGAAGGGCGCGATGGCTTTGTCCGGTCCCCTGACGCCCACACAATAACCTTGGACACAACCCCGGATCCATCTGACCCGCTGGCGCAGACACTGACAGCCGGAACCGATATTGGCGTGGTCGGGATCGAGCTTGCAACAAGGCGACGCAACCGGTTCAGCGGCAGAACGCGGCCAACCGATAGTGGGCTCGCCATAGATATCCGTCAGACATTCGGCAACTGCCCCCAATATATCAACGAACGGGACTGGTGGCGGGTTCAACGCAACCAGCCCGTCCGGCCACTAACATCGGAAAGCCTCAATTCCGCACAGATCAAGCGGATTGAAGCCGCCGACACTTTGTTCATTGGCTCTGGTCAGCAAGGACAACAAGGGGCGGCCTCGAACGGGTATGATGCGTCTCACAGGGGGGGCGAGCCGGGATTTGTTCGCGTGATCAGCCCAAACCGTCTGCGCATCCCCGATTACTCGGGCAACAACTTTTTCAATACGATTGGCAACTTGCTGCAGGACCCTCGCGTCGGGTTGCTGTTTGTCGATTTCGAAACCGGTGGACTGTTGCATCTGACCGGGCGCGCCACGATTGACTGGTCTCCCGAAGAAGCGCGCGATCCGAACATTCTGCGCATGATAGAAGTCGAGCTCGACGCCGTGATCGACCGGCCCGAGGCGCTGACGCTCAGATGGTCAGCGCAACCGACACCATCCCGGAAATTGATCGTCACCAACAAGGTTGTCGAGGCTGAGGGGATCACGTCCTTCCATCTTGCGGCAACCGACGGCGATCCGCTGAAGTTGTTTCAAGGCGGTCAGCACCTGCCCATCGCATTGGATATCCCGTCGCATGACAAAAAGGTCCGCCGCACCTATTCCCTGTCAGGAACAGCAGGAGGCGACCACTACCGGATAACTATCAAACGCGAGGCCAGTGGTGTCGCCTCACGTTTCTTGCATGATAACGTGGCCATCGGAGATGTTGTCGAAGCCAAGCCGCCCACCGGGGATTTCATCATTCCCCAAGGTGATGCGCCTTTGGTTCTGGTCAGCGCAGGCGTCGGTTTAACGCCGATGCTGGCGATACTGCACCAGCTCGCGGGGCAGGGGAGCCAACGCCCGGTCTGGTTCGTGCATGCCGCGCGCAACAGGCGCCACCACGCCATGGCGGACGAGGTTGGACAGCTTGTGGCTACAAACCGCACCCTTAGAAAACGCATCTTCTACAGCACACCCGACAGCACAGACCAGCTGGGACAGGACTTTGACGCGACAGGTCGGATTTCGGCCACCGACCTTCTGGCGTTGGGTGTCGGACGCGATGCCCACTACATGCTGTGCGGCCCATCTGGGTTTGTAACCGATCTGAAATCGGGGCTTGAGAACGCGGACGTGCCGCCCGACCGAGTTCTGTTTGAGGTTTTTGGAACGACTAAATCATAGTTGTGAGAAAGCTATTTTGAATTTCGAACCCGGTATCAAAGGGTAGACAACCTCTTGTTGCGCAGCCTAGCTTTTGGGAATTCGCAAAGGTAATTTGGTCGATCCCCGGTTCGACCCGCAGGATCGAAGGAGCGTGCCATTTCAGACGGAAACGCCAACGCAGCCGAAAATCGGTTCGTCCATCTTTCGACCCAAAAATTCCGCCCCAAGGAAAAGTTTGAATTCTGGCGCAGCCTGCACCCGTGGGTTTCTATGGACGCGTCGGACCGATCGCGCGAGGCCAACTATAAAGGCCAGCTTTCCTATTTTAGCGCGCCCTCGGGCGCGACCTTCGGATTTACCCGTTCAGACGATACGACCACTTATTTCGGTCAACCGACGGGGGACTATTTGGTTCTTAGCTCGACAATTTCCGGGGCCGTTCGTCTTGAAACCAAGGATGGCGACGGCCAGACGGTCACGGCGGGGTCGAACCTGGTTGTTCTGGACGGTTCAGTCCCAGTTTCAACCCGCACGCGAGATCATTCGCATGTCTACATGACCCTTCCGATGGAGCTGATCCGGGATCAGTTAGGGGGCGAGGTCCGTCCCGCGGGCAGGGGGGTTGCCCAAATGGCACCCAATGGGTTGGCCCCCTTCCTGGAAAGTCAGTTGCATATGATGGCCAAGGAGTGCACCAAGCTTTCTGAAGTTGAAACTCTGCATCTGATTGACTCGTTGCAAAGCCTGGCTCTGGGGGCCTTGTCGCGCCTGGGTTCTGATCCGCCACCTGCGAGCGCCCCTGCGCAAACGCACGCCCTTCATACTGCTGCGACGCGTTACATCGCATTAAATCTTGGGGACGAAAATCTGAGGGCCGACTCGGTCGCGGATGCAATCCAATGTTCCAGATCGTCCCTGTTTCGCGCGTTTCAAGACCACAACGACACGTTCGGCAATCATATCCGTCGCGCAAGATTCGAACTGGCAAAATCCTATTTGGTGAACCAGCCAGACATGCCGATCCAGATCGTGGCCCATCTTTGCGGCTATAAAACCCCGGAATCCTTTGGTCGGTTCTTCCGCGAGCAGGCCGGAATGACAGCATCGGCATATCGAGACAGCGGCGTCTAGACCTTTTCTATCCTAAATTCCTTGATCAGATCTTGGTTCTGACACGTTTTGTCAGGCAATTGAGACGTACTGGCAGGCCAATGTTCTGTCGAGTTGACTTGGCTTGTATATCCTCGTCTTTAACTTGGCACCTTCGGTTGATGTGGCTCTCCGGTCAACTAGCGACAGGTTGCTTCACAGAATGGGGTCGACCGAACACGTTTGAAAATTCCTCGTCAATCTAAGCGATATCGCGTCGAAGTTTTCCCTAATAACGGCTGACGCGATGCCCATCCCCGACTTCTGGCGATCACCTTCATGATCTTGGATCAGTTGCCCTGCAGGCTATGAGCTGGTCCTGATTGAAGTACGCCTTCTGGTCGGGGATGGGGTTTTCATAACTCCTGACTGGCTTTTGCCAAGACCAGATTGGTTTCGATTCAGTTCGCTCGCAATTTAACCAATTTCCCTTGGTTTCAAACTTGGAGACTTAAGCGGAAAACAGTTCTTTTAGCCTGCGATCCAGCGCCCGGTCGTCATCGATCAAAGCGGCAATAGTCGGGCGCGACAAGGCACGGGCTCGATAGGCGTTGAGATTTGGAAAGGCCGAGTGATCAACTTTTGCATGATCCGACAAAACGAAGAACCACGTCAGATAGGCATCCGCCGCCGAAAACCTGTTACCCAACAGATAATCGCGCCCGTTCAAATGATCCTCAATTATCTGAAACCTGAGCGGTGCCAGAGCTCGTACACGATCTTTCACTTCATCCGTGGCTTCCTTGTAGAACACCACACGAAACAGCCCCTTGTGCAGTTCCGTCGCGCAGAAAGCCAGCCAGCGCAGCATCTGAAAATACTCCGGGCTGTCAGGCGATATCCGGAAATCATTGTCTTTGGACTGTGCCTGAATCCAGGCAATGACTGCCGAGGTTTCGGTTAGTTTGGTTCCATCGTCAAAGCTGAGAACCGACACTTGCCCCAAGGGGTTCACGTCATAGAGTGAACCACCTGCCGCCAGATTTTTACTGCGCAGGTGCAACGGTTCAATTTCCAGTTCGACACCTGCTTCGGCTGCGGCGAACCGCGCAGCCAATGAACATGTGAATGGGGCATGAAAAAGCGTTGGCATAAACAGGTCCGATCAATTGAATTGGTAAGTTACTGCGCTCGGCAGAATAGACTCAAACTTGTCTGCAAGGACAGGCGTAAATACGGGGTCCGAACCTTGAGAAAATCCGCTTTCGTGATCGCCTGAAAGGTTAACTTGACGAGCGTCTTTTTGACGGTTGTAGTGCAAAAAGACGAATTTGGATTGGATCGAATTATGCGAATTTTTGTGCCTTTTCTGGCGGCCACTTTCTTTCTGGCATTCTCGCTGAGCGCGGCACTTGCCGAAACTCAAGCGCACACAACCACCTCAGTTCATATGCGCGCAGGGCCAGGCACAAACTATCCCGTGGTGGCTACATTACCGCAAGACGCAACGATCGAGCTTTATGGCTGTCAACCGGGCTATACTTGGTGCGACGTCTCCTGGAATTCGGCGCGCGGCTGGATCGCTTCGAACTACATTTTGGTTGATAGCGAGGGACAGACCAAGGTGATGAACCCCGTCATCGCAGCCGCATTGGGAATTGCCATTGTAGAGTTCAGCCAGGCCTATTGGGAAAACCACTATCAAGCCTATCCCTGGTTTGCGTATTGGAACCGCTACTACCATCCTTATCACCCAGTCCCCGGGCCGTATTGCTACCATTCACCACAAGACCCAGCCTGTCACTATCCACCGCATGATCCGAACCGGTTGTATCAGCCTGAACCGCATCATCCCTTCTATGGAAACGGATACTACCATTTTCACCGCCACTGACTGACACGGGTATTGTCGCTGAGAGCCTGAAGATAAGATCAGTAAGGTCGTGTTCAGCTGTTTGACCAGTGAACTTTTTGCTGGCGTTAAATAACACAATGTTTTTAACATAACATGGATTACAAGATCTACTACTGAAGCAAGGCGCGCTAACGAGCGCATGCGTCTCCTTTCATAAGATAACGAGTTAGAGAGATAAAATTCCTTAGATTGAACCCGTCTTCGCGACGCCGTTTGAGCGTCTCAGTTTCGGAACGGCCCAGAAGTTCAAAGGCCAAACACATCCATGGCGTTCTTACCCGCCTTGAGCCCTGCGACCCATTCCGCTTCTTTGCCGATTTTGTCCTTCACGTCGGATAGAAGATCACGGGCAGAAACCGGAGAAAGGACCACAAGTCCGTCACGGTCACCCAAAATCAGGTCACCCGAAGCTATTTTGCATCCGCCGAAAGAGACTGATGCATTGATTTCTCCATCGTTAGCGCTGGTGGGGCCACGGGGCGTAATGCTTCGGGCGAAGACAGGAAAATCCTCCCATGAACCCAGCGTGTCTATGTCACGTACGGCCCCATCTACAACAACCCCTTTGCAGCCGAGGTCCCTCAGGTGCCCGCCTAGAATTTCACCTATCATGGCGAATTCTGTTTCACCGTTGGCGGCAATCACAACAACTTCGCCGGGCTTTGCATGGTCTAAAACGTGAATGACGCCCCCGAAATCAGGTGGCGAAACCGAGACAGTCCGGGCCCGCCCCAGCAGATGCAGTGGCCCGGCATCCAAGTTTCTTACCTGAATCGCCGGATCGATCAGACTGGAAGGCTGCAAGTCGGCCACGATACTGGCGGGCACACCCCGCCACGCCTCGACTTGGTCCTGACTTAAGGGAATGTTTTCGGGATGTATGGTTACCGACATTCTTTACCCTTTCTCGGCAAGTTGACGCTGAACAGCTTTCGCCAATCGTTGGACGGCTTCGGTCAGTTTGGCCTCGTCGTTTAAGGTGAAATTCAGACGGATCCCCTGCCTGTTTTCCCCATGGGCATCAAAAACGCTACTAGGCGAAATACAAACCTTTTCGTCCAGCGCAATTTCAAACAAGCGGTCCGTGTCGATACTCTCATCCCGCGCACGAGCCCAGACAAACATGCCGCCTGCGGGCACCTCCCATTCGAACCACTCCGCCAGATAGGAATTCAGAGCCGCACACAGGGCATCTCGTCGCCTGCAATACATGTCCAGGACCTGCGATTGTGTTGCCTTGATCAAGTCGGATTTCAGGATTTCATACGTAATACGCTGGGTGATACCGCTTGTGCACATGTCCGACCCTTGTTTGGCAAGTGTCAGTGCGGAGATCATCTTGGGCCTCGCAATCACCCAGCCCACGCGTAAACCAGGGGAGATCAGCTTCGACATCGTGCCCAGATAGACGGTGTTGGACAATTCCCCAGTCTGAAGCGCTAGATCAAGCAGGTTCGGGGGCAAAGGACCGTCGTAGCAAAGACTGCCATAGGGATCGTCCTCGACAAGCCATGCCCCGGTTTGACGGGACGCGGCCAGCAAGGTGCGGCGCGCCTCCAATCCGACCAATCGTCCTGTCGGGTTAGAGAAATTGGGCACAGTATAGGCAAACTTTGCGCCTTTCATGGCTTGAAACGGGTCGAACGCGGCGGCATTCAGATCCATGTTTCGAAAGCGCGGGCGACGGGGTCGCCATGCGTCAAGAGCTCCCAGATAGGTCGGAAACTGCCCCGCAATCAGATCCCCTTCGTTCAGCAAGACCTTTCCCAACAGGTCGAGCGCCTGCATGCCGCTAGTTGTTATCAACACATTTGCGGCAGTCAGTTTTACGTTTTTGGTAGAAAACCGGTGCGCAATGGCATTGCGCAATTCCGGGAGGCCTTCGATCGGACCATATCCCAGTGTCTCGGTCGGGTGGGTCTCAATAACCCTTTGGGCCAATTTTGCGATCTGGGGACCGGGATAGGTCGCAGGTTCAGGTAGCCCCCCAGCTATGTTGAGCAGACCGGGAATTTGACCGGCCGCGAGAAAAGCTCGTGTGATTTCATTTGTCTCAGACAACCAACCGGCAAAGGCTGCGGGCTCGACAACCGGCTCGCCCACACGTTCCAGTTTGTTTTCCAACTTCACATTAAGTCTCCTGATCGGTTCTTCGGAAGGATAGCCAAAGTCGCGCGCGCTTTCTCGGCGTTCTTCGCTTTTATCCCTGTCAATATTGATGATTTATGCTAATTTTTAGCATTAAAATAGAGGAAAACGTTAATGTTCGACCCGGATAGTATCGACAAACGCATACTGGCGGAACTACGGCGCGATGGGCGCCTTGCCATAAGTGATCTTGCCGAAATTGTTGGGCTTTCACCGACGCCCTGCGCCCGCCGGGTCAGAAAGCTTGAGCAGGCCGGGATTATTCGCGGGTATCACGCAGACATCTCGCCGGAAAATCTTGGGAAACAAATCTGTGTGCTGATTTCAGTGAAACTGGCGAAACACAACCCAGACGGCCATGCGGTTTTTCAACAAACTGTAAAACAGAGTTCCGAGGTCTCGGAATGCCTGATGGTGACCGGTGCGGCGGATTATATCCTGAAAGCCTGGTTTCCGGATATCGAGGACCTGCGTCTGTTCATTACCACCACGGTTCAAAACCTTCCCGAAGTTGCCGAGACCTCGACAATGTTGGTTGTGGGGCAAACCGATACCGGATTCGAGATGATGTGATCTATGTGATTGCGCCCTGCAAAACAGTGTCAGCCTACGCGCAAAATGTCACAAGGACGGCAAGGTCAACGCGATCCCTGGGAAGGCGATCAGCAGCACCACAAGCAATAGCGAGCAGAAAATGAACGGGAAGGCCGAGGTATAGATCTCGCGCATCGTAGTGCCTGGTGGGGCGACGCCTTTCATCACGAACAGCAGCAGCCCAAAGGGCGGCGTCGTAAAACTGATTTCCAGCGACAACAACATGATCAGGCCGAACCAAATCGGATCGAACCCGAGCGTTTGGGCCAGCGGGAAAAAGATCGGTACCGTCAGCAGCATGATCGAGATTTGCTCCATGAACATGCCCAGCAGCAGTAGGACGGCGAACATCACCGTCAGCATCGCCAGAGGGGCCAGATCGAACGCAATCGCCCAATTGACCAGCCCTCGGGACGCGCCGGAAAAGGCCAAGAGCTGACTGAACGTCGCCGAACCAAAGACGATCAGGTAAGCCATCAGCGTTACTTTGAGCGCGCCAATGACGGACTTCTTCATCGCCTCCCATGTCAGGCAGCGAAAAACGGCAGCGAGGATCAGTACACCCAATGCCCCGAAAGCCGCCGCCTCGGACGGGGTGACAAAGCCTTTGATCATTAGAACGATGATCACGACCATGACGCCGACCATCGGAACCACCTCGGTCATCAGCAATTTCAGGCGGTACCCCATCGACATCGGTTCGACGTCATAAGCCGGTGCGGCGGTCGGGTCGATCCGGGTCTGCAGCCAGATCGTTCCGATATAGAACCCGGCCAGGATCAGGCCGGGAATGACACCCGCGATCAGCAACGCAGCGACGTCGATCTGCGCCAGCGTGGCCAGCAGAACCGCAAGCGCCGAGGGTGGGATGATGATCGCAAGGCCGCCCGTGCCCAAAATGGGGCCGATGCTCATGTGCGATTTGTAACCACGCCGCTTCATCTCGGGCACCATCAGCGACCCCAGCAGCGCGGTGGACCCCATCGACGACCCGGACAAAGTAGAAAAGGCCGTTCCCCCCAGAACAGTCACATAGCTGAGCCGCCCGGGCAATCGGCCAAGCAGCTTGTCGATTGCGTTGAACATTCGCCCACCAAGGCCGGTGTGAAAGAAAATCTCACCCATCAGCAGAAACAGCGGGATGGGCATCAGGGCGTATTTCGTCAACGCCCCCAGCCCGTTGTTGAGCAGCTGTGTCACCCCGCGCTCGCCGCCCATGAATACCCACGCCCCCAGAATATTCGCGGCCAGAAAGGCCAGCGCAACCGGCATTCCGATGGCCATCAGGAACACGATCGAGCCCAACAGCAGGGCAAGGGCCTCGTACCATTCCATTATTCATGTATCCCTGCTTCGCCGCTGTGCATCAGGTTAGGGCCAAACACAAAGCGTGAAAATTCAATCGCCATCAGCCCAAAGGACAGAGGAAAGGCGATGGTCAGCATCCAGCGGGGGAAGTAGTAGGCGCGCGTATCATAGTCCCCGCGTTCGATATTAGTCAGAACCAGATCGCCCCCCTGCCACGCAAGGATCAGGCAGACCAGCACGCAGGCAGCTGCGACCGAACGGCTGACGATCCGGCGCAGGTGCAATGGCAGAGCAGCCGTAACCAGCTCGATATGTACATGGCCCTTTTCGCGCACCAGCCAGGGAGCGCCCAGCATCGTCATATACAACAGCCCGTATTCGGCCGAGGTGAACAGCCACGCAAAAGGCTGAAGCCCTGCATTGCGCATCAGCACCGAGGTAATAACAGACAGCATAAGCCAGACCAGCAACAGCCCCGCCAGAATGGCCATGCCAAAAAGCACCGCATCATAGGCCTTTTTCATGGTCATGCCTGCATTGCCCCGAATTCCGGTCAGGCCCGCAGGGTTTCCGCGGGCCTGTCCTTGGTCTTAGTTTGCTGCGTCGAGATCGTAGAACAACTCGATCAGGCGATCATAGTTGTCGGTTCCACCCGGCTGTTCTGCCATAAGGCCATTCATCCGCTCCCACGTTTTTTCGCGCGCAGCGGCAAGGTAGTTCGCCTTGGCTTCACCTTCCAAGCTGACTACGGTCATGCCTGCAGCATCCAGTGCGGCGAAATCATCATCCCGTTTGCTGCGCAGGGCTTCGACGCTGTCTTTCTCATGCTGGATCGCCACGTCTTGAAGGATCGTCTTGGCCTCATCCGACAGCGAGTTCCAGCGCTCCAGATTCACAATGACGCCCAGATCGGTCGAGAAGAAACAGGGCTCGATCCGGTAGTTCAAAAATTCGTTCCATTTCAGGTCGATCAGACCGATCTGGGTCCAGCCGGTCGCGTCCACGACGCCGCGTTGCAGGGCTGAATAGACCTCACCCGTTGGCAAGTCGATTACCTGCGCGCCCAGATAGTTGGTGAAGAACGCATTATACACGTTGTTGCCGCGCAGCTTTAGCCCTTCGACCTCAAGATTGCCATCGGCGTCAAAGCTGGGCTCATTCCGGGTCCAGAGGTTGTAGCAAACACCACTGTCGAACCAGCCGAGATACTTCAGACCCATTTTTTCCTGATGAATCTGATCGATCAGCGCTATCCCGCCATTCTGGCGGGTCTCAATCGCGGTCAGGTTTGAGGCTACCATCGCGTCTTTTTCAGGCAGCGCACCGCCGTAAAAAGAGCCCGGCGTATAAACCATATCGACAATGCCATCGCGCACCGCGTCGGGTTGCTGGAACATGCCGATGGCCTCGGGGCCACCGCGCACGTCAATCTGAATGACACCTTCACCCGCCTCGTTCACTTTATTAACAAAATCCAGAAAGCTCTGGGTGTAGATCAGAGTTTCAGGAAAGGCGTGCACGGCAGAGATTGTTTCTTCCGCTTTGGCTGCTCCGGCAACCATCACGGCTCCGGCGAACAGGCCAGCCAATGAGTTCAGTTTCATGGTTCTTCCTCCACATGTTGTTGGGGCAGTTTTCTGAATGCGCCCCTTGTTTTCGTGGCCTTTTGGCCTGTTGCGTCGTCTTTGCGCGACGTGGCTTATTCGCAAAGTGCAGGCCATGCCCAAGGCGCGGTCTGACTGCGGTGGTGTCGGTGAGCACGGATTGTCTGCGCGTGCTGTTGGGTCAGGTCAATGTCATCCCAGCCATTGATCAGCTTGACGCGCCATCCTTCGTCCAGTTCAAATTTCTCAGTGCGGCCTTCCAAAGTGAACCGGCCTTCGGGCAGGTCAACCGAAAGCTCTGCGGGCGCGTCTGTCAGTGTCTGAACAAGGCGTTCGTGCGTCGAATTGCTTACCCGTGCGGGTAGTAAACCGTTGTTGATTGCATTATTGGCGAAGATGTCGCCAAAGCTGGGCGCAATGACGGCGCGTATCCCAGCATCGACCAGAGCGTATACCGCTGCCTCGCGGGATGAACCGCTACCGAAATTCTGACCTGCCACCAGAATACTGATGTCTTCATGCCGGTTGAGCGGGAAGTCCGGGTGCAATTCTTCATCAGCGTTGCGCCGCATATCGTGCAACAGGTACCCTCCGTACCCATCGCTACGCGGAACCGACATGAACCGCGCTGGGATCAGTTGATCGGTGTCGATATTGTCAACAGCCAACGCCAGGGCCCGGCCCGTATGCTTGCTCCACCCGGCCATCACGCAGCCCTGCCCTGCAAAAATGGTCGAACATCCGTGATCGTACCTGTCACAGCAGCTGCAGCCACCATTGCCGGAGACATCAGATGCGTACGCGCACCGCGCCCCTGCCGGCCGCGAAAGTTACGGTTGGTCGACGAAGCGCAGCGCTTGCCCTCGCCTACCAGATCGCCGTTCATCCCGACACACATGGAACAGCCGGATGCGGCCCATTCCAATCCGGCATCTATGAAAACACGGTCCAGCCCTTCCGCTTCGGCCTGTGCTTTGACACGCGCAGATCCCGGCGAGACCAAACCCGGCACTTTCGCACCGCGTCCGGACAAGACCAACGCGGCCTCTCGCAGGTCTTCGATGCGGCCATTTGTACAGGATCCGATAAACACCTGATCTACAGGGATGCCGTCCAGCGCGCGCCCCGCTGCCAATCCCATATAGTCCAGCGCATCGCGGGCGGCATTTGCCTTAGCAGGGTCCATCACGTCCGGATTCGGGATCGATGCTGATACAGGTAGTGCCTGTTCCGGACTTGTGCCCCATGTCACGGTCGGAGCAATGCCGGACGCATCCAGCGCAACGTCGCTGTTGAATACCGCACCTTCATCAGTGGGCAGCTTTTGCCACGTCCGGCAGGCCGCCTCAAAATCCGGGCCGTTCGGCGCATGTTCGCGGTTTTCGAGATAGGCAAACGTCACCTCATCAGGGGCCACCATGCCGAAACGCGCGCCTCCTTCGATGGACAGATTGCACAGGGTCATGCGACCCTCCATGGACAAGTCCCGCACCGTCTGCCCCGCATATTCCACTGCGTGACCTTGCGCACCACCTGTGCCCAGCATCGCAATCCAGTTCAGCGCGATATCCTTGGCCGAGACACCCGGACCCAACTGACCATTCAATGTAATCCTCATCGCCTTGGGCTTGCGTTGCCAGACGGTTTGCGTCGCAAGAACATGCGCAACCTCGGTCGCGCCGATCCCGAAAGCCAAAGCCCCAAAGGCGCCGTGCGTAGATGTATGGCTGTCTCCGCAATTAATCAGCAGACCCGGCAGTGTCAGCCCAAGTTCCGGCCCGACCACATGCACGATACCCTGTGTCGGATCATCCAGATCGAAAATCCGCAGATTGTGCCGGGCAGCGTTGCTGCGCAACGTCTGGATCATGCGGGCAATCTTTGGATCAGAAATCTGGCCTCGATCGCGCGTCGGCGCATAGTGATCGACAACCGCAAAGGTCAGATCCGGTTCGGCCACGTGCAACCCGCGCTCTGCCAGCTTGGCAAAGGCATGGTGCGAGCCTTCATGCACAAGATGTCGGTCCACCCACAGCAGCGACACGCCATCATCGCGCCGCAGCACCTCATGCGAGGCCCATAGCTTGTCGAGCATTGTACGCGGGGCGGTCATTCCTCGGCCTCGCTGCGGCCGATGGCGGGTTCCCAATGACGGGCTGACCCGGTTCCGACCCGCGCCAGAGGCATCTCAAGGCGGAACATGTCAGGCCGGTAAAGACCAGACAGGTATTCGACCCCATTGCCCTCGACATCCCGCACAATCCGTTTCAACGACAGCAGCGCCGAGCCAACCGCGACGCCCAAAGCCTCGGCCACGTCAGGGCCCGCAAGCGTTGCCGACACCGTCTGGTGCGCCTCTTCGATCTGCACGCCACCCCGTTCCAGCAGTTTGAACAACGGTGTCGTGGCAAGATCGCTTTCCGAGTAATTCCGGGCAATTTCAGCAGGAACATATGTTGTCAGGTGAGAAAACGGCACATCGTCTGTCAGGCGGACCCGCGTAGCAATCTGCACCTGCCGGTCGTCCTGAAGACCCATCGCTGTCGCCACCGCCTCGGGCGCTTTCCCATAGGAAAACGACAAGAGCCGGGCCGTCGTGCTTTGGCCCATTTCCACAAGCTGCGGCATCAAGGTGTTGAAGTCCATCGCCGCCCGCGCCCCATGCGGCGACCGGCCCGATACCCGTGTGCCACTGCCCGCGTGCCGTTCGATCAGGCCGTTGCCTGCCAGCGCCTCAAGCGCACGCCGGATGGTTACGCGGGACACGCCGAACTTCTCAGCCAGACGCTGTTCGCCCGGCAGGGTCTCCCCTGCCGACAACTGCCCCTCGGTGATCTGATCGCGCAGAGACAGGTAGACGCGCTGCGCCTTGGTTCCGTCCGGAAGATTGGCCGCTTTGATCTGGTTCACCCGATGATTCCCCTTTCCCAGCATTGGCAATCGTAAGAGGGACACTTCGAAAATCAAGCTTTAGTATTATGGGTCTTTCAAAAATAGTCTTACCATTGATGGCAAAGCT
This sequence comes from Ruegeria sp. J8, assembly GCF_056531925.1. Lineage (NCBI taxonomy): Bacteria > Pseudomonadati > Pseudomonadota > Alphaproteobacteria > Rhodobacterales > Roseobacteraceae > Ruegeria > Ruegeria sp. J8. Next base: position 159,889 of record NZ_JBQFMR010000004.1, read on the forward strand.
GTATTACAAATAATACCAATTGTGAGGGGTAAGCGGCGTGCCAATTGTCGAGCTACATGTGATAGAAGGCTATAGCGCCAAGGAAAAACAACGACTTGGCCAAGCATTGACTGACGCAGTGCGATTCGTCGTGCCTGCTCCGCCTGATCTCGTCACGGTGCTTATCCATGACCTCCCACCTGAAGACTATTACCGGGGTGGCCAGACCAGACAGCCCGCGCCAGCGAAGGATGACCCCGAAAAGATCGTCCGGGCTTTTCTGGCGGAGATGAGTGAACGCGCGTTCGACAAAGCGAAGACCCGACTGGCACCGGGTTTCGTGATGCACTTCCCCGGAGCACAACCGATGCACGACTTGTCCGAGTTGATGGACTGGGCGGCGCCGCGCTATCGCAGCATCGCCAAGAGCTATGAAGGCTTCGATGCAATGCAAGGCGTAAGCGACGCCGCGATTGTCTATTGCCGGGGCACCTTGTCCGGGCAATGGCCCGATGGGACCCCTTTCGAAGGCATCCGCTTTATCGACCGGTTCGAGGTCGCCGACAATCTGATCACGCAGCAGGATGTCTGGAACGACATCGCAGAAACAAGGGCACAGGCATGAGCGAGATTGACCCGATCACTCTTTCGGTTCTGGCAGGTCGCATGGAACAGATCGCAGATGAGATGGACGCAACCCTGTTCCGCGCGGCTTTCAACCCCATCATTGCCGAGGCGCATGACGCCAGCCACGGGCTATATTCGGCCACAACTGGCGACACATTGGTTCAGGGCAAATCCGGCCTGCCGATCTTTGTGGGCGTGATGTCATTTGCGGTGAAGGCTGTGATCGAAAAAGCTGCTGCAGATGGCGATCTGGAAGACGGCGACATTTATATCTTCAACGACGCGCATATCGGCGGCACGCATCTGTCGGACATGCGATTGGTGCGGCCCTATTTTCGCGATGGTCAGCTATTCTGCTATCTCGCCTCGGTCGGGCACTGGCATGACGTGGGCGGAGCGGTTCCCGGAAACTACAACCCCGCCGCAACGGATGTATTTCAGGAAGCGTTCGTTCTTCCGCCAGTCAAACTGGCGCGGAAGGGCGAGGTCAATCAGGACATCATCGACATCCTGCTACGCAACACCCGCCTGCCCCAATCCGCCATGGGCGATCTAAACGGCCAGTTGGGGGCGCTTGATCTGGGCGTTCGGCGAATGGATGAGCTGCTGGACGAATACGGCGCGGACACCGTATCAGCCGCGCTGGATGCGCTCGGCCATCGGGCCGAGGCACTGATGCGAGCCGAGTTGCAGGACCTGCCTGATGGCCGGTGGGAGGCCGAGGATTTCCTCGACAATGATGGCATCACGGACACGCCCCTGCGCATCAATATGGCGCTTGAGATATCGGGCGACCGGATGGTTCTGGATTTCAGCGGCTCCTCGCCGCAATGTGCAGGGCCGGTAAATATCGCTCTGCCGACGACTGTCGCAACGGCCTATGTCGCCATCAAGCATGTCTTCCCATCCCTGCCCGCCAATGCCGGGGTGATGCGGCCCATCGAGGTCATTGTGCCCGATGACAGTCTGCTTTCGGCCAAGTTCCCGGCCCCGACCGGCGGATATACTGAAACCATCTTACGAATGATCGACGTGGTCTTTTCCGCCTTCGCCAAGGCCGCGCCGGACCGGGTGGTGGCCAATGCCTATGGCACGATCAACGCTCTGTCGATTGCGGGCAAACGGTCGAACGGGCAGCCTTGGGTAATGTTCAGCTTTTACGGGGGTGGGCACGGCGGCTCGATCGAAAGCGACGGGTTGAATCACGGCAATGCGCCAATTTCCACCGCCACGATCCCGCCGATGGAAATCCTTGAAGCCGCTTATCCCGTTATGTTCCGGCAATGGGCCCTGCGCCCGGACAGCGCCGGGGCCGGGGCGCATCGCGGCGGTCTTGGGGCTGTCTATGAAATCGAAGTGTTGGAAGAAAACGGGGCCGAGGCATTTTTGTTCGGAGAACGCGGACGTTTTGCGCCCAAGGGGATCGTCGAAGGTCAGGATGGCGCGATGAACGTCTTCACTTACGAACAGGATGATGGTTGGAAAGCGCCGCCTTTGGTGTCGAAAATGCGAGGGATCAAGTTGCGCCAAGGGCAAGCCGTCCGGTTGGAAACCCCCGGTGGCGGGGGATATGGTGCCACGAAACGCCGTGCGCCGGAAGACATCGCCAAAGACGTTTCTCGCGGTTTGGTCAGCCCCGATCAGGCGGATCAGGCCTATGGTTCCGCCTGGCGGGAGGTGGTGCAATGACCGGACATATGATTGGCGTCGATGTTGGCGGTACCTTCACGGATGTCTTCGTGTTGAACGAAGAAGGTGGCACCGCAACCGTCGCCAAGGTGCCCACCACCCGACCGGATCAGTCCAGTGGTTTCCTAGACGGGATCGGACGCGAGGTATCAGATCTGTCCGAAATTGCAGTGGTCGTGCATGGCACCACCGCGGGCACGAACGCCTTGTTGGAGCGCAAGGGCGCAAAAACCGGCGTGATCTGCACCCACGGCCTGCGTGACGTGCTGGAAATGCGCCGCCGCGACCGCCCCCGCACATGGGGCCTGCGCGGTGATTTCGAACCCGTCGTGGATCGGCGCGACCGGCTGGAAGTGTCCGAGCGCACCTTAGCCAACGGCAGCATCCGCACCCCGGTCGATCTGGACGCCGTGCGCGCGGCGGCCAATCAACTGCGCGATCAGGGATGCGAGGCCGTCGCGATCTTGTTCGCCAACGCCTATGCCAACCCCGAAAACGAGACCGCCGCCGTGGCAGCGGTGCGCGACATCTGGCCTAACCCGCATGTTTCGGCCTCATCCGAAATCCTGCCGGAAATCCGGGAATTCGAGCGGTTTTCGACCACCGCGCTGAACGCCTATCTTCAGCCCGAGGTTTCGGGTTACTTGAACCGGCTTGAGAACGCACTGCACTCGGGCGGGTTCGATGGTGAGTTCATGATCGTGCAATCCAACGGGGGTGTCATGGGCGTTGGTACCGCGTGCCAATTGCCGGTGCGCACCGCCCTGTCTGGCCCAGCCGCAGGGGTCATCGCAGCCGGTTACATCGCGCAATCGGCGGGGTTCGACAATGTTATCACCGGCGATATGGGCGGCACTAGTTTTGACGTCTCGCTGATTGCCGAAGGGCAGACGATGCTGTCGGCCCAGACTTCAATCGACTTTGGCATGGTCGTGCGCAACCCGATGATCGAGATCACGACCATCGGCGCAGGCGGCGGGTCAATTGCTTGGGTCGACAAGGGGGGGTTGCTGAATATCGGCCCGGAAAGTGCCGGTTCGAACCCCGGCCCGGTGGCCTATGGGCTGGGCAATGACCGCCCGACTGTGACCGACGCTAACGTGGTGCTGGGCCGGATCGACCCTGACAATCCCATTGGCGGCAAACTGGAAAGACTGGATGTCGAGGCGGCCCGTCAGGCGATTGACACTCATGTGGGTCAGCCACTTGACCTGTCCACGGTTGAGGCCGCCGAGGCCATCCTGCGTGTCGCCAATTCTCGCATGGCAGGCGCGATCCGACTGGTCAGTATCGAACGCGGGTTTGATCCCAAGCGGTTCGTCTTTATGCCCTTCGGCGGTGGTGGAGCACTGCATGCCGGGGCCATGCTGGCTGAGGTCGGCATCGCCCGCGCCATCGTTCCGCGCTATCCCGGCGTAACCTCGGCGATGGGCTGCGTGATTGCGGATATGCGGCAGGATTTCGTACAAACGATCAACACGCTGGTATCGCAGTTGGACAGCACCGCGATGGGGGCTTTCATGCAGGATCACGTCGATCAGGGTATGGCCTTGCTGGACGCCGCCCGAACCACGTTCGAGGCACGCGAAATCTCGTTCGAGCTCGACATGGCCTATGTGGGACAAACGCACACGGTACCGGTGCCGCTGACTGTCACCGTGTCGGACGGAAAGGTCAATCCGCCGGACAGCGCGGCCATAGAACAGGCTTTTGACGCGGCCTACAACGCCACCTATGGCAGACTTCTGAAAAACGGTATGCGCCGCATCCTGAACCTGCGCAGCGCGGTTACAGGCAAACGGCCCAAATTCGAACTGTCCACGCTGGCCCCTTCAACGCGAGGCCCGGTAGAACCAATGGCAACACGAAAGGTTCACTTTGCACAAAACTGGTACGACACGGCCATTTTTGACCGTCTGTCCCTGCCAGTCGGGGCTGTCATCAAGGGGCCTGCGATCCTGACGCAGCCCGACACCACCGTACTGATCGAACCGCATCTGCAAGGCTGCGTGGATGCCTATGGTAACACGATCATTGAACCGAAGGAGGCCGAGTGAATGAGCGATCCAATCACCTGGGACCCGCAAAAGACGGCCCTTCTGACCATCGACCTGCAAAATGACTTCCTGCATCCCGAGGGCGCATACGGTCGCGCCGGGCAATCGGCCCCCGCCATTGCGGCTTTGCCCGACCGCATCGCGCCGTTGGCACGGCGGCTGCAAGAGGCCGGAGGGCGCTATTTCTCGGCCCAGTTCACGCTGGTGCCCGATCGCAATGGCGAGCCGCTGATCGCCCCACACCTGAAACAGTTGCGCCCCTTTCTGACCAAGGGCGATTTTGCCCCCAACGGGTTCGGTCACGCATTGGTCGACGCGCTGCAACCTTGCGACTTCGTCATCGAAAAGGTTGCCTACTCTGCCTTCTACCAGACCCGGTTGGAATACCTGATGCGCGCCGTGGGGATCGAAAACCTGATCGTTGGCGGGATAGTTACCAACGGCGGCGTTGCCTCGACCCTGCGCGACGCGCATCTGCGCAATATTGAAACTGTGATGCTGACCGACGGCTGTGCGGCCTTCCGGGATGAAGTTCATAAGGCCACGATCCTGTCACTGGGCACGGTCACACATCAACGCACCTGCGCCGAGGTACTGAACTGGCTGGAGGGCGCAGCATGAACCTGAAATCCCGCCTGCAACAGCAAAAAATTCTTGTCGCGCCCGGTGTCTATGACGGGCTGACCGCCTCGCTTGCCGAAAAGGCGGGGTTCGAGGCGCTGTATCTCAGCGGGGCCGCCGTGGCCTATACGCGGCTTGGACGTCCCGATATCGGCTTGTCCACTGCCTCGGAAATGGCCGACACCATGACCCTGATCGCGGATCGGGTTGGGCTGCCGGTTATAATCGACGCGGATACCGGCTTTGGCAACGCGCTAAACGCACAGCGTACCATGCGGCTTTACGAACGCGCCGGAGCCTCGGCCCTACAAGTTGAAGACCAGACCTATCCCAAACGCTGCGGGCACCTGTCGGACAAATCGCTGATCCCGGCGCAGGAGATGGCCGGAAAGATCGCCGCCATGGCCGATGCACGCGCCAGTGCCGATACGCTGATCATCGCGCGAACGGACGCTATCGCGGTCGAAGGCTTCTCCGCCGCGACCGACCGCGCCGAAACCTATCTTGAGGCAGGCGCGGATGTGCTGTTCATCGAGGCTCCGCAGAGCCGAGAGCAACTCACCGCCATTGCCGACCAATTCGCCCACCGCGTGCCCCTTTTGGCGAACATGGTCGAGGGGGGCGCGACCCCCATACTCGGGGCCAGCGATCTGGAGGAGCAGAGCTATTCCATCGTCATCTTCCCTGGCGGTATCGTAAGGGCGCTGGCCAAGACGGCACAGGCTTATTACCAAAGCCTTGCCGCAAACGGCTCCAACAAACCCTTTGCGGATCGCATGTTCGACTTCGGTGGCTTGAACGAAGTTATCGGAACCGCCGATATGCTGGAAGCCGGGGCGCGCTATGACGACCCCCAGAGTTGAAAGCGCCCTGCCCGACCAATTTGATCTGAAGACCGGCACTTTGATTGTCGGCGCTGGCGCTTGCGGCATGGTCGCGGCCCTGTCTGCCGCTGAACAGGCGCAAGATGTGTTAGTGATCGAGGCTGACCCGGTCCCCAGCGGCTCAACCGCCCTATCCGCGGGGTTGATCCCAGCTGCGGGCACCCGATTGCAACAGGCCGCGGGGATCACCGATTCTGCCGCGCTGTTTGCAAACGATATTCAGGCAAAAGCCCATCATCAGAACGATCAGGCACTGGTGGATCTGCTGGCAGGGACTGCCGCAGAGGTCATTGACTGGCTGACCGATCGGTACGGCCTACCCTTTTCGGTTGTGACGGATTTCGACTATCCCGGACATTCCCGCAGACGGATGCACGGCCTTCCGACCCGCTCGGGCGAGGAACTGATCAATGCCCTGCGCAGCGCCTGCGAAGACGCGGGTCTGGACATCATCTGCGACCGTCGCGCAACGGTGCTGTATCGAGACGACGACCAGATCCTCGGTATCGCTGTCACCGGCCCGGATGACCTCGTCGAAACCATCGAATGCGACCGTCTGATCCTTGCCTGCAACGGGTACGGCGGCAATCGCGAACTGGTCGCCCAACATATGCCCCAGATCGAACAAGCCTTGTGGTTCGGCCACAGCGGCAACCGGGGTGAGGCCGTTTTGTGGGGTGAAGCAATGGGGGCCGACTTGCAGAACCTCGGTGCCTTTCAGGGCCACGGCAATGTCGCCCATCCACATGGCATCCTGATAACCTGGGCCGTCATCACCGAAGGTGGCGTCCAGGTGAACCGCGACGGCCAACGCTTCTGGAACGAGGCGCAGGGCTATTCCGAAGCCGCCCGTGCTGTGCTGTCTCAACCCGGTGGTGAAGCCTTTGCCATCTTCGACGAGCGCATCGCGGCGATAGCGCGCCAGTTTGAGGATTTCAAACAAGCCGAGGCAGTTGGGGCCATCCATTCGGCAAATTCAATTCAGGACCTCGCGACCCGCCTCGCCATGCCTGCTGACTCCCTGGCACAAACGCTGCGGGACATATCGGAAGGCGGTACAGACAGGTTTGGCCGCACTTTCAGTTCACCCCCTCTGACCCCGCCCTACAAGGGCGTACGTGTCACCGGTGCCTTGTTTCATACTCAAGGTGGTTTGAAGATCGACGCCTCAGCTCGGGTGCTTCGTGCAAATGGTGCTGCGATCCAGAACCTTTATGCTGGAGGAGGCGCCGCCTGCGGTGTCTCGGGTACGGGCGACAGCGGATATCTGTCAGGAAATGGCTTGCTGAGCGCGGTTGTTTTGGGGCGAATTGCTGGGCGACAGAACGGAGCCTTTCGTAGTCGCTAAAACTTCTAGGCCCGTCATTTTTGTCTGCGCGCAGCATCTTTGTCCGGAAAAGCGCGTGAAAACCTTGATAAACAGTAATCGCTGATCGGTTTTGGTAGCGCATCTTCTTGCTGGTCAAACCGCCCAAGGCAGCATCGCGCCAAGGTCGCGCGGCGGTGCAAATTGTGCTAGGGTCAGGACCTTGGTTGCTGCGTATTGCTTTTTCTGGATTTTCGCCGCTCGCGCTTTTGCTGGGCCTTTTTTTGTTATGCGGACCGGTTATTGCGTTGGCGGAAATCTTGGGCGCCAAATGCATGGCGCCTGTGATCAGAAACGCACAATATGACTATGTTTCGAACCTTCCCAACACATCCAATAACGCGCAGGACGTCGCCGCAGCACTGGGGCGTATCCACTTTGATGTGACCGAGCTCTACGATCTGGACTATCGCCACATGCGGCTGGCTCTTCGTGATTTTTCCGACAAGGCGGCGGGGGCCGATGCGGTGTTGGTCTATTTCGCCGGCCACTGGATCGAGATCGACAATACCAACTACCTTATCGCCTCCAATGCTAAGCTTAGGAATGACAGTCATAGACTTGGTCAACATGATCCGCAAAGGTCAATCCACGCCCGGATATCATCCGTTTCAACGGTTCGCGCAATTGGCAGGATAGTCACCTTTCCTGCTCAACCTACATTGCCTTCGAAGAAACTCGCGACAAAACCCTTCGCCGGGCAGCCTGAAGATCTCTGATTCTGCCAGGAACGGCCTATTGACTGCATCGGCTTGACAACCGGGCAGAGCGATCTTTTGGCCGACCCGGACTGACCACCTCAGAATTGCTACGTCCGGTCATCGGGACTGATCGTCTGCCCTGCCGCGTCGAAAAATTGCAGTTTCTCGGGTGCAAAATGTAAGCCGATTTGTGATCCGGCCCTAATCTGTGTGTCCCCGCCAAGGCGAACCGTCACTTTCTCTTCAAACCCGCAATCGACGATGATGAACATATCGGCGCCAAGATACTCGACCACCTCAACCTTGCCGTCGCTGTGACCAGAGCCAGGTTCGACGACACTTATATGTTCCGGACGGATGCCCAGCATCGTAGCTGTACCAGTCCGATCAAACGGGCCGCCTCCACCGTTTTCCAGCTGAAACTGATCGCCGGACACAGTGCAAGGAATGACGTTCATTTTCGGGCTGCCGATGAACTGCGCCACGAACAGGTTGGCGGGGCGTTCGTATAGTTCGCGTGGAGTACCGACTTGTGCGATCTTGCCGAATTCCAGCACCACGATGCGATCAGCCAGTGTCATCGCCTCGACCTGATCATGAGTCACATAGATCATGGTGCGGTTGAGGCTCTGGTGAAGCTTGGCAATCTCATACCGCATTTCGACCCTGAGGGCCGCGTCCAGGTTTGACAACGGCTCATCGAACAGGAAGGCGGTGGGGTCACGCACAATCGACCGACCGATCGCCACTCGCTGACGCTGGCCGCCGGATAAGTCTTTGGGTTTGCGCTCCAAATAGGATTCGAGCTTGAGGACCTCGGCGGCTTTTCCCACACGTTCGGCAATCTCGTTCTTGGATACGCCAGCCACTTTAAGCGAGAACCCCATATTTTCAGCCACGGTCAGGTGCGGATAAAGTGCGTAGGACTGGAACACCATGGTCAGCCCACGCTTTGAAGGTGGATTATCGGTGACGTCATCCCCATTGATCAAAAGTGACCCACGCGAGATGTCCTCGAGCCCACCGATCATCCGTAACAGGGTTGATTTACCACAGCCCGACGGGCCAACGAAGACGACAAACTCGCCCTCTTCGATCTTTAGGTCGATGCCTTTGATCACCTGCACTTCGCCGAACCATTTCTCGACGGATTTGAGTTCGATGCTGCCCATCAGTTTCTCCCTGCCCAATGTAGCCAGACGGCGGCGGTCCATGTGAACGAATTGCCACCGGCAGGACTCCCGGTAATCGGATCGTAGTATTCGGCAAACCCGTGGCCTGCGATCAGACGACCGGTTTTCAGGCGCAGCGCTTCGGCCTCAACCCCGTGGCCCATATCCTTCAGACCGAACCCCGCCAGCATGTTCATGAACGCCCATGTTGGCCCGCGCCAATATCGACGTTCATCGAATTTGGGCGATGTGGGATCATAGCTGGGGATCGGGTGCGGAACCGTAGTCAGAACAGTTTTCAACCGGTCCAACATTTGCTGGGATTCGATGCCTGCATACCAGCACAGATAGCTTGCATTTGAGACGCTTTCAGCCCACTGGCCCGTATGCGCATCTCGGGCATCAAAGGCTCCCAACGTTTCGTTCCATAGTGACTTTGCACCGGCGTCGAGCCGGTCCACGTCAGCACTAAGGCCTTCAGCCCTGATCCCCAATTCCTTGCTGATCGCCAGCAGATCGTGGGCGGCACGTAGGGCTGTGAAACTCATGGTCGGATCGGCAACACGGAACGGGTTCTTCTCCAGCAATTGCTGCTGATCCCAGCCCGCTTCACGCCCAATCTGCACCAGTTTGATGTAGCGGTCATAGTCGTATTTGGTGGGCCGGTCGGCGCTGTTCACGTGGCTGGTGTCGCGGCGCTGGTATTCCCCCACGTCCGAGGCATCAATGCCCGCCATCGCGCCATCCCAGTCCGGTGCATTGTCACGCCCTGCCTCCCACGGGTGGGTGGTGCAGACCGCGCCTTGATCATCAAGACGCCATCTCATAAACCACTGATGCCAAGCCAACATGGCCGGGAACAGGGCGCGGAGGCGGTCTTCACCAGCCGCGGGGTCTTTCTCCCATATCCGCCGCGCCATGGTGGCCGCCAGCGGTGGCTGGGTTACGCCAGACGAGGCAATTGGCCCAGTTCCGCCCCAGACATCCGGCCCGGGAAAATAGCCCGGATCCGGTTTGTGAAACAGGATATGTGGGAGCATTCCGTCATCCCACTGGCCCGAGAACAGCGTCTCAAGCTCAGTCCAGGCACGGTCGATATCGAACTCGGCAAAACCCAGCGCGGCGACCGCGCTGTCCCAGTTCCACTGGTAGGGATAGAGCCCGCTGGTTGGGATCGTATAGCCGCCCCGATCGTTGGCAATCAGGATATTGCGCGCGGAATCCGTCGGCGAAGTAAAGTGGTTCATGTCTGTCATCCTTTGACCGAACCTGCAGTCAGGCCCTTGGTCATGAAACGTTCAAGCCCCAGAAACAGGGCCATAATCGGAACGGTGGCAATCACCGCGCCGGCCATCAGGTGTTGGCGTGGGATTTCCGAGGAGTTCAGCATTGTGACGCCTCGGGTTAGGGTGAATTTCGAGGGATCGTCCAGCAGCATGAAGGCCAGAAGGAATTCGTTCCAAGCGATCATGAAGACATAGAGCGACACCGAAGCAAGCGCAGGAAGGCTGAGCGGCAGGGTGATCTTCCAGATCACTGCCAGGCGCGAGAGACCATCCATCAGACCGGCCTCTTCCACCTCGGTCGGGAGACCGCGGAAATACCCCTGCAGCATGTATAGCGCGACCGGGATAGTGGTGACCGGGTAGATCATGACGATGCCAAGGATCGAATTCCGCAACCCAGTGAGCGAGAATGCTATATAAATCGGCAGCGCCAGAACGATCATCGGCACCATGTAGATCAGCAGGATCGAGCGTGAGAATGCCTTTTGGCCCTTGAACCGGAACCGCGCGACCGCATAGGCCCCTGGAATGCTGAAAGCCAGTGTGATGAAGACCGTCAGCACCGAGACGTAGAAGGACGTCCACAGGTACGAGCCGAAATTGAAGTCGCGGAACAGTTCTGTGTAGCTGCGAAACAGTGCCCAGCCCTGATCCAAATCCAGCGAGAAATCCAGCGGGTTCTGCAACAGGGCCTGTTGAGATTTGAGGCTGGTCATCACCATCACGTAGAAGGGGAAGACGACGATGGCCGTGAAGAAGATGTATCCAAAACCAGTGCAGAACCGGATCACAGCGTCTTCATATTCATGACGGGTAAGTTCGCCAAAGGGCAGTTCTTTCAGGATTTCCGCCATCGACAGGTGCATGACGGCAGCAATCGCCACCACAGTGACCAGCACGGCCTGCAATGTGGTGTCCGAGCCAATCAGAACCGGGCCAAAACTGGTCAGGCAGGTTAGACCCAACAGAGCCGACACGCCCAGACGCGCAGAGGCATGGCGGGCCGGAAAGCGGACATACGCCAAACCCGCAAGTGCGCCCCAGATGACGCTCAGCAGAACCTGCGGACGGAAAGCAGCACCCGTGGCGAAGGACATTGTGACCGCGATGGTGGTAGCGATTACAACCAGCCAAAGCGCGCCTAGGATCGGGCCAGTGAAATAACCTTGTCGCATCACAGACCCTCCTCACGGCTAATGAACTTGAAAAAGACTAAGCTGAAGGTGATCAGGCACAGCAATATGACCACGGCCACAGCCGCGCCCGCCCCGATATTCGACACCGCAAAGGCCTGTTCATAGACGTTCACAGTCAGCGTGCGGGTTCCTGCATTGCCACCGGTCAACAGGAAGATGTCATCGAATTTGTTGAACGTCCAGATGAAGCGCAGCAGGAACAGGACCGACAAGATGCCCAGCAGTTGCGGGATGCTCAGCAGCCAAAACTTCTGGAACGGTGAAGCGACATCCATATCCGCTGCCTCATACATGCTGCTATCGATGGACTGCATCCGCGCCAGAATGAACAGGAAGGACAGCGGGAAGTAGCGCCAGATTTCAAAGACGGTGACCATGATCAGCGCCAGCGGGCGTTCCCCGAAGAAGTTGATCGGCTCGCTGCTTAGCCCCATCTGCACAAGCTGCGCATTGGCCGAGCCTGAGAAGGGGTCGAACAGTGTTACCCAAGTAAACGCCACGGCGATTACGGGGGCCACATAGGGAAACAGGTAAAGACCCCGGATGAACCCTTGTCCCTTGAAACTTTTGTTCAGTAGCAGGGCTGCAAAGAGCCCCATGACAAGTGCGCCGATGGTGCCGAAAACCGTGTAAAACAGCGTAACCCACAGCACGCCCCAGAACTCGTCGCCGTCGAACACACGGGCGAAGTTCTCCAGGCTGAACTCGAAATTCGTCAAAACACTGGGGCCGCTGCCAGTGACTGTTGGTTCTGACCCTTCAACCAGATCTTCGAACGCGTCCGGGTCACCATCGACCGCAACAGGGACGCGAATACGCTCGCGTTGGCCACCTTCCAGCGTACCAAAGTCGCAGAACAGCTCTTGCCCGGTTAACGCACAAGGGGCTGCAACGTCGCCGAGTGGCATCACGCCATCGGGCAGGACATCCCGGACGGTCACGCCATCAATCGCAATATCCTGACTGGAGTTGCGCAGGCGGTATTCGATCCGCAGATCATCACCCGATCCACGCAGGCTTTCACGCACGACCGGCGCAGGAGGGCGCAGGTCAGAAAGGGTGAAGGGTTTGAAGCTGATCCAGAAGATCGCCAGCAGGGGCAGGATCACAACCAGCGACACACTGATGATGGTCGGAGCCAGCAGCGTCCAGGCCAGACGCGCCTCGCGTTTGGCTAACGCCCCGGTTCCGGTCGGTGGGGTGGCCGAAGTCATAGTTTACCTCGAAGGGTTTAGGGGCAGCGGCGCGCACGCCGCTGCAGGTGCCGGGGTGGTTACTGAACCTTGCCCAACTCGTCGTTCATTGCCGCGATGGCTGCGGCCGCGTCGATCTCGTCGTCGATATACTGGCGCACGACGCGGTTTATGGCCTGGCTGTTGATCATCTTCGACGCCAACGCCAGTTGGCCTTCAGCCACACCCCAGCGCTGTGCCACATCCAGGCCGCCAACGATTTCGTCGATCATGGATTGTTCGTACAGATCACCCAGCGGGGCCTTACGATCGACACCAACAGGTAGCTCTGCCCAGGCTTCTGAGAACGCGGTTGGGTTGTCGGCATTGCCACGGCGAACCGGGAACTTGCCTTCCGGCGCGATGGCCAGCGTCTGGGTGTAACCCTCGTCCATGGCGTATTTCACGAACTCCATCGCTGCATCGGTATCGGCATCATTGGTGATTCCAAAGTACCGCACATCCCCCCAAGCCGCGCCATCAGGGTTCGACGGACCCGACAGTTTGGTCACGATGCCGGTCTTGCCGGCCAGATCGCGCGAGGTCGGGTCGTCGTTGATCGTTGGCGGGGCGCTGTCACGCAGACCGGCCAGTTCGTCCAGTATGAATGGCGACCAGATGATCATCGCGGCCTTGCCGTCAAAATACAGTTCGCGCGATTGTTTCCAGAAAAGCTCACCCGGAGGTGACGCTTTGGAGATTGCTTTGTAGAAATCCAAAACTTCGGTGGTCTTGGCTTCGTCCAGCGGTTGGAACCCATCAGGGCCAACGGGACTGACGCCATTGGCGAGGAACACGTGCTCCAGCACCTGACTCATGAAGTTTTCGTCAACCTTGGTGGCTGAGACAAACCCGTACATTTCCGGCGGGTTGTGCAAGGCTTCCAATGCGGCCTTAATATCCGCAAAGCTGTCGGGGGCCTCCAAACCCGCCTCGTCGAACAGGTCCTTGCGGTAAACGACCATCTGCGTCCAGCCATCGACTGGAACCGAGGCGGTTTCGCCGTTGAACGCAGCCATCGCCAAAGCACCGGGTGCAAAAGTGTCTGCGCCCAGTTCTTCGATCACTTCGGTCGCGGCTTCGGTGTCCAGAATGCCAGCCTCGGCCCAGGGCAACGCGTATTGCAGCGTGTGATAGACAACATCCGGCAGGTCGCCAGCAGCAAAAGCGGCAGTCGCGCGCGTTCCCAGATCGCTTTCGGTGACCGGGATCACCTCAACTGTGGTGCCGGTTTCGACTTTGAACTGGTCCGCCATCTCTTGCTGTTTGGCCAGACGTTCGGGCTGCTCTTCAGTTGTCCAAAAACGGATTGTGTCGGCCTGCACTGATAGCGCTGTCAGCGCCAGCGCAAGTGACGAGCCAAGCATCAGCTTCGCAGCTTTGGGTGTTAGTTTCATCGGTGTCCTCCCCGGTTGTGTTCACGTCAGATGGTTTAGTTTCTGCGCCAATTCGTGTGACGTCAGTTTTGGTGGCCCGTCAGAGCCACCTTCGATCAGAGTGGCCTCGACCAGTTCTCGCAAGCCTGCAGCCGCTTCGCCGCGGATTTGTCGGATCAGTAATGTCGCCAGCCGTACACCGGCCGCGCGGGAATCGACGGAAAATGTGGTCAGTGCAGGCCGCGCGTAACGGCATTCCGGAATGCCGTCATAGCCAATCACCGAGATGTCGCGCCCTATCTCGAGCCCCTGATCCTGCGCATCCGCGCAGAACCCCAGTGCGGCCAGATCGGTCGCGAAGACAATCGCTGTTGGAGGTTGATCCAAGGCCATCAGTACTCGTCCCTGCGCTGCGCCATCTTCGCGCGTGCGCGCACCCTCCTGGATCAGATCCGGATCCAATGGCAGACCAGCAGCGTGCAGACCCTCGGCATAACCGTCACGGCGTAGATGCGCGTAGTTGAACTTGGGATCGCTCCCGACAAAGCCTATGCGTGTATGCCCCAAATTGCTCAGCCGCAAAACGGCATTGCGCATCGCGCTTTCCCCGGCAATGTCGAACCACGAAGTCTCGTCCCAATCGTTCGGTTGTCCATAGCCGGTGCGACCATACAGGATATGAGGCACCCCAAGACTGCGCAGCAGGCCGATACGTGCATCCTTCACCGCTGTCCGCGGTAGAATAAACCCATCGGCCTTCCGTTCTTCGTAGAGGCGGCTAAGAACTTTTAGTGTGTCTTTCTCGGAGGTCGCCGTGGAAATCGTCATGGTCCAATCCAGACAGCTTGCTGCTTCGCAGGCTCCGGCCAGAAAGTCCTGCAAGAAGGGATTGTGCTGATCCGGTTCCTCGCTGTTGATAACCATCGCTATCGCACGAACTTGCCCGGTTCGGATCGCCTGCGCATGGCTGAGCGGGCGGTATCCCAATACCCGAGCCGCTTTTTCAACACGTGCGCGCGTCGTCGAAGAGATATCCGGATACCCGTTGAGCGCGCGTGAAACAGTGCTTTTGGACAAGCCCAGATGCGCAGCCAATTCGTCCAATTTTACCCGGCCCGAGACGGTTGCTGGACCGGATTGGTCACGCGGTGGATATGAAAGATTCGCAGTCATTGAAGCTATTTGTTCGTTCCGAAACCGGTTTCGGCAACAAAAAAGTTAAAATAAGTGCAACCTGGTTATTTTTTGAACGCTTTAAGGATCGCGCCAATAATGAAAGGAAACACGTAGAAGGAGTTTGGCTCTCCTATCCCGACCGAGATGGTCAGGCGCAAGTAGCAAAACGAAACATCGGAACAGGATAGCAGGTTCACCAAGAGGCAAACCCGCCGAGCCGATCTCTTGATTTCGTGCAAAGTTGTGATCCCGACATCCATTGCGGGCCTCTGCCACGGGCCTATTGTTGCCTCGAACTACAGACGGGTTTTTATTGGTCTTTGGGATGTTGTTAGCCAGTGAAAGGACACCTCATGAACTCTTTGACTCAAGCTCTTCTAGGCGCCGCCGTATTCAGCGCTTCAATGGGTATTGCAGTGCATGCAGGCGATCTACAGGCTGGTGGTGAGACAGCTGGTCAATGCGCCGCCTGTCATGGCAATGCCGGGATCAGCACCGCAGATAATTTTCCAAACCTCGCAGGGCAAAAAGAAGGTTATATCAAGGCGCAATTGAAGGCATTCAAATCAGGGACGAGGAAGAACGATCTGATGAATGCAATTGCCGCAAACCTGACCGACTCGGATATCGAGAACCTGGCTACTTATTTTGCCAGTCTGCCCGGAGGTGAAGCCGGCGCGGTCGCGAATAATGAAACTGGTTTGGACGGTTCACTCTTGAAGCTGCCAGAGGACTACCAAACAACTTTCACCCGATATCATCGCAAAGACTATGACGATCGTAAGCAAGTGCGGTTTTTCAGCGGTAACAACATTGCACTTGCCGGAGTGGCGGATGGGGGGCCTTTTGAACCCGGAGCCTATTTCCTTGTGGAAGTATTCGACGCCAAGAAGGACGCCGATGGCAATCTGCTCAAAGATGCAGAAGGCCGTCTTATCGCTGGTGAACGCAAGTTATACACCGCGATGGAAAAACGAACCGGGTGGGGTGATGGCGTGCCCGATATCTATCGAAATGACAACTGGCGGTATTCCGTGTTCGAAGCTGATGGCAGCAACAAAGACGGCGTAAATGAAGCGCCCTGCATGGCGTGCCACAAGCCCCTGACAGAGGATGATTATGCCTTTACCGTTGATTGGGTGGAAGGTTTCCAATTCTCAAAGACAATCGGGTATTCTCACAAACTTTTAGAGTAAGTGTTTGAAGTTCCCTGTGCCTGATTGGCAAGGGCCAGTTGCAGAAAGACTAGCACCAAGGTGTTTTTTCCGCTCGACCTTGCCAGTGGGCTCTGGATGCCTATCGAATACGCCTTTTGCCCACTGGCAATTGCACTTCTAGGCAGGATTGAGCCGGCTAATTGCGTTCTGATTTGACGACAACGCTTAAAAGTGCGCCGCTTTCTTGCGACGCGTTGATGATGACCTAGTGTGAGCCCAGGACGTTCGCGAAAACTTTGACAGTCGGATTCTGATGGCTTGCAACGATTGCTGGTCGGTGCCTTACATGTCGAAGCCAAAGTTGTTTAAGACAAAAGCGAACCGGTTATTCGACCCGCATCGCTTCGGTTTCGATGTTGATATCCACCTGATCACCCACCAGACCGTTTCCTACGCCATAGGCCATCCCAAACTCGCTGCGTTGGACCGATGTGTCGATAGACAGGCCAAGAACCATACGTTTGTGCCCGAACGGATACGTATCGGCTTTGTTGAGTTTTACGTTCAGCGTCACCGGTTGTGTGATCCCTAA
The DNA here is from genome assembly GCF_056531925.1 of Ruegeria sp. J8. NCBI lineage: Bacteria > Pseudomonadati > Pseudomonadota > Alphaproteobacteria > Rhodobacterales > Roseobacteraceae > Ruegeria > Ruegeria sp. J8. The sequence goes on from NZ_JBQFMR010000004.1 coordinate 177,000, forward strand.
AATCGTTAGGTCTCCGGTCACGGTACCCGCATCCGCCGAGGCCGGTTGACCCGCCATTGCGGTGAAGGTGATTTCCGGAAACTCGGACACATGAAGAAAATCTTTTGCCTTTACGTGCCCATCCCGCGCGTCGTGGAAGGTGTTGACGCTGTCGGACGCGATCACGACTTGCACATTCGCAAGTTCCTGCGTGTCGGTGTCATAGTCAAAGCTGCCCCGAACCTCACCAAAGATGCCCAGCGTTTTTGCGAAACCGATATGCTCGACCGTGAAGTAAACCGTTGTGTGATCGGGGTCGAGCTCATACCGGGCCATCTCAGCAACGGCTGCGACTGGGGTGGTGGCGATCAGAAAGCTTAAGGCTAGGTGGCGCATCGGTGGCCCTCGTCAAGTTGTCGAGTTAGGGTGCAAGACTTACCTGTACATAGTACGCATTCCGCATCGACAAAGAACATCAAATGTACGCTACCCGATTGATTTGCGTCACCTGGAACATTCACCGCGCTCGCGGGCATGACGGCCTTGTCGATCCTTCGCGCATCCACGGGGCCGTTGCATCAGACCTTGCCCCCCTAGCTCCCGATATCTTTGCCCTGCAAGAGGCGGATGAAGAGTGCAGGCCGCATGCAGGTCTTCTTGACATGAACCGGATATCGGCCGAGACCGGGCTTGCCTATCAGCATGACGCGCCCGGCATGCGTTGGGGTCGTGACAGTGATGGGTTTCTGGGGACCATTCTGTTTCTGCATCCGCGCTTCGACGTCACGCACAGGGATGTACTGGACCTGCCCGGCCATTGCTATCGCGGCGCGGTTGTCATCGAGGCCGTGTGTGACGGCATTCCCGTTCGTGTTATCTCGACACATTTGTCCCTGTTCCAGCCTTTGCGCGTCATTCAGATGCGGATCGTCGCTCAATACCTGCGTCGCCGCCCCGAGATGCAAAACATACTGCTGGGGGATCTGAATGAATGGCGGCCCTGGGGAGGGGCGATGTTTCAGCACCGTCTTATCGGGAGGTCGCTGAGCGGGCCGGTACGGGCAACTTTTCCAGCCAAACGCCCACTATTGCCCCTGGACCGGATTTTGACGGATCGCGAAGGCGCCGTCCGGGACATGCAGGTCTGCACATCGCGGGCCCTTCGCAGTGCCTCGGACCACCTGCCCTTGAAGGCCGAGGTCCTAATCGAAAAATCTGGTGAATAAAATGGCGTTTCAAGTGTTATCACATTAGCCAAAGCGGAATTACGCGCTAATTTGAGTATGATGGTAACAGACGACCCGAAGAAACTACCATGAAAGCGCATCGGCCCCTGGGCCCGGTGACCCATTCCCAAGCGTTCTCGCCTGTGTCTGTATTTGCCGGGCAGGCAGTGGTGATGGGCGCAGGGTTGGCTCTGGCAGCGTCTATGGCCCTGCCCTCGGTGTTCTGGGCATTGTCCGCATTTCTGGTCGCGACGGTCCTGTCTGGTGCGGGGTTAGTCAGCCGCTATCCGCACAGCGTGCTGGGGCTGTGCAACACAACAACGCTGCTACGCGCCGCCTTGGTTTCATTTCTGTTCGGCACTCTGTTCTTCACGACCGAGGTCTCTGGCTGGCTAGTCTTTGCGGTTGGTGCGTTTGCCTTTGCTCTGGATGGGTTGGATGGGTGGTTTGCCCGCAGGTCCGGTCTGCAATCCGACTTTGGCGCGCGGTTCGACATGGAAACGGACGCCGCGCTGGGGGCGGTCCTTGCGCTTTGGGTGATGTTGTCGGGGACCGCGCAGGCCTATGTGCTGATTTTGGGGTTCGCGCGTTACGCTTTTGTTGCGGCCGGGTGCGTTTGGCCGCAACTGCGCGGGAACCTGCCCCCTTCGTTTCGCCGCAAAGCAGTCTGCGTGGTCCAGATTGCGGCGTTGCTATTGCTGGTCTTCCCGCTGACCCCTGCCGCTGTGCTGGCGCCGCTGTCACTAACGGCGTCCTTGGCGCTCAGCTATTCTTTCGGGGCCGATATTCACTGGCTGTTGCGCCAATCGAAATGAAGCAGGTCCTGACACTCAGCCTCGGAACCGGCCTGATCTTTTGCGTACTGGTCCTGCCCAACCATCCCGGTACGATGACGTGGTCCGCGTTGAATCGCTGGCCGTTGGAATTGCCTGTGATCGTTGCGCTGATGGTCGCCCTTGGCCGGTTGCGCGGACTGGCGACGGTGATTGCGCTGTTGCTGGTGGGCTCAACGCTGGTCAAAATTGCCGACTATGGCACGTTCATCGCCTATAACCGGACGTTCAACCCCGTCGTCGATTTGTTCCTGATCAACGCCGGGTTCGGCCTTTTGACAACCAGCTTGGGCCTGCCGCTGACGCTTGTGTTGGTGGTGCTGGGCAGCGCAGCCCTAGCACTTTTGTTTGTCCTGCTTCGGTTCGCGTTGAAAGCCTGGGCCGATCTGCCCACGCAGAACTGGATGCGAGGGGTGGCGGCGGCAGGTGTGCTGATGGCCGGCACATGGGCCGTTGCGGATGTGGGTCACCACCTTGACCAGTGGCGGTTCGAAGCCAGCCCGCCAGGTACGGCCTGGACTTCTCGCCTGATCTACAAGCGCGGGGCCGAGATGCAGGCGACTGCCGCCGATCTTGCCCAATTCCGCCGCAAAGAGCAGTCTGACCCGATGCTTCAGGCCCAGGGCTTGCTTGACAAGCTGGAAGGCCGCGATGTGCTGCTGATCTGGATCGAAAGCTATGGGCGCGCCAGTTTCGACAACCCGCTTTATGCACAAACGCATCAGCAAACCCTGCGGAGCGCCGAGGCCGCGATCCGGGAAACCGGCATGTCCATGCGCAGTGGCTGGCTGACCTCTCCGACGGCGGGCGGCGAAAGCTGGCTGGCGCATGGGACGCTGGCAACGGGGCTGTGGACCTCGGATAACGGGCGATACAACGCGATGATCGCCAGCGGTCGAAAATGGCTGTTCCACTATGCGCAAAGGGCTGGGTACCAGACGGCAGCCATCATGCCCGCCATCACGCTTGCCTGGCCGGAAAGCAGCGCCATGGGCTTTGACCACGTGTTTGCCGCCGCAGACATACCCTACCAGGGCAAACGGTTCAATTGGGTCACGATGCCCGATCAATTCACGCTTGCTGCCTACCCGGACCTACTACCCCAATCCGCGCAGCCGCGCTTTGTACAGGTGGCATTGATCTCGTCGCATGCACCATGGACCCCGGTTCCCCGGATGATCCCTTGGGAGGAGATCGGAGACGGTTCGGTTTTTGAACAAATGGCCCAGCAAGGCCCCGCCCCCCGCGAGTTGTGGAAGGACCGAGACGCCGTGCGGGACGCCTATCGGCGGTCGGTCGATTACAGCTTGCAAGCCGTGTTTGCCCACGTGGCCAATCTGGGCGCGCAGGCGCCTTTGATCATTGTTGCAGGAGATCATCAGGCCGCAGGATTTGTGGCAGGTAGCGACAACCGCGATGTCCCCTTTCATGTCATTGGCCCGTCCGAGGTTGTGTCGCATCTCGCCCATTGGGGGCTGAGCGACGGGCTTTTGCCCGCGCCTGACACGCCGGTACGGCGGATGGATCGATTCCGCGATGACTTTCTGAGCACATTCTCGTCCTTCGAGCCATTGGCGAAGGCCGCGCCATGATGGGACGTATGGGGCGCATACTGGGATCATTGGCGCTGTTGGGCGGCCTTCTTTGGTTCAGCGCGGCTGGCGATGTCTGGGCGCGGCTTCGTGAGACCGACCTATACTGGGTTTTGGTCGCGTTCGTGGCCCTGACATGCAGCACGCTGTCGATGGCACGGCGCTGGCAACTGACCGCAGGCGCACTTGGGCTTGAGCTGTCCTATTTCGGCGCGGTGCGAGAATACTATCTGTCCCTGCTTGCCAACTCCGCCCTGCCCGGTGGCGTCGTCGGAGATGTCAGCCGCGCCATTCGCACCCGACATTACGGCGACCTGAAAAACGCAGCCCAATCGGTGCTGGCCGAGCGTCTTTTGGGTCAGGCCGCGCTGCTGGCGATTGTGTTTGGCGGTCTGTTCTGGGCTCTGTTGATACCAGGTGGGATCGCATGGCCTACGGCGACCGGCTGGCTGATAGCCGCCGCTCTGGTCGTTGCGGCGGGTCTGGTGATCTGGCTTGCAAAGGTCAGGATGACGGCGGGTTTCACCCGGTTTTTCCTGGGGCTGCTGTCCCGGCGTGATATCACGGCGCATGCGGTTTTCGCGGCGGTTTTGCTGATACTGGGACTGTACGCCTGCGCCCGTGCCACCGGTACGTCCTTGCCGCCAGAGGCCTGCTATACCATCCTGCCCTTGGTCTTGTGCGCCATGATTGTCCCGCTGTCCATCGCCGGATGGGGCTGGCGCGAAGGTGCCGCGGCGGCGTTGTTCCCGCTGGCTGGTGCCACGCCCGAGGCCGGGATAGCGATGGGCATTTGCTATGGCGCTGTCATGTTGCTGGCCGCCCTACCTGCGATTGGCTTTCTTTTTCTTTCAACCGACCATGCCCATAAGCGTAAACCATTGGAAAACGTATGATGAGTGCTGTTTTTGCAATACCCGGCGACAAAGACCAGCGCACTGGCGGCTATATATATGACGCCACGGTTTTGGACCTGCTGAATAAAAGCGGCTGCGCGACAACGCATCTGGAACTGCCCGGCAGCTTTCCCGACGCCCCGCCGCAGGACATGTCCCGAGCTGTGCGGGCGTTGAACGCCGTACCCGCCTCGGACCCGGTTATAATTGACGGTTTGGCCCTTGGCGCGATGCCGCCTGACGAGATTGCCGCGCTTGCTGCGCCTGTCATTGCACTGGTGCACCATCCGCTTGGTCTTGAAACCGGCACTGATCCGACCAAAGCGGCCGAGCTAATCCGCAATGAGGCCGCAGTTTTGGAACAGGTCGCGCATATCATCGTGACCAGCGCCCATATCGGACGGACGCTCCGATCCGATTTCGGGGTGCCTGCCGACAAGATCACCGTGGCTGCGCCCGGATTTGAACGTCCTCGCGCCGTTTCAGCGCCGGTTGACCCCCCGCTTATCCTCAGCGTTGGTCTACTGGTCGAACGCAAGGGGCATGACGTGCTGATCCGCGCGTTGGAGCAGATATCGGACATCCCGTGGCAAGCCGAAATCATAGGTCGGCCGCAAGACCCCGCCTATGCCGCCGCGCTCCAGGCACAGATCAAAACGGCGGGTCTGAAAGACCGCGTGACGCTTGTGGGTGAAGTAGATGGCACAGCCATGCAGGCGGCCTATCAGCGCGCCAGTCTCTTTGCTCTGGCCACCCGGTACGAAGGCTATGGCATGGTCCTGAGCGAGGCGATGCTGCGCGGCCTGCCCGTCGTCTCATGCGCAGTCGGCGCGGTCCCGGACACCACCGGTGATGCGGCAGAGTTGGTCCCCCCGGACCAACCCGAGGCTTTTGCCCACAAGCTGCGCGCGCTGTTGCAGAACCCCGACCATCTTGCGCACATGGCCCGCGCCTCGGCTTTGCGGGCCGCAAGTTTGCCAACCTGGCAGGACACCGCAAACCAGTTCGCCAAAGTAATCGAAAGGTTTGCGTCATGACCTGCGCCCTCATTTACACCATGCAGATGCTATGAATTGGAAAGCTCATGTTTGCTGTTGAAGTCCGCGACCACGTGATGATCGCACATTCCTTGCCCTCGCCCGTGTTTGGCCCCGCTCAGGGGATGCATGGGGCCACATTTGTCGTGGATGCCGCTTTTTACACCGCCGATCTGGACGAAAACGGTCTGGTCGTCGATATCGGCCTGGCCACCGAGGCCCTGGCCCAGACGCTGGCCCCGCTGCGCTATACTAATCTGGACGAGGTGCCTGCCTTCAAAGGCAAGATCACTACAACCGAATTCCTTTGCCACCATATCTGGGAACAGTTACGCGATGTCGCAAAGACAAGAGGGCTTGGCGACAAAGGTCGCCTCAAGCGTATCCGCGTGCAGCTACACGAAAGCCATGTCGCGCGTGGGTGGTATGAAGCAGACCTCTGAAATCGGCTTTGAACCCGACTGGCTCAGCCTGCGGGAACCGGTCGATCACCGGTCTCGGGATCAGGATCTGCTGCGGCGTGCTGCGGGCTGTGTCGCTGAGGGGATGACGATCCTTGATCTTGGCAGCGGCACGGGTTCGACCGCGCGCGCCTTTGCCAGTGCCGGATTTTCGGATCTCAACTGGCGGTTTGTCGACAATGATCCGGCCCTGTTGCGTATCGCGGCCTCGCGGCATCCCAACGCGCAGTGCGTGCAATGCGATCTGAGCCGCATCGACGGTCTTGATCTGAACCGGGTCGGACTGATCACAGCTTCGGCCCTATTCGACCTGATGCCCGAAAGCTGGGTGGACGCTCTAGTCAAGTGGGCCAGCGCGGCCGGTATTCCGGTTTACACGGCGCTCAACTATGACGGCGTGATGCGTTGGTCCCCCGCAGACCCACACGACGAGGGCGTCACCCAAGCCTTTAACCAGCACCAGCGAACCGACAAGGGGCTGGGACTAGCACTTGGCCCCGAAGCCGGATCACGCTTTGCAAGGGTTTGCGCGGCAGATGGCTATGCGGTCAGTTCGGCCCAAAGCCCCTGGCACCTTGGTGCTGAGGACACCACGCTGCACGCCAAGCTGTTGGCCGGAATTGCACAGGCCGCGCATGAGGTTGGCAAGGACGAGGCCCAGGATTGGGCCGCCGCCCGACAAAAGACACTGTCCCAGACGCTTGGTTTCATCGGCCATACCGATCATCTGGCGGTCCCAAGATGAACAACGGCAAGCCGGAATACGGAGATAACGATGCAGGACGTTGACGTAACACCCAAGGTCTGGGACCGTATCTTGTCTGTCCGTGCCGGTCACGGATGCTTATGCGACCCCGATTGGAGCGAAGGCGAAAAGCAGGCCCTTTCGATCTATGGCGCTCTGGCGCAACCGAAGTCCAGTGGCCAGGTCATTGGTCAGATTGGGCAGTCGCTGGATGGGCGCATTGCCACCGTATCGGGCGATGCCAAAGATATCTCGGGCAAGGATGGCCTTGTCCATCTGCACCGTCTGCGGGCGCTGTCCGATGCGGTTGTGATCGGGGTCAAGACAGCTCTTCACGACAATCCTCGTCTGACCGTGCGCATGGTCGAAGGTGAAAACCCCGTCCGCGTGATCATCGATCCAAACGGGCGCATGCCGGACGATATCGGGTTGATGCAAGACAGGTCAGCGCATTGCATTGTCATCCAGTCCGTCGACAAAGCCCGTCCCGACCATGTCGAGGTGATTACACTGCCGTGCAACCATTGGATTTCACCCGCACAAATCCTGAATGCCTTGCAGCAGCGGGGATTGAACCGCATCCTGATCGAAGGCGGTGGCATCACCATCGCCAAATTCCTTGAGGCAAATCTGTTGACCCACCTACATGTCGCCGTCGCGCCCTTGCTGATCGGCGCCGGGCCACAGGGCCTGACCACCTCTCCAGTCGAGCGTCTATCTCAGGCGCTGCGGCCCCGGACGGATGTCTATGGGCTGGGCTCGGATGTGCTGTTCGATTGCACATTTGAACCCGCCTCTGCGCAGATCAAGCCATACCCCCTGCCCTGTCGGGCCGCCGTCCACACAAACTGACAGCTGCTCCCGACACAAACCCGAAGATCAAAGGCACGCCATGAAAGTCAATTCAGACCAAACGGCCCGCGCGTTGTGGATCACCCAAGCCGGAAAACCCACGCTTTTGGACACGGTCCTTGGCGACAGTCCTGACGGCGTACGGATCAAGACGCTATATTCCGGCATAAGTCGCGGGACCGAGCGTTTGGTGTTTCGCGGGCAGGTTCCTAAGGCAGAGTTCGACACGATGCGCGCCCCTTTTCAGGAAGGCAGTTTCGAATTCCCTGTCAAATACGGCTATGCCGCCGTCGGAACCATTCAGTCCGGCCCTCGGGCAGGAGAGCTCGTTTTTGCCCTGCATCCGCACCAAACGCAGTTCAGCGTGCCATCATCTGCGGCCATCCCAATCACCCCATCGGTCCCTCCCGCCCGTGCCGTGCTTGCCGCCAACATGGAAACCGCACTGAACATTCTGTGGGACGCGGAGCTCGGTGCCGGTAGCCGCGTCACCATCGTCGGGGCTGGGGTAGTCGGCGCCCTGACGGGGTATCTCTTCGCCCGCATGCCCGGAACCGAGGTCTGCCTTGTCGACACCAACCCCGACAGAGCCACAATTGCGCAGCAGTTGGGTTGCGACTTTGCGCACCCCGATCAGGTACCGCAGAATTCCGATGTGGTGATCCATAGCTCGGCCACATCTGCGGGGCTGGCGACCGCAATCGCCGCAGCCGGGGTCGAAGCCACCATCGTCGAAGCCAGCTGGTACGGCACCCAACCCACCACCGTGCCACTGGGGGGCGCCTTTCATCGCAAACGTCTGCGGATAATCAGCAGTCAGGTCGGGCGTATTCCGGCCCATATGGCCGCACGCTGGACCTATGGAAAACGGCTGCGTAAAGCCATCGACCTACTTGCAGACCCGGTTCTGGATGCTCTCATCTCGGGTGAGACGGAATTTGACGATCTGCCGCAAAGCTATGAGGCGATTTTGGACGCCTCATCAACGCTTTGCCATCGGATCAGGTTTGCCCGGGATTGACCATGGTGCTGGACATACAACACTGGCTTCCGTCAAACGCGTCGCGCCATTTGACGGCCATGGCCGACGCCGCGTTAAGCGCCACGGCCGGCTTGCAGCAAGCCTTTGCAAACCGCGACGCGCTGCAGGTCGAACAAAAGACCAAGGGCGATTTCGTCTCACAGGCCGACCGCGAGGCCGAGGCACAGATCGCCCGGAAGCTGACCAGTGCCTACCCGGACTACGGCTGGCTGGGCGAGGAAACGGGCAGCCGCCTCGGTCAAGGAACCGACTTGCACTGGGTTGTTGATCCATTGGACGGCACGACGAACTTCGTGAAGGGCATTCCGCATTGGGCTATCTCAATCGCGCTGTGCGACAAAGACGAAATCGTCGCCGCCCTTGTGTGCGACCCAACAAAGAACGAGGTATTTTCTGCCGAACGTGGGACCGGGGCCTATCTGAACGGTGGACGCATTTGGGTCAGCGGCGAGAGCGACACACAAAACGCACTTTTTGCCACCGGGGTCCCTGCTGGCGCGCGGGTGACGTATCTGAAAGCTGCATTGGCGGATATCGAACGGCTGATGCCGAGCTGCGCAGGGATCAGACGCGGCGGCGCGGCGGCGCTTGATCTGGCTTATGTTGCCGCAGGCCGCGTTGAGGGCTATTGGGAGCGCAACCTTGGCGCTTGGGATATCGCCGCCGGGCTGCTACTGGTCCGCGAGGCCGGAGGATTGGTTCAACCCCTTTGGCCAAACACCGACATTCTGGCGACTGGGTCCCTGATTGCGAGCAATTCCGAACTCGCCACAGTGCTACGCAAGAACATCTTATGAAAACGCTCGGCAGATTGCGCCCGCGGAAGGTTGTCCTCTAAGGTGTTGTTTAAGAATTTCTGCCTAGCCATTTCGATTGGGATCGAGCAACCAAAACCTTTGTCCTAGACGTGCCCGACGGATGGATGAAGATAGGCCACCTGTGGCATCGTAGCGGGGCTCATCCTTCTTCTAAAACCCGACTCTATCTTTACTGGTGAAACGGTTTCTATTCTGGATCGCCTGAGCAGCACCGCTTCGGGCAACTATCTGACCAATGCGGACCTAGGATGCGAAAATGCGCAGCAAGATTTTTTGCCTAAACAGTAAATTTAGTTAACCTTTTCTTATACTTATACTAAACGCCGACTGCAGACAACCAGCGTCCACACTGAGTCAAAACCGGTACGACAACACGGATAATTCGCTGCTTGAAGCGCCGTCCAAAATACTTCTTGACGTTTTGTTGAAGCCTGTGGTTTTGTATATGAAACCGTTTTGCGGTGAATCGTTAAGATCGGCGAAGGGAGGCGCTGTGATGGCGAAGCAAGAGTCGGCGCTTCGGGCGCAACAAGGAACCGAAAGTCAGATTACCGTGTCCCTCAGCGGGATTGGTATGTCGTTTTCCGGTGTATCCGTTCTCCGAGACGTCGATCTGGTTTTTGACGGCGGTGAAATCCACACTCTCATGGGTGAGAATGGTGCCGGGAAAAGCACGCTGGTCAAGATCATCAGCGGCGTACAGAAGCCGACATTCGGAACGTTCCAGATTGACGGGGAAACCGTCACGTTCGACTCGCCGCGCGATGCGGAACAGCACGGTATCGTCATCATGCATCAGGAGCTGAGCCTGATCCCCGAAATGACGGTGGCTGAAAATGTTTTACTGGGGCATGAGCCGCGAAAATTCGGCACCTTCATCGACCGCAACGCTCTGAGGCAGAAGGCAAGGCAGGCCCTATCGCGGTTCGGATTCACGCTGGATATCGACACCCCGGTCAAGGACCTGCGTGTCGGAGAACAGCAACTGGTTGAGATCGCACGCGCGCTGCTGATGAATGCGCGATTGCTGATCATGGATGAGCCGACCTCGGCCCTGTCGCAGGCTGAAGCCGATATTCTGATGGAAGTCGTGCGCGATCTGGCGCTGCAGGGCGTCGCGGTCGTCTATATCTCTCACCGGATGGATGAGGTGTTCGAAATCTCGGATCGGGTCACGGTTCTGCGCGATGGTGACTTGATCGGAACGCGTCTGGCATCCGAGACAACATCCGCCGAACTAATCCGAATGATGGTTGGCCGCACGGTTGAGATTAACCCCGTTGAACGCCAGAACCCGGCGCAAGACGAAGTGGTTCTGCAGGTCGCGAACCTGTCGGCCTGGACCGGTAACCGCAAAGTTTTGGAAGATGTGTCGTTCGACCTCAAACGCGGAGAAGTGCTGGGCATTGGTGGCCTGCTAGGAGCCGGTCGCACCGAGCTTCTGGAAACACTATTCGGCGCGCGCGGCGGGAACTATCACGGGCAGATCACGCTGGAAGGCAAACCGCTGCGCCCGATCAAACCGCAAGACGGGGTTCGCAACGGGCTGGCGCTGATCACCGAGGACCGCAAGGGGAACGGGCTGTTGCTCGAACGGTCAATCTCATCGAATGTGGCGCTGCCGCTGATGCCTTTGCAATCGCGATTTGGGCGGTACTCGGACGTCGAGCAGCGCAAACAGGCGTTGAAGGCGATCGAAACACTGAAAGTGGCGGCCACAGGGCCGGATCACCCGGTCGGAAAGCTGAGCGGGGGCAACCAACAAAAGGTCGTTTTGGGCAAATGGTTGGCGACACAACCGCGTGTCCTGCTGCTGGATGAGCCTACCCGTGGCATCGACATTGGTGCCAAGGACGAGATTTACGATCTGGTTGGACGACTGGCAGATCAAGGCATCTCGGTCTTGTTCGCAAGCTCGGAACTATCCGAGTTCATGGCTGTCTGCGACCGCATGATCGTGCTGTGTGAGGGCCAGATGGCCGGAGAGCTTTCGCGCGACGAAATGACCGTGGATTCGATCAAAGCACTTGCGATGCAATTCCGCTAAGCGCTTGATCCTTAATCGAGAAAAGACATGACTGTTATGGAACCCAATAGCCCAACTTTAGAACAAAACCGCACCTCGGGGGCGGTGTTCATGCGGCTGCTGAACAAGACAAAACTCTACTGGGGCCTGGTTGCTCTGATCCTGTTCGGGGCGTTGACCTCACCGGTTTCGTCCAAGGGCAACAACATCTTTCTGTCGCTGGGCAACCTGACAGACATCCTGCGTCAGGTCTCGGTCACGGGCATTGTGGCGGTCGGCATGACGATGGTGATTTTTATCGCTGGTATCGACCTGTCTGTCGGGTCCGTCATGGCGCTGGGTACCGTGATATGTGCGATGTTGCTGACGCAAGAAGGATGGACCGCGGCAAGCTATTTTGGCGTGCCTGCCACCGGGATCGTCCTGTTTGTAGCCATCGCTGCCCTGATTTATTTCGTGCAAAGCAACCTGAACCGCACCTCGGACACAGCGGCCACCACAAGCGCGCCGTCACGGATGCTAAGCCGTCTTGTTGCCGCTGCAATTGCCATCGGTGTGATGGTTTGGCTGGCCGGTCAGGTGATGCCCAAGTTTGGCGTCCTGGCTGTGCTGATTGTGGTGCCCTGCATTGGGGCCGTGATGGGGACAGTAAATGGCGCCTTGATTGTCTATGGCCGCCTGCAACCCTTTATCGTGACGCTTGCAATGATGGTGGGTGCGCTGGGTCTGGCGCGTGTGATTGCCGGGCAGGATACCGCTGTCTATCCGGTCTACACCGGCAGCAACGCGACCGAGAATTTCGAAGTGCTGCGTCAATTGCTGTGGGGTGTTCTACCCGTGCCGGGCCTGTTCTTCCTTGCCGTCCTGCTGATCTTTTTCCTGATCACCCGTTTCACCACCTTCGGCAGCTATCTGATGGCTATCGGCGGCAATGAAGAGGCCGCGCGTCTGGCTGGCATCAATGTGGGCCGCAACAAGATCATCACCTATGCGCTGGCGGGCGGTTTGTCCGCGCTGGCTGGGGTGTTGTATGTGGCGCAGTTCCGCCAGGGCAAACCGGATGCCGGTCTTGGCTTGGAGCTGGACGCGATTGCGGCCGTGGTCATCGGCGGCACCAGTCTGATGGGGGGACGCGGCGCAATCATGGGAACATTCGTTGGGGTCCTGATCTTTGGCTTCCTCAGCAACATCCTGCAATTGAACAACATCGACAGTAACACGCAGCTGGTGCTGAAGGGCATCATCATCGTGGTCGCCGTCCTGCTTCAGGAAGGGCGATTTGAAGAGATCTTTGTCATGGCGAAAGAGCGCCTGGGCAGAGGGAGGAGGCTCTGACCTCGAATCTTGGCGGACCAAGGTCAGAGCAATCAGAACGCGGGAACATTGGAGTAACCCGCATCATGACTAAGGAGTAGACTATGAAAAGAAGAACATTTGGCAAGAGCCTGATGGCTGCCACCGCGCTCGCAACTTCGTTTTCGGCCTCGATGGTACTGGCGGCTGACAACTATGTGATCGGTTTCTCGCAGGTGACAACGGTTGAACCCTGGCGTGTCCAGTTCAACAAAGACCTGCGCGCCGAGGCCGACCTACACGACAATGTCGAGCTGATCATCGCCGACGCAAACGACCGCACCGAAAAGCAGGTTGCCGACGTCGAAAACTTTATCCGTCAGGAAGTTGACGCGATCCTGATCTCGCCGAAAGAATCCGCCGGTCTGACCGGTGTGGTCGAACAAGCCACTGACGCGGGCATCCCCGTCTTTGTTCTGGACCGTAACGTCGACACCGACAAATTCGTTCAGTGGGTTGGCGGCGACAACGAACTGATCGGCCGCGAGGCGGGCAAGTTCGCGTTGGACCAGCTGGGTGGCGCGGGCGCTGCCAAAGGCACTATCGTGGAAATCTGGGGGGGTCTGGGCACACAAGCCGCGCATGACCGCGCCAACGGGTTCCACGAAGCCTTTGAGGGCGAAGAAGGCGTTACCTTCCTGCTGGATCAGCAGTCGGGCGACTGGAAGCAGGATCAGGCCTATGACATCATGTCGACCGCTCTGCGCAACTATGAAGACATCACAATGGTTTACGGCCACAACGACCCGATGGCCTATGGTGCATATCTGGCAGCCAAAGACGCAGGCCGTGCCGATGACATCATCTTCATTGGTGTTGACGCGCTTCCGGGCGAAGGCGTGACTTGGGTTGCCAATGGCGAGCTGTCGGCCACCTTCCTGTACCCGACCCCCGGTGCAGAAGGCCTGCGTCAGGCACTGAAGCATCTGAAAGGTGAAGAAGTTCCAAAATCGGTTGTCATGGGCACCGAGGCGATCACTTCGGAAAATGCTGGTGACGTTCTGAAGAAGAACGGCCTGTAAGGACCGTTCAGGCCGGTTTCCTTTCTCCTCCCTGTCGGGATGGCCGGCCGGACAAGCAGGGGCTTGCGCCCCTGCTGTTTTTTTTGGGAAAGCTACAAGAAAAGGTTCCGCCCATGTCCGAGCAAAAAACGAAACTTCAAAAATACTCCGCCCCCGCACTGGAAAAGGGGTTGGATATTCTTGAGTTTCTTTCGCTTTCGGACGTTTCCCCTACCCTGTCGCAACTGGCGCAGGGAATCGGGCGGTCGAAGAACGAGATTTTCCGCATGATGATCGTGCTGGAGGAACGCGGATATATTGAGCGGCAAGAAGGCGATCTGTTCAAATTGACAGGTAAGCTGGCTTTGCTGGGCGGCGACCGCACGGATAACGGCAAACTGGCCGAACTGGCCGAGCCGTATATGAATCGGTTGGCCGAGGAAATTGAGCTGTCCAACCACCTTTGGGTGCCTAATGGCAAAAAAGAGTTGATCGTCGTCAACAGCGTTTCATCTTCGCAGAACTATGGGGTCACGGTTCAGGTTGGATACACCACCCCCGTGTTTCCGACCTCGGTTGGCGCATGTTTTCTCTCAGATTTTGCGCGGGAACAGGACCGGTTAACCTTTCTTCGCAGCATCGTGCCCGGCGAAAGCGAAGACGCACTTCAGGAGTTTTCCGATCAAGCAGCAATCTGTGCCGAGCAGAACTATATTTCGCTTAGCAGCCCTGAAAGCAACGCGATCAGCGAGATTTCAACGCCCATCCGTCACGGTGGGGATCAATCCGTTATCGCGTCGCTGACAATCCCACATTTCGCATCCGCCCTGATCGACAACCGGCGCGAATTTGTAATCGACGCGCTGAGGGCAACTGCAGCACAGCTACAGACTAGTATTGCGACACGGATGCCGCTACCGCGGACACCCTGGCATCAACTAGCCTGAGCATTGGTCAAAAGCATTCAGACCCCCTATACCCATCTCCAAAAACCAATGATCAGATTGCACGGAACTAGTGCGACGATTGCCAATCGGCAAATACCCGCATTCTCCTTTCCAAAGGGACTTTCCTAGCAAAATTACAGGATCAAACGCGGTAACTCGAACTATCCCGAAATGTCCTCGCATGTCGGGTAAACGTCGGAAAACGCGTGCCTCAGCGACTGCAAACACGAAGATGGTACGGATCAATTTAGTTCACAGGCTCGAGTGGTCTTTCCGCCTCACGCCTGTAGACGGTATCTACAGATCCCGGATCGCGCTCAATTCGCCATGACGACCCAAGTGTCCGAAGCCGACGCGAAGCACTTGGGTCGGAAATTTAAGACAAACAATCTTGGACTGACTATTTGAAGACCGGCTTTCGGTTTTCTGCAAACGCCTGAAAGGCTTCCTGAAATTCGCTATGATCAAGCTGAGCAGCAAAATCCGTCAACTCTTCGGTGACCCTTATCCAGACATCACCCGTAAGAGGGCGGCGCAGAAGCGCTTTGGTTTTCATCAAAGCGTTCGGTGGCAATTCACCAAGCTCGGAAACCGCGGCTGAAACCGTGTCTTCCAGATCCTCGGCGGCGACAACCCCACTGACAAGCCCGGTTTCAAGCGCAACTTGGGCAGAGAACATCCGGCCCAGAAGCAAAAGTTCCGCCGCTTTGGCCTGCCCCATCAGACGCGGCAGGATGTAGCTGGCCCCGGCTTCGGGTACCAGACCAAGGTTGACAAAAGGCAGACGGAATCGCGTGCCTTCGGCCGCATAAATCAGATCACAATGCATCAGCATTGTTGCGCCAACCCCGATGGCCACTCCTTCTACCTGTGCGACAATCGGCTTGGGGAATTTGATCAGCGCTTCAAGAAAAGCCACGACGGGCGGATTTTCACCAGAGGCCGAGTTGTGAAAATCGCTCACCATGTTGCCGCTGGTGAAATCACCGTCTGCACCGCGCAGCCAAACCACTCGAATTTCAGGGTCTTTGGCTGCGGTTGTCAGGGCTTCGGCCAGACCAAGATACATCGACCGATCGATCGCATTTTTTTTGCCGGGGTTCGACATCGTTATACGCAGGGTAGAACCCAGTTTCTCGGTCGCGACACCTTGCGTGGCTGTATTTTCGTTCGTCATTTTCGTTTCTTTCGCAGGTTTATTTTCGGGTTGTCTGTTAGGCAGCGTTATAGCCAGCCAGGCGTTCGCTGATGATCTGATCAGCCTCGGACATGACGCGGTCCAACAGCTCCTGGCAGGAAGGCACGTCATTGATCAGGCCAACAACCATGCCGCAGGACCAAGCACCGCTATCCATATCCCCGCCCTGCATGATACCCGGGTAGACACCGGCCACTTCGTCGATGATGTCTTCGAACTGAATTGTCTCACCCTTTTCTTTTTCCTTGGCCAGAATGCGCTCGACCGCCGGGTTGGTCATGACCCGTTCCGTGTTGCGCAGCGGGCGCATGACAAGGCGCGTGTCCAGTTCGGTCGCCGCGACGATGGCGTCCTTTACGTTCTGATGCACAGGCGCTTCCTTGGTGGCAACGAAACGCGTACCCAGATTGATACCCGACGCCCCCATAGCCAACGAAGCCACCAGTGAGCGGCCATCGGCCTGACCGCCGGACGCGACGAAGGGGATCTCCAACTCATCAGCGGCGCGGGGCAACAGGATCATGTTGGGTACGTCATCCTCGCCCGGATGCCCGCCGCATTCGAACCCGTCAACAGATACGGCATCGCAGCCGATTTCCTGCGCCTTGAGAGCATGGCGAACCGAGGTACATTTGTGGATCACCTTGATCCCTGCATCCTTAAGATACGGCATAACCTGTGCCGGGTTGCGCCCAGCCGTTTCTACCACTGTGACGCCACCGTCGATGATCGCCTTGATCAGGGCCGGGTAATCCGGCGCGTTGACGGTTGGCAGAAACGTGACGTTCACTGCAATAGGTTTGTCGGTCATATCCTTGCAACGCGCGATCTCATTTGCCAGATCGGCGGGCGTTTTCTGTGTCAGTCCAGTGATCGTTCCCAGACCGCCAGCATTTGAAACGGCGGCTGCGAGTTCGGCAAACCCGACATAGTGCATCCCGCCCTGAATGATTGGGCGTTCAATGCCAAAGAGTTCGGTAATTTCGGTTTTCATGGCCTTGGCCTCCGTGATGAGTCTGTTGTTGGCACCGCCTCTCAGGTGCCTCAGTTTTTGCGATTGGGGGCGGCGCCGCCGCCCCTTACCCCAGTTTTGATGCACCTAGCCAACCTGAACGTCAGATGAAAACAGGTGTTCGGCCAGCGTTTCCCCGACCTTTGAAACCGTTGCTCCGTTCTGTCCCGAAAGTGCTAAAGGTACGTGCATCCTGTACGCCGTTTTTCTATTCGCGATACGGTGTGTCATACCGGATTCTGGCGGAAAGCATGGCGTGACGTGGGGTCGAACTGGATTGCCGGTTCACTAGACGTCGGATCAGCCGGGTGTACTGTCACGACGGGCCAGAGAATGCCGCTTCACCTGAAAACCCTCGCGATTGTCAAATTTTTCAAGATAGAGCTGTCGTTCCCTTGTGTCTGGTCGGAAACCTACAACCAGAGCATATGTTAACAGGCACGGTTTTCTTCAGGAGCACACATGAGCAATACGTATTTCGCACCAAAAGGTGGGCATCCCGGACAAGACCAGTTGCTGACAGATCGCGCCGTGTTTACTGACGCCTATGCCGTCATCCCTAGGGGCACAATGCGGGACATCGTCACCAGTTTTTTGCCCTTTTGGGAAGACACGCGACTGTGGGTCATCTCGCGCCCGCTGAGCGGCTTTGCCGAAACCTTTTCGCAATACATCATGGAAGTTCAGCCCGGCGGAGGCTCTGACCGGCCCGAGACCGATCCCGAGGCGCAAGGCGTCTTGTTCGTGGTCGAAGGCAACGCGACATTGCACGCCGGCGGTACCACCTATCAGCTCACCCCCGGTGGCTATGCCTATCTGCCTCCTGAAACCGATTGGACCTTGCGAAACCACGGTGAGGACACTTTGCGATTTCATTGGATCCGCAAGGCGTACGAAGCTGTAGAAGGGCTGAGCACACCTGATATCCTTGTTCTCAACGAAAACGACATTGCGCCAACACCGATGCCGGGCACGGATGGCAAATGGGCGACAACGCGATTTGTAGACCCAAACGACTTGCGACACGACATGCATGTGACCGTCGTGACTTTTGAACCCGGCGCGGTCATCCCCTTTCTTGAGACGCATGTGATGGAACACGGCCTGTACGTTCTTGAGGGCAAGGCCGTTTATCGCCTGAACAATGACTGGGTCGAGGTCGAAGCCGGGGATTATATGTGGCTGCGCGCCTTCTGCCCTCAGGCATGCTACGCAGGTGGGCCAGGGAAATTCCGGTACTTGCTATACAAGGACGTGAACCGCCACATGGCGTTGCGGACTGGACCCGCAGCGTTTCCACGACATCAGCGCCTTAGGTCCGCGGCAGAGTGACGACACCCCCGATCGCCTGCGTCAATTGATGGGCTGCCTCGATGACGGAGCGGCTTAGTCGCTCGATCTCGGCTTCGCTCACACGGCTTGTTGGCCCGGACACCGATATCCCGGCCACCGCCTCTCGATTGATATCGAACACGGGTGCTGCAATGCATCTCATGCCCGTGTTCTTTTCTTCGTTATCAATCGCGTAGCCCTGCGATCGGATGGCTACCAGATCCTCTTTCAGTGCATCCGGCTGCGTAATCGACCGATCCGTGAAAGCCTGCAACTCGGCGGCGGCCAACAAGCGATCCAGCCGATCTTCATCCATATAAGCCAACAGAGCCTTCCCAATACCCGAAGCATGCATCGGGGACAAAGTGCCCGGAGGAAAAAATGCACGGATGCTGGCATGTGTTTCCACCTGACTCAGAAATAGCACCGCCCCTTCTCTCTCGACGCCCAGATTGGCGGTCTCTCCAGTCGCTTCCATCAGCTTTCGCATGACGGGCCGTGCCCGATCAACAAGGCTGGTTCGTCTAAGAAACCGCGAGCCTATAACAAAGGCGCGCGGGCCAATATGCCAGACCTGTTCATCACGATCGAATTCGACAAGCCCCCTGCCCTCCAGCGTCACCAGAATACGATAAACCGTTGCTGGGGAGTGCTTCATTTCATCGGACAGCGTCGTCAGAGTCTTCCCTTGCGCTTCGCTCAGATATTCGAAAACCTCCATCGCCCTATCCAAGGACTTGATGGTATTTTGCGCGGTCTTGTCATCCCATCCTCGGGGTCTTCCCCTAGCTTTGCGACGGGACTCAGGCTCATTGTTCCGGAAATCCATAAAATACCTTTGATCTGTTTTGAAAGCTTAATTCATGGTATGAAAAATATAAGCTTCTGACAACTATAAGATAAATGCCATTATCTGTATTTTGAAAAGTGTTTTCAAAATAATTTCCCGACGAACGCCTTGGTCGTATTGTTTGGTCAACGACGGAAGGAGACCACCCATGAGCTTTCAAAACCCCGTTTTCATTCCGGGTCCGACCAATATCCCCGAGAGCCTGCGCAAGGCCTGCGATATGCCCACGATCGACCACCGCTCGCCGCTGTTTGGGCAAATTCTGCATCCCGCGCGTGCCAGTGTTCAGAAAATCCTGAAAAGCAAAAGCGCCGAGGTTTTTATCTTTCCGTCCAGCGGGACTGGCGGCTGGGAAACCGCTTTGACCAATACCCTGTCAGCCGGCGACAAGGTTCTTGCAGCGCGAAACGGTATGTTCAGCCATCGCTGGATCGACATGTGTCAACGTCACGGGTTGAATGTGAAAATCGTTGAAACCCCTTGGGGCCAGGGCCTGCCCGCCGACCACTACGAAGAGATTTTGACCGCGGATGCGAACCACGAAATCAAGGCGGTTCTAGCCACGCACAACGAAACAGCAACAGGCGTAAAATCGGATATTGCTGCCGTGCGCAAAGCATTGAACGCCGCCAAGCACCCCGCTATGCTGTTTGTCGATGGAGTTTCGTCCATTGCATCCATGGATTTCCGCTTTGACGAATGGGGCGTAGACGTTGCGGTGACCGGATCGCAAAAAGGATTCATGCTGCCCGCCGGGCTTGCCATTGTAGGCTTTAGCAAAAAAGCGATGGAAGCGACCAAAGCCGGCACCTTGCCCCGCACGTTTTTCGACGTGCATGACATGGCCAAGGGTTACGCCAACAATGCCTATCCCTACACGCCCGCCGTCGGGTTGATGAACGGTCTCAATCAGGCTTGCGACATGTTGCTGCGTGAAGGTCTAGAAAACGTCTTTGCCCGCCACTACCGCATAGCTGAAGGTGTTCGCGCCGCCGTGAGCGCCTGGGGGTTGGAGCTTTGCGCAGCCAACCCATCGGTGTATTCAGACACCGTCAGCGCGATACGCACGCCGAACGGCTTTGATGCAACAGACATCGTTACCCATGCCGCCGAAAAATATGGCGTTGCTTTTGGTGTCGGGCTCGGCGAGGTCGCCGGTAAGGTGTTCCGTATCGGGCACCTTGGCAGCCTGACCGATGTCATGGCGCTGTCCGGCATCGCCACAGCTGAAATGTGTATGGCCGATCTGGGACTGAACATCCAATTGGGCTCGGGCGTTGCGGCTGCACAGGAATATTATCGCGGTCATCCAGCCGTCGCGCAGAAGGACGCTGCATGATGAAGGATTGCACGATGTATATCCCGACCTACGAAGATATGCTCGACGCCCACAGCCGGATCGAGCCCTACATCCGCCGCACCCCGGTTCGAACCTCGGACTACCTCAATGAACTGACCGGGGCGCAGTTGTTCTTCAAATGCGAGAACTTCCAGGAACCCGGCGCCTTCAAAGTGCGCGGGGCTACCAATGCCGTGTTCGGCCTTGATGAGGAACAGGCAAAGAAGGGCGTCGCGACACATTCGTCTGGCAATCACGCCTCGTGCCTCTCTTATGCTGCAATGAAGCGGGGCATACCGTGCAATGTCGTCATGCCGCGTACCGCGCCACAGGCAAAAAAGGACACGGTTCGCCGCTACGGTGGAAAGATAACGGAATGTGAGCCCTCTACCTCGTCGCGCGAAGCGACATTTGCCGAGGTTCAAGCAGCGACGGGCGGCGATTTCGTTCACCCGTATAACGATCCAAGGGTGATCGCCGGGCAAGGCACATGTTCGCGTGAATTCATAGAACAGACGGATGGCCTGGATGCTGTTGTTGCCCCGATCGGAGGTGGCGGCATGGTGTCTGGGACGTGTCTGACTCTTTCGACCTTAGCGCCCGAGACTGCAATCATCGCAGCCGAACCCGAGCAAGCCGACGACGCCTATCGCAGCTTCAAAGCAGGGCACATTATCGCCGATGATGCTCCAAAGACAATCGCCGACGGTCTTCTTGTCCCCCTGAAAGTTCTCACGTGGCACTTCGTGTCGAACCACGTTTCCGAAATCTACACGGCCACGGAACAGGAGATCATCGACGCAATGAAGCTGACGTGGAAACACCTTCGGATCGTGATGGAGCCGTCCTCGGCCGTTCCATTGGCCACGGTACTGAAGAATCCAGACGCGTTCAAAGGCAAGCGGGTCGGTCTGATCATCACCGGTGGCAATGTCGATCTAGACAAGCTGCCCTGGCTGACTGTGTGACCACCCCCGACAGACATCAATCCCGATATAGGAACACGGAAATGAAAGACATGACCAATCTCGACGAATTCGAAGTCGGCTATGACATTCCGGCCAAGCCCGGAATGGATGAAGCCGATATCCAGACCCCTAGCCTCGTGCTGGATCTCGATGCACTGGAACGCAATATCAAGAAAATGGGCGACTATGCAAAAGCGCATGGTATGCGCCATCGCGTGCACGGGAAAATGCACAAATCTGTGGACGTTGCAAAACTTCAGGAAAGGATCGGTGGCGCCGTTGGTGTTTGCTGTCAGAAAGTTTCCGAAGCGGAAGTTTTCGTTCGCGGTGGCATCAAGGATGTTCTGGTATCAAATCAGGTGCGTGACCCCGCCAAAATCGACCGTCTTGCCAGCCTGCCAAAGCTGGGCAGCCGCATCATCGTCTGCGTGGACGATGTGGACAATGTCGCAGACTTGTCTGGCGCGGCCGTCGATCACGGGACGCAATTGGAAGTTTTTGTGGAAATCGACTGCGGTGCCGGGCGTTGCGGTGTCACGACAACCCCAGAAGTGATCGAGATTGCCAAAGCCGTAGTAGACGCCGAAAATCTGAAATTCACGGGCATCCAGGCCTATCAAGGCGCGATGCAGCATCTCGACAGCTATGAGGCGCGTAAAGAAAAGCTCGACACGGCGATTGCCATGGTCAAGGACGCCGTTGAAGGGCTGAAGGCGGAAGGCATTGAATGCGAATTGGTCTCGGGTGGCGGTACCGGATCTTATTACTTCGAATCCAACTCGGGCGTGTATAACGAGTTGCAGTGTGGGTCTTACGCTTTCATGGACGCCGATTACGGCCGTATTCTGGACAAGGACGGCAATCGCATCGACCAAGGAGAGTGGGAGAACGCCTTTTTCATCCTGACAAGCGTTATGAGTCACGCCAAGGCTGACAAGGCAATCGTCGATGCCGGCCTCAAGGCACAGTCGGTTGATAGCGGCCTGCCGGTCGTCTATGGACGCGACGATGTCGAGTATATCAAATGTTCGGACGAACATGGCGTCGTCATGGACACGGACGGGGTACTCAAGGTCAACGACAAGCTCAAGTTGGTTCCGGGGCACTGTGACCCGACCGCGAACGTGCATGATTGGTATGTCGGCGTGCGCAACGGCAAGGTTGAAACCGTGTGGCCCGTATCTGCCCGCGGCCACGCGTATTGATGCCCGACACCCAATAGCAGGCAAATCCGGCTCAAAAAGCAGCCCGACAAGTCGCCCGTGTGCGTTCGCTTCCTTCCAGAGACGCACACGGGCGCGTGAATTCTGAGTGGAGAACAACATGTTGATCGTACCCGAGCGCGAAATCGGTGACCTGATGACCCGACAAGCCGCCTTTGACGCCGTCGAAAAGGTTTTTGCTGCAATGGCCGCTGGCGATGCCTACAATTTTCCCGTTGTTCGGGAAGCCATCGGGCACGAAGATGCGCTTTATGGCTTCAAAGGCGGCTTTGACCGCGCCGGCCTTACGCTGGGTTTGAAAGCAGGGGGCTATTGGCCGAACAACCTGGAAAAGCGCGGGCTTATCAACCACCAGTCCACCGTTTTCCTGTTCGATCCCGACACCGGCAAACCTTCGGCCATGGTGGGTGGCAATCTTTTGACCGCACTGCGCACTGCGGCGGCATCCTCTGTGTCGATCAAGCATCTCGCGCGCGCGGATGCAAAAGTGATCGGTATGATCGGCGCCGGCCATCAAGCCGCCTTTCAGCTGCGCGCAGCACTCGAGCGACGTGCATTTGAAAAGGTCATTGGCTGGAACTACCACCCGGAAATGCTGCCCAACATTGAAAAGGTCGCCAATGAATCAGGCGTTCCATTCGAAACGGTAGAACTCGACGGAATGACCGAAGCAGATGTGATCATCTCAATCACCTCGGCCTTTTCTCCTTCGCTCATGGCCAACCATGTCAGCCCTGGAACGCATGTCGCCTGCATGGGCACCGATACCAAGGGAAAGCAAGAAGTTGAAGCCGCGTTGTTGGCAAAAGCATCCGTCTTCACGGACGAGGTTGCGCAATCCATCACAATCGGCGAGGCGCAGCATGCCGTGGCCGAGGGCTTGATCAAGGAAAGCGATGTGGCACAGCTGGGCGCGGTTATCAACGGCACGAATTCCGGCCGGATATCGGACGATCAGATCACCCTGTTCGATGGCACCGGAGTTGGACTTCAGGATCTAGCGGTGGCCGCGTCCGTTGTAGAGTTGGCCGTAGATAAAGGGATCGCTATCGACGTTGATTTCTGAGGGTCAAGGGAAACATCCGACACAGAACTAGTTGCACAAAAAGCTTGGCCACCGGTTCTTTTTCCGGTGGCTTTTTTTAGTCCATGATCATGAACGGCTCGGGGAACCAATATTCCTCAAGGTTGGGCCCGCTGCCAATTCTGTCCACGACCGCAAATAGACCCGGATCGTGAAGCGGGGTCAGCACGCCATGCCAGGTGTTGCGGTGGTAGTTCACGCCCTGCCCCGGCGTTGTTTTGAAAGCCTCAGGCCTACCGGGGATGCCATCTTCATCACGAGCGACGACTACGACGAAGGGTTTGTCCGACAATGGCAGAAACGCCTGACTGCCGTCCGGGTGACGTTCAACCATTTCCAGCTTAATCGGAAGGCTGAAAGCCTTGGACTGAAACACGCTGATCCCGGCGCGACCGCCGTTGAAATCAAGAAAGGCACGGTCGTGATATCGAGCACAATTGCCTTGATTGATGTATTTGTCCGCGTTGCCAGACACCTCGATGACATCACCAAAGGGCGCGAAAACTTGCGACGTCAAGGGCCGGAGTTTCAGCGCAACCGTCATCCCGCAAATTTCTCGATCAAGCGCAGTTCTGCAATCCGCTCGACCTGGCGGCAGGCTTCGGCAAATTCGGTGTCCCGGTCGCTGTCGATGCGGCGATGGAATGCGTCAAGGATGCTTGCCTTCGTGTTGTCTTTGACCGCGATGATGAAAGGGAAACCAAACTTGGTGGTATATGCCTCATTCAGCACGGTGAACGTTGCGCGCTCATCATCGGTTAACATATCCAGACCGGCCCCGGCCTGTTCGGCGGTGCTTTCCTTGGTCAGCCGTCCAGCGGCAGCCAGCTTGCCGGCCAGATCTGGGTGGGCCGTCAGGACATCAAGCCGTTTCTCGGAAGGTGCCGTTCGAAAAACCCGCGCAAGTGCGTTGTGGACGCCAGCTGCATTGTCATGGGTTGGCCCCAGCTCAAGCTCATATGCGCCTTCCGCAATCCACGGGCTGTGTTCAAACACTCCGCCAAATTCGGACACAAAGGTAGACTGGTCCATTTCGGACGGGGTCAGGCGTTGCATGGGGGGGTGTTCCTTTGCCCAGTGGTCGGCAATCTGTTCGCGCGTTGCGAACCAGACGCCATCATGTTTCTTGAAATAGTCCAGCGCACGTTTCAGTGCCATCGCGCGACCTGGCCGACCAATCAATCGACAATGCAATCCAATCGAAAGCATTTTCGGCGCCCCTGCCTCACCTTCGGCATAGAGCATGTCAAAACTGTCTTTCAGATAGCTTTCAAACTGTTCGCCATTTGTGAAACCTGCCTGGATCGCAAAACGCATGTCGTTGCAGTCCAAGGTATATGGCATGATCAACTGATCTTTGCCTCCGGCCTTGGTCCAATATGGCAGATCATCCGCATAGCTGTCAGCGATATACGCAAAGTCGCCTTCCTGGGCAGCCAGATCGACCGTATTCATCGAACAGCGGCCCGTATACCAACCGCGCGGAGGCTGGCCGGTAACTTCAGTATGCAAGCGGATGGCTTCACGGATTTGAGCACGCTCTTCCTCCGGAGCCATATCCTTATGTTCAATCCATTTCAGCCCGTGACTGGCGATCTCCCATCCTGCATGCTTCATTGCCGCAACTTGCGCAGGAGCACGCGCCAAGGCAGTAGCAACCCCATAAACAGTTATCGGCAGATCCTGCAAAAGGTGATGCACACGCCAGAATCCCGCGCGACTGCCGTATTCATAGATCGACTCCATATTCCAGTGCCTCTGCCCCACCCACGGGGCGGCACCGGTGACCTCCGAGAGAAACGCCTCAGAGGCGGGGTCACCATGCAATATGTTGTTTTCACCGCCTTCTTCATAGTTCAATACGATTTGAACCGCGACTTTGGCACCATTTGGCCAGTTCGCTTTGGGCACTCGCCCAGCGTAACCGGTCATATCTCGTGGATAAGGCTTCACGTCAGTTTCCTTCTACTTGAATTGATCAATACCCCAGATAATTCGAGATATTTTTCAAAAAATACGAAAAACAGCTTCGGACAGTCTGCCTTTGCCCATTGGCAAGAAATAAGATTAGTAACTGGGTGACTTGAGGAGTAGCGCAAATGACTGGTTACCTAACCACCCACGTCCTGGATACCGCGCGGGGCTGCCCCGCCCAAGGGTTAAAAATCGAGCTTTTCCGCATCGACGGCACAGATCGCAGTTTACTGAAAACACTGGTTACCAACGATGACGGCAGAACTGACGAACAAATATTGCCCGAAGCTGAGTTTTCGACAGGCGAGTTCGAGTTGATCTTTCATGCAGGCGCATATCTCGACGCGTCCGGTACCCCGCCCGAGGACCCCCGTTTTCTAGATGTGATACCCATTCGCTTTGGGATGTCCGAACATTCGCATTACCATGTGCCTTTGCTTCTTTCACCCTTCGGGTATTCAACCTATCGCGGCAGCTGAGTAGTTTACCGAGAAGTATTGGCCGCAGCTATGGATGATCCAATACGTTCAATGATGAACTCCATGAAAAGCCGCGTCTTGGGGTCCTGCATGCGACGATGCGTGAACAGGCACGCCATCTGAATCGGTTCCGGGGGTGTTTTTTCGGCCACCGGGACCAGTTTTCCCGACTTAAGATGCTGGAAAATCTCAAATATCGGTTTCAACGCGATCCCGTGACCAGCAAGAGCCCAATCGGTTAGCACGTCACCGTCATCTGACTCATAGCGTCCCGAAACGCGAAACCGCTTTGGCCCGGAAGAGGTTCTTAGCAGCCATTGAAACTCGGTCGCGCCCGGAAAGCGCAGGCTCAGACACTCGTGGTTGTCGGCGATAATGTCATCACCGCTTTCAGGCATTCCGCGGCTTTTGATGTATTTCGGAGATGCACAGAGAACCCGCTCCACATCAGCTATCTTGCGAATACGCAAGTTGCTGTCTTCCGGCTGACCAAGGAAAAACGCCAGATCCAGCCCTTCGGTCGTCAGATCCACCTTTCGATCTGTCAGCCTGAGCCTTACATTCACCTCTGGATATTCAGCTAGAAACTTTGGCACTTGCGGCGCGATCAAGCGGCGACCGACCCCCAACGGGGCGGCAACATAAAGTGACCCTTTCAGGTTTTCTGTAATATTAACGATCTGCGCTTCTGCTCTTTCGACCGCCTCAAGAATTTCAGCAGCCCCCCGGTAGAACGATTTTCCCTGCTCGGTCGGGGTCAGGCTTCGTGTGGTGCGCTGAAACAATCGCACGCCCAGATGCTCTTCTAGTTGGGATATTCTTGCCGATGTCACAGCTGGAGAAACCCTCAGATCGCGACCTGCCGCAGACATGCTGCCCAACTCGTAAACCCGGACAAAAGTTCTAATGTTATCTAGGTATGACATTTTTTTGCATTTTTTGATACTGCTTGGTCTTTGCTAACAATACCAGAACAAATCGGACTCGCATAGAGTGCCGGAAAAAGGATACTGAGGAGCAATGCCATGTATGACCTAGCCGTAATCTGGGAGTGGGTCGCCTTTTCTGTCCGCTGGCTGCACGTGATCACTGCGATGGCGTGGATTGGGGCGTCTTTCTATTTTATTGCGCTTGACCTCATGCTTAAACCGAACGCTGCGCTGCCGGATGGTGCCTATGGAGAAGAGTGGGAAGTCCACGGGGGCGGATTTTACCACACCGTTAAATATCTGGTCGCACCCGCCAGCATGCCCGAGCACCTGACCTGGCACAAATGGCAGAGCTACACGACATGGCTTTCAGGAGCGGCATTGCTGATGATCATCTACTGGGTCGGAGGCGAGTTGTTTCTGCTTGATCCTACCAAAGTGGATCTGGCGCTGTGGCAGGGGATCTTGATCTCTGGCGGGTCACTGACAATTGGCTGGCTCCTTTATGATTACATGTGCAAATCCAAGTTAAGCGATCATCCCACCCTTCTCATGCTGCTCTTGTTTGTGATCCTCGTGATCATGTCCTGGGGCTACAATCAGATTTTCACCGGACGCGCGGCGCTGTTGCACCTTGGTGCGTTCACAGCCACCATCATGACGGCCAACGTGTTCTTTCAGATCATGCCGAACCAGCGAATTGTGGTCCAGGACCTCAAGGCAGGTCGAACACCGGACGCAAAATACGGTAAGATCGCGAAGGTTCGTTCCACCCACAACAACTATCTGACATTGCCTGTCGTGTTTCTGATGCTGTCAAACCATTACCCGTTGGCCTTCGGGACCGAGTATTCGTGGATCATTGCCAGCCTGATTTTCCTGACGGGCGTGACCATACGGCACTACTTCAACACGATGCACGCAACTGGCAAGGGGCCGCATTGGACCTGGGGTGTTACGGTCATTCTTATGGTCGCGATCGCCTGGTTGTCTTCCGTTCGATCCGGCGAGACCTGGGAAGACGCAGAAGCGCGCGAACTGACGCCGTACGAGCAGAAATTTGCCTCAGCCGCCGGATTCGAGGCCGCATATGACGCCGTGCTGGGCAATTGCTCTATGTGTCACGCTCGAGAGCCCGTCTATGGCACGATGAAATGGGCGCCCAAGAAGGTCTACCTTGAAACACCCGGCGACGTCGCCCGACAGGCCGACCAGATTTATCTTCAGGCAGGGATCAGTCACGCGATGCCGCCGCCATCCGCGGTTCAAATGGATGATGAAGCGCGCAAGACGATCATAGCATGGGTAAAGGAAGTCAGGGCTCAGTAAAACCAGACAGTACCAACCAGCGAAGGCGAAATCAGTCTAGTTTCTGATCTCGCTTGTTTTCAGTGAGACACGAAAAATCGCTTACTGTTCTGCGCGATATGTTCGACGAACAAACGCACCTTGGGGTCCTGAAGCTTTTTGTGCGGGTATAAACACCCAAAAATCGTCGGCACTGGTGGCATCTTTGGAAGGACCTCGACCAACTTTCCATTCGCCAGGTATTCCCGCACGTCAAATCGGGGCTTGTTGACAATCCCCTTTCCTGCCAGCGCCCAATCCGTCAGCACGTCCCCGTCATCGGCGTCGTACTTGCCGCGGACTTCCAACTTTCGAGGACCCATATCGGTATTGAGAGTCCAAAAATATTCGGGCGATCTGGGATAGCGCAGCAATAGGCAGTTATGCGTCGGCTGTAGCAGGTCGTCTGGAGTATTGGGCACGCCGAAGTTGGACAGGTAGTCAGGCGACGCGCAAAGGACACGGTCGCAATCCGCGAATTTTCTCAGCTTCATGGTGGAGTCGCCGGGCTCTCCTATGAAGAACGCGATATCCAGGCCATCGGCCATTATATCCACTTTGCGGTCGGACAGGCGCATGCGAACCTCTGTTTCCGGGTACAGATCCGAAAACTCCGGGACCAGCGGCGCAACGATTCTACGACCGACACCCAATGGTGCGGTGATGCGAATTGCACCTCGGGGGGCGTCGGAAAAGCTGGCCACCCGCGCTTCGGCATGATCAAGCGCCAGCAGGACCGCTTTGGCTTCCTCATAGAATACGGAACCAACTTCGGTCGCCGTCATCGAACGGGTTGTTCTGTTGAACAGCCGCACGCCCAAATGGTTTTCCAACTCTTTCAACCGCTTGCTAGCCACCGCCGGAGTCAACCTCAGATCGCGCCCGCCGGACGTGATGCTTCCCAGTTCCATCACTCTGACAAAAACCCGCAAACTTTCGATATATGACATTCAACCCTCCCGATGCGGTCAGATTGCGCTGAGGACATGCTTTTTTCAATGATCTGTTGAAAGTATTTTCCATTTCCGACGATTTTAAGACTCAATCGTTGACTCTATGTTCCCCCGGTCACCTCCAAGCAGGCAGGGAGTAGGGAGAGCTTCATGACGTTTCGTACCGACATTCGTTTTGTCCTAAACGGCAGGGATGTGACCGTTCCAAGCGTGTCAGCAAACCAAACTCTGTTGGACTTTTTGCGACTGGAGCAACGGCTGACCGGCACAAAGGAAGGCTGCGCCGAGGGCGATTGCGGCGCATGCACTGTACTTGTCGGACGGCTTGGAAAGGCAGGTCTTACCTACGTGCCAGTTAATGCCTGTATTCGCTTTCTTGCGTCTGTAGACGGGTGTCATGTTGTGACGGTTGAACACCTTTCCGGGCCCAATGGACGCCTGCATCCGGTTCAGCAAGCCATGATCGACCATCACGGCAGCCAGTGCGGCTTCTGCACACCGGGCTTTGTGATGGCCCTGTACGCGCTATGGATGAAAACGCCAGAACCGAGCAAAGAACAGGTCGAAACTGCCCTACAGGGTAATCTTTGCCGCTGCACCGGATATGAACCGATTGTACAAGCCGCGATAGCCGTCAGTCGCTATGGCACCCCAGCATCGGATCATCTGAATACCGAACGTGAAACCATGACATTGCGCCTGGCTGCGCTGAAGGACGGATTGCGGGTCGTTTCTGGCCCAGAGGATAACCTGAGTATCCTTCCTGCCTCTGTCGATGACCTGGCCGTCTGTCTGCAAACCTATCCAAAAGCCACGATCATTGCAGGGGCTACCGATGTTGGTCTTTGGGTCACCAAGTTTCTACACAAAATTGGGCCGGCGATCTTTATCGGTCATCTTGAAGACCTGCAAACAGTTGAACGACAGGGTTCCTTCCTCTTGATAGGAGCTGGCGCAAGCTACACCGATTGCCAAGAGCACCTGTCCAAGCACTTGCCACACCTTTCCCGGTACTGGGATCGCATTGCAGGATGGCAAGTCCGGAATATGGGCACGGTCGGCGGCAATATCGCCAACGGGTCGCCCATCGGGGACACGCCACCAGTGCTGATCGCGCTCGACGCCGAGATCACATTGCGTCGCGGTTCGGATATCCGGGCATTGCCACTCGAGGCTTATTTCCTTGAATACGGCAAACAAGACCGCCAACCGGACGAGTTTGTCGAAAACATACGCGTTCCTCTGCCGAAACCCAATGATCTGGACGCGGCCTACAAGATTTCCAAACGCCGCGATGAAGACATTTCATCGGTCGCGATCGGTATCCATATTTCGGTCGCGGACGGCATCATCAGCGATGCGCGCCTTGCATTCGGTGGCATGGCCGCCACTCCTAAGCGGGCCTCTGCCACGGAAACAGCTTTAAATGGCCAGCCTTGGTCCCGCGAAAGCTTTGAGACCGCCGCTGCGGCACTGGCGCAGGATTTCTCTCCGCTCACGGATTGGCGCGCATCTTCAGATTACCGAATGCTGACCGCGCAAAATCTGCTGCTCAGGTTCTTTCTTGAAAACGACGCCGAAACAACTGGCCCTTCGCAGCTGGCCTGTGTCTGACAAGGAGACCCACAATGAAAGACAACGTTTCCATTATTGGCGCGCCGCACACAAACGTTAACCACGACAGCGCAGTCAAGCATGTCACCGGACGCGCCGACTATACAGACGATATCGCGCTGCCCGAGGGCACTTTGCACGCGTATCTCGGTGTCTCAGACGTCGCACATGCCAAGCTTATAGGCATTGATTTCGCAGACGTTCTGGCAGTGCCCGGCGTGGTCGGGGTGATAACTGCAGATGACGTGCCAGGGGTCAACGACATCAGCCCGACACATCTGAATGATGAACCCGTTTTTCCGACCGACACTATTCAGTTTCACGGCCAGCCGTTGTTCGCAGTGGTCGCCGAGACCCGTGACATCGCGCGGCGCGCAGCGGAGTTGGCAAAGATAGAATATAAGGCCTTGTCGCATGCACTGGATCCGATTGAGGCGCAGGAAGCCGGGTATCCGCATGTAACAGCACCGCTCAAGCTGGAGCGCGGCAACGTAGACGCGGCACAGGAAACGGCCCCAAACAGAATCAAGGGTCGGATGCGGGTTGGTGGGCAGGATCATATGTATCTTGAAGGCCATATCGCCTTTGCCCTTCCGGGTGAGGACGATGACGTGGTCGTGCATTGCTCGACGCAGCATCCGTCGGAAGCACAGCACATGGTGGCCCATGTGCTTGGGGTGCCTTCCAATGCAGTTGTGGTCAACGTGCGCCGCATGGGCGGTGGTTTTGGCGGCAAGGAAAGCCAGATGAACCTGTTCTGCGCCGTGGCTGCCATAGCTGCGAAGAAGTGGAACCGAGCGGTCAAAATCCGGCCCGACCGGGATCAGGACATGACCGCCACAGGCAAACGCCATGACTTTGTGATCGACTATGACGTTGCCCATGACGACGACGGCCGCATTCAGGCCGTCGATGGCTGCTTTGCCGCGCGCTGCGGGTATTCGGCAGACTTGTCAGGGCCAGTCACCGACCGGGCGTTGTTTCATGCGGATAACGCGTATTTCTATCCAAATGTGCGCCTGAACAGCCGCCCGATGAAAACCAATACGGTGTCCAATACCGCCTTCCGCGGGTTCGGAGGGCCTCAGGGCGTGATCGCCGCTGAGCGGATGATCGAAGAAATCGCCTATGCCACGGGGAAAGACCCGCTGGATATTCGCAAGCTGAATTTCTACGGCTTAGGGGACCGCAACATAACCCCATACCATCAGAAGGTTGAAGACAGCATTCTCGACCGGCTGGTCGGAGAGTTGGAAGAGACATCGCAGTACCGCCAACGCCGTCAGGACATCATCGCGTTCAACAAGACCTCTGCTATTCTGAAGAAAGGCATCGCGCTGACGCCGGTCAAATTCGGCATCTCGTTTACGGCCACATGGTACAATCAGGCCGGGGCGCTGGTGCATGTCTACAACGATGGATCGATCCATCTGAACCATGGCGGCACCGAAATGGGGCAAGGCCTGAACACCAAGGTCGCGCAAGTTGTGGCCGAGGCCTTTCAGGTCGATTTCAGCCGGATCAAGATCACCAAAACAACCACTGAGAAAGTTCCCAACACCTCGGCTACTGCGGCGTCAAGCGGGACGGATCTGAACGGTATGGCCGCCTTGAACGCGGTTGAGCAGATCAAAGAGCGTCTGGTGAAATTCGCCTCCGAAACCTGGGGGGTCGCGCCTAACGAAGTGGTCTTCCTCGCCAACCAGGTACATATCGGTCAAGATGTTCTGCCCTTCGAGGCCTTTATCAAACAGGCTTATCTAGCGCGCGTGCAACTGTCCGCAGCGGGGTTCTATAAAACCCCAAAGATCCATTGGGACAGAGCAAAAGGACAAGGCCGCCCGTTCTATTACTATGCCTATGGTGCCTCCTGTTCCGAAGTGACGATTGACACGCTGACAGGTGAATATCGGGTTGAACGCACAGATGTGCTGCATGATGTCGGACGTTCACTGAACCCGGTTCTCGACAAGGGTCAGGTTGAAGGCGCCTTTCTTCAGGGCATGGGCTGGCTAACCACCGAGGAGCTTTGGTGGGATGATGCCGGTCGCCTGCGCACCCATGCACCTTCGACGTACAAAATTCCGCTCGCATCGGATCGCCCGCGCATCTTCAATGTGAAGCTTGCCGATTGGTCCGAGAACCGCGAATTGACGATCAAACGGTCCAAGGCTGTTGGCGAACCACCATTCATGCTGGGAATTTCGGTGTTCGAGGCGCTGTCGATGGCGGTCGCTTCTGTCGCCGATTATCGGGAATGCCCTCGTCTGGATGCTCCGGCCACGCCGGAACGTGTGTTGATGGCCGTTGACCGTTTGCAGAAAAGCACTTGAGCCATGAACTCTGCCTTGTCCCTGAAAGAGTTTCTGTCCGCACAGCACAGCGTGATCTGCATCGCGCTAACGCGCGTACGCGGGTCCTCGCCGCGCAATGAGGGGACAGAAATGTTCGTAGCCCTCGAGGCGCTTTGGGGCACCATAGGCGGCGGGCAATTGGAATTCATGGCCATCAATGCCGCGCGGAAGATGCTGGCTGATGGGGTTCTGCATCAAAAGATGGATGTGCCGCTGGGGCCCGAGATCGGCCAATGCTGTGGCGGACGGGTCGAGTTGAAACTGAACCGTATGCGCGCATCAGATAGGCACTCTGCTACGGAACGGGCGGCGCGTCATGATAAAACTTTGCCCCATGTTTATGTGATGGGCGCCGGCCATGTCGGACGTGCACTGGCCAACCAGTTTCAGCATTTGCCTGTGCGTTGCATTCTTGTTGATACAAGACCCGAGGAAATCGAACTTTGCTCGGCGAAAGTCGAAACTCGCGTAAGCGCAATCCCGGAATTCGAAATTCACGGTGCACCCGAAGGCAGCGCATTTGTCGTCCTGACCCACGATCACGGGCTGGATTTCCTGCTTACAACTGCAGCTCTTGAACGTCAGGACGCCGCCTATGTAGGCATGATTGGATCTGCGACAAAGCGGATAAAGCTCAGGAATTGGGCGCATAGACACTGTGACGGACAGTCCATCGAACATTTGAGATGCCCCATTGGGGCCAGCGGTAGCCGCGACAAGCGGCCCAGCATCATCGCCGCCTTCGTGGTATCCGAGGTGATGGCTGAACTGACCTCTGAAACTGCCGCGACCGCCCCGACCGGGGCAAACCAAGCGCCCCTCGTGGGCCACTATCACAACCGGAAAGGGAGATTGGCCTGACACTTGTCGGGCTATTCCGGTCATATCAGAGGAGGAAACCGTCATGGACGGGAGGACCTACGAATATAAGCTGTTTACGCGCAGCGATTTCAGCGCTTTTTGGGCGCTTTTTACTGACAACCTGGTAAACTTGCTGATCCTGTCTGGGGTCTGTCAATTCGTGTTCCAGATGCCGGCCGACATCGTGTATGGCCGTATCGTTCCAGGTGCGGCGATTGCAATTTTGGCCGGGGTCGCTGTTTACACCTATCTTGCCAAATATGCGGCAACCTTAAAGGGTGAAGATGTCACCGCGTTGCCTTACGGCATCTCGACACCGGTCATGTTCGTCTACCTTTTTGGTGTGATCGGGCCGATTTATTGGGCGACCAACGACCCAATGCTGGCTTGGCAAGTGGGCATCGGCGCCGGTTTCATGGGGGGCATCGTCGCGGCATTGGGTGCCATCGTGGGACCTTACCTCAAGCGCATTACCCCACGCGCGGGGATGTTGGGCACGCTTTGCGGGATTGCCTTGGTCTTTATCGGCTCCGTGCCGCTAGCCGAAGTTTTCGAGAACCCCATCATTGGTTTCACATCGCTGCTGTTCATTCTCTGGGGTTTGATCGGTCGTTTTCGCCTTCCGGGCAACGTTCCGGCCGGGTTGGTTGCGATTGCTGCCGGTACGGTCATTGCCCTTGTTCTGGGCGAGTCCAAAATTGACACAAGCGGTATCGGATTCTACCCCCCGATCCCCTATATCGGAGACCTGATCGCCGGTGTGCAGTACCTGTTCGCCAACCCGGAACTGTTCCTTGTTCTGATCCCAGTCCAAATTTACAACTTCATCGAAACCATGAACAACGTGGAATCGGCCGAAGCGGCCGGGGATCACTATCCGGTTGGGTTGTGTCAGGTTACCGATGGTGCAGGTACGATGCTGGGGGCTGTGTTCGGTTCGCCGTTCCCAACCACCGTTTACATCGGTCATCCGGCGTATAAGCGACTTGATGCACATGCAGGATATATCGTGGGCGTCGCGGTCGTGATTGCCGCTGCTGCCTTTGTCGGTTTTCTGTCTTTCCTTGCAGGGTTGATCCCGATTGCCGCTGCAGCACCGGTATTGGTGTTTGTCTCGGTCAGCCTGATCACCAATACCGCCTGGGCCGTAAAACCGATGCACATGGCAGCCGTATCTTTCGCGATCTTGCCGCACATTTCGGCATTCTTGATGGTCAAATGGGGATCACTGATGAATGCACTGCGCAGCTCAGGCGTCGAGGGGCTTCCTTCGCTTGGTGACGAAGGCCTGACGGCCGCACTTCTCATGGAAGGGGCGCATTACGAGGGGCACCTTGCCCTGAGCCAAGGCGCGATCATCACAGGGCTGATCTGGGGTGCGATAGTGGCTGACGTAATTGATGGCCGCTTTCGGATGGCCGGAGCGTTCGCTCTGGCAGGTGGCCTTATGTCCTCGGTTGGGATCATTCATGCATACACGTTGCAGATGCCTCAGTTTGACGGGATCACCGTCGGCTACCTGATCGTCGGAACCTTCCTTTACGTGTATCCGATGCTCGCACCGAAAGGAGATCTGGAGCACCGCGTGATCGTCCCGGATGAACCTGACTTCATCGACGACAACACGCCGGCGCAGCAGGCCTGATCCGCATTGGGGCAGCCGCGCGGGCTGCCCCATCTCACCCCTCCTATAAACGAGAATTTTCATGACTCAGAGATTGCTGCGTGGTCGTCTGCTGACCTTCCATCGTGAGCCTCAGAACGGCAAAGACTTGAGCGCCTACACCTATCTTGAAGATGGCGCCCTGTTGATCGAAAACGGGATTATTCAGCAAACGGGCCCCTATGCCGAGCTGAGTGCAAAAGCCGTAAACGTGCCAGTGACGGATCACCGCCCGCATCTGATGATGGCCGGTTTCATCGACACACATATTCACTTCCCCCAGGTTCAAGTGATCGCCTCTTGGGGGGCCCAGCTCTTGGATTGGCTCAACAACTACACGTTCCCGGAAGAAATCCGGTTTGCATCCGACGAACACAGCACGCTTATGGCGCGAGCGCTTTTCGATCAGCTTGTCGACCACGGCACAACGACTGCGGTCGCCTATTGCTCGGTCCACAAAACGTCGGCGGATGCATTTTTTACCGAAGCGACCAGGCGGAACATGCGCATGATAGGCGGCAAGGTTCTGATGGACCGGAATGCGCCCGACGGTTTACGGGACACATCACAATCCGGCTATGATGACACAAAAGCCCTGATCGCCGATTGGCACGGCAAAGGTCGCAACGGCTATGTTATCACACCCAGGTTCGCAATCACGTCAACACCGGATCAAATGAGGATGGCCCAGGCATTGGCACGGGAACATCCCGATTGCCACATCCAGACTCATTTGTCGGAAAATAAGGATGAGATCGACTATACAAAGCAGCTCTATCCGCATGCGCGCGACTACCTGGATGTTTACCAGTCCTTTGGACTGTTGGGGCAAAAAACACTTCTCGGGCATTCCATCCACCTTGAGGCACGTGAGATCTCGGCAATTGCAGAAACCGGCGCGCACCCTGTTTTTTGTCCGACCTCAAACCTGTTTCTAGGTAGCGGCCTGTTTGACCATAAAGGTCTGAGCATGCGCGGCATTTCAAACGGGATTGCGACGGATGTTGGTGCAGGCACCAGCTATTCGATGCTGCAAACCCTCAATGAAGGATACAAGATCCTTCAGTTGCAAGGTATGGCGCTGCATCCGTTACAGGCGTTCCATTGGGCAACCCGTGGAAATGCCCGCGTTCTGGGCCTTGAAGACAAAATCGGCAGTCTCGATCCCGGAACCGAGGCGGATATCGTCGTCCTGAATGCGCGCAGCACACCGGCTATGGCCCTGCGTATGGATCGCGTTGACAGCCTTGCTGAAGAACTGTTCGTCTTGCAAATGATGGGCGACGATCGCGCGATTGAGGAAGTCTATATTTCAGGGTCACCCAGCAAGACCGTCCCGATACAAGAAGCCGCTTCCACTCGCGCCCAAGTCACCGCCTAGCAGCGCCCGAAACGAAAATCCAAGCTGTCCGCTGACCACTGTGACGGTCACACGGTTTTGGCGGACAGCGGCACTGCATCGAGAATTCCGTAGGGGTCCCAGTTTCTGCCGAGTTAGACTGACCACGACTCAGAGTACCCTCAAACACCTGTGCTTTCGGAAAGGATGAACCATGCCCGAAGTCAAAGTTGCGCTGATGACCGGTACAGGCCAAGGCATCGGTCGAGGTTGCGCCATTGAAATGGCCAAGGCTGGCTACAAGGTCTCGTTGATGTCCCCGTCCAATCGATCGATCGAACTCGCACAAGAGCTTGGGGGAATAGGCCGTCGGGGCTCTGTGTTGGATGTCGATGATCTGCAAGCGATGGTCGACGACACCATGCACGAATATGGACGTATCGACGCAATTGTTAGCAATATGGGCCACGGGGGGTCAGTGCCCCAAGCCATCAAAACGGTTGGGTTCGATCCCGACTTTGACGGGCCACTTCTAGAACTCAGCGACGCGCTGTGGCACGAAAGTTTGGACATGTATGTGCTGAACGTCGTCAAGATTGCCCGTATTGTCACGCCCATCCTGATTGAACAAGGTGGCGGCGCCTTCGTGAACATTTCATCCATGAACACGATAGAACCCCGCGCGCCCTACCCGATGAGCATGCTGCGCGGTGCCTTGCACAGTTTCTCAAAACTGTATGGCGACCGATATGCCCGTCACAATATTCGCATGAACAATCTGCTGCCAGGCTTCTGTGAGAACGTAAACCTGTCAGACCGCGCGCGTCGGGAAATCCCAGCTCAGCGGCCCGCAACCTTCGAGGAAATTGGACAGGCTTGTGTATTTCTTGCCAGCGAAGGGGCCCGGTATATTAATGGTCAGAGTATCCTGTCTGATGGCGGGATGAACCGCGCGGTACGCTAGGTGCAAGGCTGGAAAAGATGATCGTTAAGACACTCGAAGACATTTTGGGGACAGAACGGGATGTCTCTGGTCCGGGATGGAACAGCCGAAGATTGCTGCTGGCCTCTGACCGCATGGGATTTTCGCTGACCGACACAATCATCAAAAAGGGCGCGGCGCTTGAGTTGGAATACACCCACCATCTAGAGGCGTGTTATTGCATCGAAGGTCAGGGGCAGATCAGGGCTGCTGATAGCGAAACCTGGCAATCCCTTGAACCCTTCACCCTGTATGCACTGGACCGGCACGATCGGCATGTGGTGCAGGCCACGGACGCCGACCTTAGACTTGTCTGCGTTTTCACACCACCGCTCGGCGGGCAAGAAGTGCACCGGGACGATGGCAGCTATGCCCCGACCGAGAATCTTGAATAAGGCAGGTACTAAGCAGAGGACCTGCCAGCCGGAACCGCCCAGTGCTTTCTGCCAATCAGACCCTCGCTTTTTCGAATGCACTCCAGGCAGTTTCGAAGGCTTCAAAATCAAATCCCGGCTGTCGGGCGGCGTCCAGGATGATACGCTCGGTCGACAAAAGATTTTGAATGGCGGCTTCCAGTTGATCAATAATGTCTTCCGGCACAACCAACGCCCCATGTCGATCGGCGTGGACCAAATCGCCGGGGCACACCTCAAGTCCAAAGATTGAAACCGGCGTGTCAATCTCGCGGACATGGACAAAGCCGTGACTTGGCCCGACGGAGCCTGCGATGACCGGAAATCCCTTGGGCATGTCCCCAAGATCACGCATGACGCCATTGGTCAGGACGCCCGACATGCCGAACCCTTTATGAACCGTTGTATTGATCTCACCCCAATATGCACCGACGCATTCGGGATAGTCCGTATCCTCGACCACCGCGATGGTTGGGCCGGGCGGTTCGGCCATATATTTGTAGTAGGCCATGCGACGTGTTCGAATGACCTCTGGCGGCTCATTCGAGGGGTGAACTGCAGCTATCTTGGCCGTACGCGCGTAGCCAACGATCGCGGGTTCTTCAGGAGCAGAGCAGAGCATTGTACCGCGTGTAAACCTGTTGAACCCGCGCTGGCCCTGCGCCACTTCGATGGCGTTGCAGACAGTCGGCGTATCTACCTTACGAAGCAAAGACAAAAGAGACGGTGTCATGTGTTCTCCAACCAGCTCGAAAGGGCTTCTGTTGTTTCGTTTGGCTGTTCCAATGTAGGCAAATGACCTGCACCATCGACGATTTTCAATGTGCTGTTTGGCAAGAGATCATCCATCAATTGATGGCGCTCGATCGGGCATAGCCCGTCTTCTCGCCCACACAGAACCAATGTCTGTCCGCGATAGCTGGATAGAACCGCGCGCTGATCCGGTCGATTCATTAGTGCTAGCGACTGACGCAGAAAGACGTCCGCTCCCAGATCGACGGCCATTTCCATGCAAAGATCCAGTATGCGGCCCTGACGAGAACTCTCGGCCAGATAGTTGGGTTTCATTTCCTCGCGCATCACTTGCTGCAGGCGACCTGCACGCACCGCTTCCATTTGCGGCCCGCGACGCGCTTTCACTTCAGGCAACTCGGCCAACGGATTTGTATCGAGCAACGCCAAACGTGCGACACGCTCGGGGGCTTGACGCAGCACCTCCATAGCCACAATCCCGCCCATCGACAGGCCCGCCAGTGCAAAGTGCGGTGGGGCATTTCCCAAGATGTCAGCTGCCATTGCCACGACGCTATCGTGTTGGCTTAGCGGAAAGGTCATGACCGGCAAAACACTGGACAATGTTTCGATTTGAGGGCCAAAAAGCCGCGCGTCACACATCATGCCGGGCAAGAAGATCAATGGGGTCATAAGGAAACCAGCTTTGCGCCCTCTGACAGCGCGGACAGTTTGGCATAAGCAATCTGCGGATCGACCGCGCCGAAGCCTGCAAATGTTCCAAAGCCACAATCGCTGCCAGCAATCACCCGGTCGGCCCCTACAATCTGGGTAAAACGTTCGATCCGCTGGGCCACGAGTTCGGGATGTTCAACGAAGTTGGTGGTCGTGTCGACCACGCCCGGGATCAGAACTTTGTCATCGGGAATCTCGGCCTTGCGGTCACGAAATACTGTCCATTCATGTGCGTGGCGCGGGTTCGAAGTTTCGAACAATACATAGCGTGATTTGGTCGCCATCAGCGCGCCAAACACTTTGTCCATTGCGATGTCGCAGCAATGCGGACCCTCGTAGTTACCCCAGCAAATATGAACCCTCACACGCTCTTGCGGAACGTTTTGAAGCGCGTGGTTCAGAGCCTCGACATGCATATCCGCAATCTTGACGAACTCGTCGTCGGAAAGGTCGGTGAACAGCATGTGGCGGGACAAAGCCAAATCCGGACAATCCAATTGCAGATCCAAACCTGCGGCGACAATGGTTTCGTACTCCTCTTTCATAACGTCGGCCAACGCCGTCAGATACGCTTCGCGCGACGGATAGAAATCATTTTGCAAAAACAATGAGATTACACCCGGTGAGGCCGCGTTCATAAAGCCATGTTCGACCCCGTGCTGCGCCATAGCCGCTTTGAGGTTGGCAAGGTCTTTTTCCAGCTCTCCCTGCCCTTTGGACCGAACCTCGCCAGTGCACATTGGCCGTGCGTATTGCGGCGTGCCCCCACCCTCAGCCAGCCGTTGGAGAAAGCTGGGAAACATCTTCAAATCTGCGGGCGCGTTGCGGGGGCTGTCACCTGAAAATCCAAAATACCGATCCTTGACATAGGTCGCGTATGAAATTTTCGACGTTTCACCGTCACTGACTATGTCCACTCCGGCTTCGACCTGTTTACGAACCGTTTCGGAGACTGCATTTGCCATGCAAGCGTCAAAAGCATCCCCGACATAAGGCGTGTCGTATTCGCGGGCGAAAATGAAATCCACAACGTCCTGCGTTCGAGGCAGAGACCCAACATGGGTGGTTTTGATCGTCATCAGAGCCTCCTGATATTTTTGCGCGCATTTTTGGCCTGCGCGTCTATGGTGTCCACGCTCATCCTATCCAAGTGGGGCCCGCCGGATCATCCGTTGCTGTGATCCGATAGAGACCCGCCTGCCCTGTCATCGAAGGGTGCACACAATAGGATTCACCAGGCAGGACCAAAGCTGTGTCACCGGTGGACAATGTGGTTTCATGATCGTTGATCGAAATGCGCCAGTGGCCGCTTGCAGGCATAAGAACGACGGCAGATGCTGCAACAGTTGGTTCGGTAACAGAGGACCCTCGTCCAAGGAAATCGACCTCAAACCCAGGTTTGTCCTTGATTATTCCATTCTCACCGATCACCCGAACGGGCTTTTTGGCCGACAAAGCCATTAGGTCCCAATAGCGCGCAACATATTTGCCTACGACATCCTCAACCG
The DNA here is from genome assembly GCF_056531925.1 of Ruegeria sp. J8. NCBI lineage: Bacteria > Pseudomonadati > Pseudomonadota > Alphaproteobacteria > Rhodobacterales > Roseobacteraceae > Ruegeria > Ruegeria sp. J8. Next base: position 218,697 of record NZ_JBQFMR010000004.1, read on the forward strand.
GAACTTCGGGGTAGTCCTTCAATTGCTCTTCAGTCAACAGAGGCATCGGATGCACATTGTGTGGCAGTTCCTGCCCCTTTTTGGAATCGTACAAAACCCCATTGTCACCCAGCATCAAACCATGTGCCTGCGCATCTTCAATAACCTGAGGGGCCCAGGTCACTCCGCCGCCTGCATCGTCGCCGCCCAGGATCGACATGATCATCCCATAGTCCTGACCGACATTTTCGAAACCTCGGAAAATACCCGTGGGAATATTGAAAATATCGCCTTCTTCGGCTATGAATTCACCCGCTGTGCCATAGCGGCCCCAGAAGAACCGCCAGCGCCCTTTGGCGACGAAAAAGACCTCGGCTGTGGTATGGCTGTGCAGTGAATTCCGGCATTTCGGAGGCTGCCCTGCAGCACCAATGTTAAAGCCAATCTTATCGGTGATATGGACATGCTGATCGGGGCTTTCGGACACGCCACCGCCGATGATGGTAAAGTTCTCTTTCTGATCGCTGCCCGGAGTATGGGCGTCGATGAAGGCGGTTTTGCAGGGCTGCAGTTCGCCGTAGCGGACGATGCGTTGTTGGATTGTGCTCATGATGGTCTCCTTGAAAATGGGGGTGATGGGATCAATCCCGTCCCCCGGGAGGTCGGTTGTTCAAACGCCGCGCGCGCAGCGAGGCGCGATGCGTGTGAAAGCACCGCGCCGCCTGACTGGCGTTCAGGGAGAGGCACATCACAGCCACTCAGTCCTCCTGTCCCTGTAGCAGGATCTGTTTCCAGACCGAGGTCTCGTCGAACAAGGTGTATTCCCGGCGCAGCTGCGGCTGGCCGGCGATCAACTCGCCGAACTCACCGTGGCTGATGCCCAGAACATAGACCTGCGCACCTGTTGGCGCGCCAAAGACACCCCAGCCATCATGCTTGCCCCACAGGCTCCAGCGGATCGCGGCGCGAGGGGGCATATTCGGGTCATCGCGGCCAATCTGGTGTTCGATCTTGAACTCTGAGTTGGGGAAGCTGGCGCGCAAACCCATCCAGAACCGATCCACTGAGTCCCAGCCGTGACCGGTAACCCCGCCTACATACTCGGACTGAACAGCGCGATCATACTCGGTTTCGATTGCGCCCAAATCGGCATTCATGATCCGGGTCAGGATATCGGCGTAACGCTGCCCCCATTCATTGTCGTTGCCGGTTCCCTTGTAGGGACCGGGCTGGTCGATCTCGGGTGTCAGCGGTTTGACGCAGTTCTCAGGTCCACCTTCGCGCGCGATCAAATCGGCGGCGTATTCCTTGGGGTTCCAACCCATCTGACGCACGATCGCCCCCTGATCGCGGATCAGCCACTCGTCATTGATCTGATTGTCGATGGCGTGGCAGTCGGCGAGAATCCGATAGCGCAGTTTGATCCCGGTCGCTTTACCGTAAACACCTTCGGCCAAATGTGTCGCGGTCGAGATGATCCGGTGCGAACTTAGCATCCCCTCTTCCGGAGTACCGGACCAGATAACATCCTCTCCAAGCAATTGACGGTCGGGAAATTCGGCCAGAGTCGCCATGGTCGCGCCGATGACGTTCTGGTTGCCCAGCACCACCGACCCGGGCGAGCGCACGACGATATCCTTGCTATAATAGTCATGCAGCGTGACGATGCCGCGATCTTCCCAGATCTCTTTGGTGATCCCGATGATGTAGTCCGGAAAATCCCGGAATTTCGGATCAAAGCCCTTCATGTCTCAGTCCTTTGTGGTTTCCACCCCTTCGGCAAACGCGCCGAAGTCCGCACGACCAGAGGCCCGTCTATGGCCACTTTGCGTGGTTCGGCCGTGGCCGGGGTGTCGATGTGGTCAAGCAAAGCGGTGACGGTTTCAGCCACCATCAGATTGGCGCGCTGGCGGATTGTCGTCAGGTTATAGGCGGGCCACCCGGCGGGCGGCACGTCGTCATAACCGATGACCGAGACATCCTCGGGCACGCGCAGGCCAAGTTCAAAGCGGATCACGTCCATCACCGCCAAAGCCATGTGATCATTGGCCACAAAGACCGCGTCAGGTCGTTTATCAGGGGCAACATCAAACATCCGACGGGCGGCGGCGCGGGCGTTTTCGGTGTGGAAATCTCCGACATCATGGGCGAACACATCCTGCCCACCTTCAGCCAGGGCCGCACGGAACCCAGCCTCGCGGTCACGCTGCGTCGAGGCGCCCTGCCAACCCGCGATATAGGCGATACGCCTATGTCCTCCGGCCAGTAGAAACTGAGCCACTTTGCGCCCGCCCGCATAGTTGTCCGAGGCCACCGTGGTGATCCCATCAATATCCTGCGAACGGTTGAACAGCACCACCGGAACACCGGCCTGCTGACAGCGCGTGGCGATATCCGACGACATCGGAACCGAGGCCAGAATGACCCCGTCCACCTGATAGTCCAGAATCTCGTCCATCACGTCGTCAATATTCCCGGCCGAGCGTGAGGCCATGAAAATCAGCACGTGATAGCCCTGTTCCTGCAACGCATTGGAGAGCTTTTCCAACGCCTCAGGGTAGAAGTAGTTCTCAAGATACCCCACCACCAAACCGATGATGCGGCTTTTGCCCGACACCATGGCGCGAGCCAGAACATTGGGCCTGTACCCCAGTTCAGCGGCGGCTTTGCGCACTTTGTCTTCGGTCTTTTTGCTGACGGATGCACCGGGCGTAAACACCCGGCTGACCGCCGATTGGCTGACACCGGCCAGTTGCGCAACCTGCAGGGATGTGACCTTTTCAGCCATCAGTCCGCCGTCCACCCGCCGTCAATCAGCATCGAGGTGCCGGTCACCAGCGCCGAGGCGTCTGAGGCCAGATAGGTGACCGCCCCCATGATGTCTTCGACTTCGCCCACGCGATCGAGCTTGATCTTCTCCATGATCCAAGCGGCACGTTCGGGGTTATCAAACGTGGATTGTGTCAGTGGCGTGCGAATGAAAGTCGGGCAGACGGTGTTGATGCGGATGCGCTGTTTGCCCCATTCGATAGCCATCGCTTTGACCATGCCCTCAAGCCCGTGTTTGGTGGCGCAATAAAGCGCCCGGTCCACGCCGCCCACATGGCCCATCTGGCTTGAGATATGAATGATCGACCCCGGCCTGTCCGCCGCCAGCAGCGCCTTGGCCGCATAGGACGACAGGAAATAGGCCGAACGCAGATTGACGCTGGTAACTGCGTCGAAATCTTCAGGCGTGGTCTCGACAGCCGGGCTGTGGCGGGCGGTTCCGGCGGAATTGACGACCACGTCAAAAGTGCGGCCTTCGAACAGCTGTTTCAGCGCCTGCAAGTCACCCTGATCCACCACGGTGGCCTCGGCCGACCAGCCCTGCGCCTGCAGTGCGGCGACTGTCTCAGCCAGGCGATCCGCCCCGCGCGCAGCACAGACCACATGTGCCCCGGCCTCGGCAAGCGCCACGGCGCAGCCCTGACCGATGCCCGAGGAGGCACCGGTAACCAGCGCGGTTTTACCGTTTAGCGAAAACGAGGGGGTGCGGGGCAGGTCAGTCATCAGCTCATTCCATCCGGTATTTCAATTCGGTCCATATTCCGGGCCTTGTTGAATTCCCGCAGACGGGCGAACACGTCAACTCCCAGTTGGCGATAAGCGTCCAGAAGATCGACCAGAACCCAGTTTTCGCGGATCAGGCCATGCTCGAGCCGCCAGAAATCCAGGCTGCGCATGGTGATCCGCTGGCCCGAGGGCGCAATCCCCATCCAACCGTCATGGGTCACCGTCTGGATCATGTTCGGCCAGCCGGTGACGGCGGCATAGTCGCCATCGCCAAAGAAGTGATAGGTGATGTCATCCACATACTGCCCGCGATCCGGCATTCCGTTCAGAAACGGAATCTGGTGCCAGTTGCGAAACCCAGCATAGCCGCGCCCGGTTCCGATCCCGGCGGGGCCGTACCAGTTCATGCGGGGATGCCAGAACTTTTCCATTTCCATCACCTCTGGCCCACCTTCTGATGGGTGTTTCTTGAGGTGATCCAGCATGTCGATGATGTGCTGGCATGTCTGCTGGCCTTTATCGGCATCATATGGCCCCGGCACCAGACCATCCTGTGTCGCGGGGCCCGGAACATGCCATTCATGCCCAAGACTGGGGGCCATGGGCCAGGCGTTGGCCTGCATCATCACTTCGGGGATGTCCCACAGCGCCTGCATCTCGACGATCTTGCCGTCGCGGAAGCGATAGAATTCATGGAACCGCATTGTCACCTGATGGCCGGTCGGCGGGATATCCAGCCAAGGCCCGGTGAAGGTGCCGGTATAATAGCCGCCGCAACCGACCCAATCCGCGCCGTGTTCATCCGGCCCGGCCATGACGATGTAGTCGCGCCGCTCCAAATCAAGCCATGCGTCCAGCAGACCCTTAAAGGCGGTGTCATAGAAGGCATCGCTGCCGGTGCTGTCGCCAAACGGATGGCACAACCGAAACAGGGCGTCCGGGGCGCTGACCCTGGCCAGCGCCTGCCGCACACCCGTTTCGGTAAAGTCATACATAGCCGCCCTGACCGGCGCGATCAGGGCTTTATGCTGCGCATGAATATCACTCATTCGGCGGCGTCCCGATAGGGGGCCGCCTCGCCATAGGGCACGTTGATCCCGCCATAGCGGCGGACGCGGACGTTGCATTGCTCGGCATGACCCACAAAGCCTTCCAGCATACACAGGCGCGAGCCATATTCGCCGATCAGCGTCGCCGCCTCATCAGTCAGAACCTTCTGATAACTGTGTGTTTTCAGGTATTTTCCCACCCAAAGCCCGCCGGTATAGCGCCCGGCCTTTTTGGTGGGTAGCGTGTGGTTGGTGCCAATAACCTTGTCACCGTTCGACACATTGGTGCGCGGCCCAAGGAACAGCGCGCCGTAGCAGGTCATGTTCTCAAGGAACCAGTCATCGCGGTCGGTCATCACCTGAACATGCTCAGAGGCGATATCATCGGCGACCTGCAGCATCTCGTCATAGGAGTCACAGACGATCACCTCGCCATATTCTTCCCAGGACACCTTGGCGGTGTCGGCGGTGGGCAAGATGCCCAGCAGGCGATCGACCTCAGCCAGAGTATCTTCGGCCAGCTTGCGCGAATTGGTCAGCAAAACGCAGGGGCTGTTATAGCCATGCTCGGCCTGACCCAGCAGGTCGGTGGCGCAAAGCTCCGCATCCGCTGCAGTCTCATCGGCGATCACCATGGTCTCGGTCGGGCCGGCGAACAGGTCAATCCCCACGCGGCCAAAGAGCTGGCGCTTGGCTTCGGCCACAAAGGCATTGCCGGGGCCGACCAGCATGTGCACGGGATCAATGGTTTCGGTTCCCAGCGCCATGGCGCCAATGGCCTGAATGCCCCCCATGACGTAAATCTCATGCGCGCCGCCCAGATGCATGGCTGCGATCACTGCCGGGTTCGGTTTACCCTGAAACGGAGGTGTGCAGGCGATAATCCTTGGCACACCCGCCACGCTGGCCGTCGCCACCGACATATGGGCCGAGGCCACCATCGGGAACTTGCCGCCGGGCACATAGCAGCCCACGGACTGCACCGGGATGTTCTTGTGGCCCAGAATGACGCCGGGCAGGGTTTCAACCTCGATATCTAGCATCGAGTCGCGCTGCGCCTGCGCAAAGTTGCGCACCTGTTCCTGCGCGAATTTGATATCGTTCAGCTCGCGCTCGGTCAGTTGGCCGATCAGCTCGTCGATCTGATCTGGCGACAGGCGAAACGAGGCGGGGGAATAGTTGTCGAACTTCTCGCTCAACTCGCGCACGGCGGCATCACCCCGGGTTTCGATGTCCTTCAGCGTGGCCTCGACCACGGCGCGGGTCTTGGCGTCATCCTCGGCCCGGTCAGCGTCGGACTTACCGCGTTTGAGATACTCGATAGCCATAATTCTGATCCTTACTTGTCGGGGCGAGGGGCGGTTTTCTCACCTCGGTCATAGGCTTCCCAGCCCTCGCCGTTGAACAGATCCACACCCAGCTGCGCGGCCACATGGGCGAAATCCACGTTCACCCAGTTGTCGACGATCTTGCCATCGACCACGTTCCAGAAATCCATGTAACGGATTTCAACCCGTTTGCCGGTGGGGGCGATTCCGAGGAATTCGCCGGAATGGGTGGCCTCTTGCCGGCCAAAGGCGGCGGCCCATTCGCCCATGTAAAGACGCGCTTCGTCAATGCAGGTCTTGTCGGAAAACGCCGCCTGGAAGGGGCGCTGCCAGTTGTCCTGAAACTCTTTCAGGCCAGTTTTGGTGCCACAGCCCTGATTACCCAACCAGCGGAATCCTTGCGAGAAGAACTCGCCGATATCATCAATGCGGTGGTCATTCAGACCATCGACCATCGTCTCGATCACACGTCGCGTTTCATCCGTTTTGGACATGTCCGTATCACGGGTCAGAACGGCTTGTTCCGGGCGGGAACCCTTCATTTCTTTATCCTTTTACTGCGCCAGCGGTCAGGCCACTGACGATTTGGCGTTGGAAGATCATCACAAGGAAGAACAGCGGGGCGATGATCGACACAGCAGCTGCCACGGCAACCACCTGATCGGTCGTCGTTGTCTCGCGGTTGAACATGCCCGCAATGGCAGGGACCATCGTCTGGTTCTGCGCATCAAGCAGCAGCGAGGTCACCAGAAAGTCGTTATAGGCCAGCAGGAAGCTGAACAGCCCGGTAGTAATCACCCCCGGCCACATCACCGGCATGATCACCTGGCGGAAGGCCTGAAAGTGGTTGCAGCCATCGACCCGCGCGGCCTCGTCCAATTCGGCAGGGATGTTCTGAAAGAACGAGCGCAGCATCCAGATCGTGAACGGCTGGTTGATCGCCACCAGCACCGCGATCACGGCGAAAGGTTTGCCATAAAGCGTCGGTGCATTCTCACCCAGAATAGGCGCCAGCCATTCGGCTGAGTTGATGAAGACCGGCAGATAGCCTGCCACCAGAACCGAATGTGGCAGCGCGCGAAAGATCAGCGCGATCAGCAAAATCCAGAAAGCCAGCGTCGAGCCCGACCGCGCCAGCCCATAGCCCGCCAGCGTGCCTACGGTAAGCGACACGGTCACCACTCCGGCGGTAACGATCAGCGAGTTCTTGAAGTTGTTGGAAAAGCCCCGGTCGACCCAAACGGTTTTATAGTGCTCGGTCGTCATGCCCAGCACGTCACGACCCAAGGGGCCAAACAGCGGGTTCAGCACATTCAGAACCGACGGCAGAACCACAAAGAATACCAGCAGGAAGGCGATCAGGGCGACCAGCACTCCGACCACCCAACCGAACCATTCCTGGCCCGGTGACGTGTATTCCTTGATCTTCGCGGGCAGCACTTTGGTCACGACCATGGCCGCGCCCCAGATCACTGCGATGCCAAGGATGATATCCAGAACCGACAACCCGTTGCCTGTGGCCAGCGTCGCGGGGCCAAAGATCACGTTCAGCGCGTTGCTGTCATAGGCATCCACAGGGGATTTGACGCTCATGATCGCGATCCAGACAATCGGGAAGGCGGCGACAAGACACCAGAACGCGAGGAAGATGTTCGAGGTCAGCCGCAGGCTGAGAGGTTGGCGAAGCGCGCGCGAGGACATATCAGTGGCCTCCTTTATGGTCGCGCCAGGTGCGGCGCAGCGGCAGGATCAGAAGAAGGACGATCCCGATCATTGTCAGCATCGCGCTGGCCGAGGCCCGGCTGATCGACCGGTTGCCCGCCTGATCCGGCACGAGGAAGTCGAAGGTCAGCCATTGCAGCGAGATGACATAAGCTTGGCTCGAGAAACCGACGATCTCTTCGAACACCCGGTAGGCGTCCATCAGGTGGATCATCGACACGAAGATGATCAGCGGCATCAGATGCGGGATGACGATGTATTTCATGCGTTGCCAACGAGTCGCCCCATCGATCACGGCGCTTTCGAGACTGTCCTGGTTGACGGTCTGCAACCCGGCATAGAACACAACGGCCGCAAACGGGGCCACGTGCCAGACGCGGTAGAACATCATCAGGATTTCAATGGTCCACGCCTGCGCAAACAAGGCAATATCGCGGTTCAGCCACCACTCCAGCAGCGCGGTCAGGATGCCGTCCCCACGGAACAACCAGTTGATAGACAGTGCGCCGATCACCGGCGTGATGATGAAGGGCAATAGCGAAATAAAGATCACCGGTCCGCGGATTGACCCCGCGGCGTTGTTGATCAGAACCGCAATACCCAGCCCGAACCCGATGACCAGTGGCAGCGTGATCAGCGTGAATGTCAGTGTGAAACGCAACGCCTTCCAGAAATTGATGGTGGACAGGACCGACCAATTGCCCTCAGTGATCGCGCGCCAGGCCCGCTCGGGCTCCAGCACGTTGCGATAGCTTTGCAGGCCAACATATTCCGTCCGGGTGATCACCTCACCATGTTCATCCAGCTTGGGCTGCGATTTCAGCTCGGTCACGCAGGTCTGGGTCAGGAAGCCGGGTGTGCAGGTTTCGACCTCGACCGTCTCATAGACGGGTTGGGTGATATAAAAGCTCTGCTTGAACACGCTAACCAGCGGGAACGCGATAAAGAGAAGCATCATAAAGACAGAGGGGCCAACAAAGGCGGCAAATGTCCGGAAATTCATGGCTCTGCCTTTCTCATGGTTCTCGGGTGGGAAAAGAGGGAGGGCACGGGGCCCTCCCCAGAGAGGATCAGTTGCTGATCAGACCGGCCTCTTTCGCGGCGGTGATGTAATCCGCCTCGATATCGGCCAGCGCGGTTTGCGCATCTTTGGCACCGGTCAGGTAATCGGCCAGACCATTGCCCAGCGACGTGTGCATGATGCCCATGGGACCAGATGCAGGATATGGTTTGGCACCACCTTCTGCCGAGGCCGCAGCGCCCGCAGCCAGCTCACCCGGTGTGTACGCCGTGCTCAGCCAGACAGCGGTGTCATTGTTTGCGCCAACCATCTCGGCATCGATACCTTCCATCACCAGACGGAAGGCCGCGTCTGCTTCTTCATCGCTCATGTTCGAGGCCAGGACGATGCCGTCCCACCAAACGGTCGTGGCCGGAACCGAGGACCCCATCGGCGCTGAGGCCATCGTGACCTTGCCGACAACTTGGCTTTCAGCCTCATCATTCATGGCAGCGGCCCGGCTGGCCCACAGGTTGGCCATGGCAATTTTGCCCTGTTGGAATTGCTGCTGGACATAGGTGGAGTCCGAGACGAGGTATTCCGGGTCCATATAGTCCGTCATCGCTTTCAGCGTTTCCAGCGCAGCTACGCCTTGCGCATTGTTGATTGCGGGCATGTTGCCGTCACCAAAGAATGCGCCACCTTCGCCCAGATACATGTTGACGAATTCCTGGCCAAGGTTCCAACCGGTCTTAAAAGTGCCCCCGATCGGATAATCCATTACACCGGCTTCTTTGATCTTGGCCGCTGCGTCTATTATCTCGCCATATGTCTTTGGTTCTTCGATGCCCAGATCAGCCAAAACATCATTGCGATACATCAGGTGCTGCGCATTGACCATGAAAGCAATTGCCATTGTCTTGCCATCGACTTTGATCAGCTGGTTCGGCAGCAGGTTCTGGCCGTATTTTTCGACCAGATCATCCAGAGGCCGGATTGTGCCTGCGTTCAGCAAGGGCACAAGGGTCGCGTTGGAAACGCCGCCGATTTGATAGAGCGACGGGTTGGCAGCAAAGGCTTCGGGCTGCTTCTCGCGGAATTCCTGATCCAGCGATGCGCTGAAATTGCCGCACTCGGCCATCGCATCCGTCACCGCTTTCCAGGCTTCGAACCCCGCTGACAGCGATTTCAGCGGCACTTCGTTTTCATAGGAACAGGCTGCCGATGCACCGCTTGCCGCGATGGCCATGGCTCCTGCCATTAGGATCGTCTTGAGTTTCATGCGTTTCTCCCTGTCAGGATGGGTCCGTCGTCGACGCCCGGACCGCTGTTATGCCCCGAAGGGCTGTTGGCGGGGTTACTCCCCGATCCGCGCACCGCTTCCAGCTTCGAAGAGGTGACAGATTTCTGTAGGCACAGAGAATGAGACATCATCCCCGATCTCGGCGCGGAAAGATTTATCGGCCTTGACCGACACCAAAGCTCCACCGACCCGGACCGAGATCATGGTCGCGTCGCCCAGCAGCTCCAGCGTGTAGATCGGAGCGGTGATCTGGCCTGCGCCTTCAGCAAGGCTGGCATCCTCGGCCCGGAACCCCAGAGTCATAGGGCCATCAGGCGCGCTGACCGGAATTTCAACATGTTCAGCTCGGAATACGCCGCCTGTGACCTCTCCTTCCATCAGGTTCATGGCCGGCGAGCCGATGAAGCTGGCCACGAAAGTATTCGCGGGACGGTCATAGATTTCGGTCGGACTGCCGACCTGTTGCACCACGCCCTGTTTCATCACCACAACACGGTCGGCCAGAGTCATCGCCTCGATCTGGTCGTGGGTCACATAGATCGTCGTCACCGCCAACTCATGACTGAGGTTCTTGATCTGCGCCCGGGTCGAGACCCGCAGCTTGGCATCGAGGTTCGACAGAGGCTCGTCCATCAGGAAGACATTCGGTTCTCGCACGATGGCGCGGGCCAGCGCCACACGCTGCCGCTGACCGCCCGACAGTTCGGCCGGTTTGCGATGCAGAAAATCGTCAAGCTCGACCATAGCGCTGGCGCGGCGCACCTTGTCGTCATGGGTCGCTGGATCGATGCCACGCACTTTCAGCGGAAAGCGGATGTTTTCATAGACGTTCATGTTCGGGTACAAGGCATAGCTTTGGAACACCATCGCCACGTCACGGTCCTTGGGTTCCAGATCATTAACGACCTTGCCGTCAATCAGAATCTCGCCCTCGGTCACGTCCTCAAGCCCGGCGATCATCCGCATCGTGGTGGTCTTACCACAGCCCGACGGGCCCAGCAGCACCAGAAACTCGCGATCTGCAATGGTCAGGTCGAAATTGTGAACCCCAATGAACGAGCCCCATCGCTTACCCACGTTGCGTAACTGAATTTCCGCCATGGTGCCCCCACAAAGATTCGCTTGCATACGTTTGCAAAACTGTAATTCGCATATATCAAATCAGGCAAGACATTTTTGCATACGTATGCAAGAATATTGGAAAAAACGCCCGATCAAAAGATTCGCGCGCCTCGCAACACTCTGACAGTAATGGGAAAAATCGTGAGCTTTCAGACCCAGAAAAAACTTGTCTATGCGTTTCAAACGGCCATGGATACCGCAACAGAGCATGACATCCCAAAGGTGATGAGCCAATTCAGTACGACGGATTTGAAGTGGCGTGGTTTTCATCCCTTCAACGAAATCACCGGTGCTGACCAGGTTGCCCGGCAGTTCTGGCAACCTTTGAGGGCGAGCCTCGCCCACATGCAGAACCGTGTCGATATCCTGTTCGCGGGGCACAACTCACTACATGACCCAGACGACGTATGGGTCGTTTCCATGGGGCATTTGATGGGGTTGTTCGACAAACCGTGGCTGGGTATCCGCGCGACCGGCAAGATGGCGTTCCTGCGGTATTGCGCATTCTACAAAGTCTCAGGCAACCGGATTGTCGAAACAGCGATGTATTTCGACATTCCGCATTTGATGGTGCAGGCCGGGCAAAATCCGTTTCCGCCGCAAACAGCAGCGCATTTGGTCCAACCCGGGCCGTTGACCCATGACGGCCTACTGTGGAACCAGCAACCCATTGAAGAAGGCAATAAGACTCTGGCGCTCATCAATGCTATGATCTCGGATCTCGGGCAGTGGAACAACGGAATGACATTGCAAGAGGAATTGGCCCGAACCTGGCACCAGGACATGATCTGGTGGGGGCCCGAGGGTATTGGCGCGACCTACACAATAGACCGTTATGCCAAACAACATTCCGGACCCTTTCGTGCAGGTTTCACAGAACGCTCAAAGACAGAACATGTCTGTCGGCTGGCCGAAGGAAACTACGGCGGCTTCTTTGGCTGGCCAAACTTCACTGCAATACCGTCAGGAGGGTTCATGGGCATGCCATCCACTGGCAAGCCGGGCGAGTTTAGGGTGATCGACATTTATCGGCGCGCCGATGATAAACTGGCCGAAAACTGGGTGTTCATTGATTTGCTGCATTTTTGGAAACAGCAAGGGGTGGACGTTCTTACTCGGACAACGGGGATCAAACAAACCGGAGGATGAATGTGGACTTGCGCCATCTCAACCCCATAGAAACGGTGTAGAAAACAAGTATTTCCGGAAGTCACGCACAAAACGTGTATGGGTTTACCAACAAAACATCGGTCTGCTATGCCCGCTGGATGCATTCGATATTGCTTTGAAGCTGCGGGCGAGGTCGCCAGCCAAGTGAGTGATCCGCACTAGACTTTTCAATCCCCTATCGTACTGTTGCCGCATTGTTTGGTCGGGGTATCCGTGTGTCGGTCAGGGTCGTATCACTCGTCTTACTGGCGTGGAGTTGGCTGTTTTGCGCGATCTCAGCTGCTTCTGGGGAACCTCTGTCTCATTGGGTGCAACTTGGACCGGATCGCGAAATAGTTGTCCGTGTTATCTCGGCGTCGCCAAAATGTCCTTTGCTACAAGTCGAAGGCCGTTCTGTCGCCATGCAGAAAAGGGCAACACCATCGGCCCAGTTCCCGGGCCACGTTTGCGAGCATCGGGTTCAGGAAACCCTTGGTCGGATATCTGTGGACACAAAGGTGCTTCCAACGCTCAGCCCGACCGTAGAACGTATCGCTGTCATTGGTGATACCGGCTGCCGCATTCGCGGAAACAGGGCCCAGGCCTGCAATGATCCGAGTGCCTGGCCCCTGACGAAAATTGCAGAGGAAGTCGCGTCCAGATCGCCGGATTTGATCATTCATGTCGGCGATTATCTGTACCGGTCTTCGGAATGCCCGGACGCGGAAAAATGCGGCGGCTCACCCTTCGGAGACACGTTTCAGGCCTGGTCTGCCGACTGGCTAACCCCGGCGGAACAGCTGTTCCAGGCCGCGCCGTTTCTTTTTCTCAGGGGAAATCACGAAAATTGCGGACGTGGAGACAAAGGGTGGTTTCGGTATTTCGCAGACGGCCCGGTGCCGTCAGATTGCCCAGCAGTTTCCCAGCCATGGATCACATCTTTCGATGGGTTGGATCTGATCGTATTTGATTCCTCCGCCGGTCCCGCGCCTCATAGCAGCCCCGACTTGCTACCGGAATATTCGCAAATGGCGCGCGATCTCTTCGCAAGAACCAATGGCGAAGGCTGGCTTCTGACACATCGCCCGCTTTGGGCGAACATGCGCGCATTTGGGGAGCTGATTAACGGGGATGACACCCAGCGCGCAGCCTTTGGCGGTGCCATGCCCCAGGCCGTCACCCTCATCCTGTCGGGTCATATTCATGCGTTTCAAGCCATCGACCTGTCGGACGGTCCGGTTCAAAGCATCGTCGGCAACAGTGGCACGCAGCTTGATCCAATGCCCACAGGCGTTGCAAGGGATATCGAAATCGCCAACCACTTGGCAGACCTTGTGGTCAACAATGGCGAATTCGGTTTCTTGATGTTGACCAAGGGCACTGACAATACATGGCTGATGGAGGCCATTGGGGACACCGGGCAGGTTCAAATTCGGTGCCAGTTGGCCGAAAGCAGGCTCACCTGCATTTAACAGTCAGTCACTCTATGGCCTTGTTGGAAACCCACAGGAGTTACTGAATCAGCCCACGAAAACGTGCCAGCAGGATAGGCGTCAGATACATCGGGATTTGGTAACACCCCACAAAAATCAACAATGGGGCCGCTGCCTCTTCCGGCAAAACGATCAGGAACAGGGCAATATTGCGATTGCCCGCGTAGATCGCCGTTGGAATGGACATGTCCAACCGTGCCCAGCTTGAAACCAACAATGCCCCGCTCACGAGGACGAAATTGATGGCAAGCGCTGCCATGAGCCAAAGAAGCAGAGCCAGAGGTTCGGTTTGCAAAAGCGGGCCTATCGCGCTCATCAACCCGACCACGACGACGCCCAGCAATAGGGCGGAACACCCGTCCAAGGCACCCTGTTCCCTTGGCTGCCCCATAACGGGCAACAGATGACGAATGGCAAATCCGATCCCGACCGAAACAAGGATCGCTGCAAGAAGGCCAAGGGACAAGCTGATCCCACTCAAAACCCCTCCACCCGCGGGATCGAGGATAAGGAACACCGGAAGGGCCGTGATCGGAAACAACGCCGTTCCGATGACCAAAATCCGCATTCCCGGTGCCGGGTCCTGACCCATCATGATCGCGAAATTCGGAGCACCTGTCAGTGAAGGCGCAGCCAGCATCAAGGAAACCGCCATCGCCAAAGGGAAGTGCGATAGATCCAACGCCGCGAAGGTAACAATCACAATCAGCGGCAACACCGCTTGCAGAGCCACGATGCGCAGCACTGTCGCAGTCAAATCACTTTGGACACCCAACGCCTGTTTTGCGCCTACACGAATGCCGGTGACCAGCAGCAGCAAAACCACCAGAACCCCGATCCACGGACGCAAAAACTCGGCAAGGCCTGGGGCCAGCAATCCTGCAATTAGCCCGGCAATCAGGCAGTAGCGGCCTTGCTGCCCCAGCCAGCCAAGCGCTGAAACCACCTGTCAGGGCGCCTGTCGCATGGTTTCAGGCAACCACATGGCAACATCCGGGAACCAGATCAGAACAAAGCACATCAGCACCATGATTATGAACATCGGAAACGCGGCACGGGTGATATAGCCCATCTCATGCTCTGTCATGCCCTGCAAAACAAACAGGTTGAAGCCGATCGGCGGCGTGATCTGCGCCATCTCGACCACGACGACGACGAAGATACCGAACCAGATCAGGTCGATCCCCGCCTCGCGCACCATCGGTTCGACCACCGCCATGGTCAGAACAACCGAGGATATTCCGTCCAGAAACATGCCCAGCACGATGTAGAACACCATCAGGATCATCAGCAACTCAAAGCGCGACAGTTCCATCGCGGCGATGCCGTCCGCCAAGGCGCGCGGCAGGCCGGTGAAGCCCATGGCCAGTTTCAGAAACGCAGCGCCCGCAAGGATCAGCGCGATCATAGCCGAGGTCCGGGTCGCCCCCATCAAGCTTTCCGTAAAGGTGTTCCAATTCAGCGACCTCTGACTGGCCGCAAGAACCAAGGACCCTATGACTCCGATGGCTGCAGCTTCGGTCGCGGTGGCGTAGCCCGCATACATCGACCCGATCACCACAAAGATCAGACACATGACCGGGATCAGAAAACGAGAGTTTTTTAGCTTTTCACCAAAACTCATGAACGTTTCCTGTTTCGGGTTCCAGGCACCCGAGAACCACGAATACAGCGCCACATATCCCATGAACATCAGCGCCAGACACAGACCCGGAAACACCCCGGCAAAGAACAGTTGCGTGATGCTCTCATTCACGGTGACGCCATAGACGATCAAAGCCAGCGAAGGAGGGATCATCAGACCCAGCGTCGCAGCACCCGCCAATGTCCCAATTACGATCCGCTCGGGGTAGTTGCGCGCCCGCAGTTCCGGGATGGACATCTTACCAACCGTGGTCAGCGTCGCGGCAGAGGACCCTGACACAGCCGCAAAGACCGTACACCCCACAATATTGGTATGCACCAATCCTCCGGGCAGCCGCGCCATCCAGGGCGACAAACCGCGGAACATGTCTTCGGACAGTCGCGTTCGGAACAGGATCTCTCCCATCCAGATAAACAGCGGCAGCGCTGTCAGGGTCCAACTTGAGGATGATGCCCAGATTGTGGTGATCATCGTGTCGCCTACCGGGCGGGTCGTGAACAGCTCCATCCCGACCCAGGCCACACCCATCAGCGCCAGGCCAACCCAGACGCCTGTGCCCAGAAGAAGAAACAGGACGAACAGGAATAGAGAGATTGCATAGATTTCTTCCATCGCCCTACTCTCCGAAACTCTGATCGACGAGATCACGCTGAATCCGGTGATCGCCCCGGAAAATGACGTGTACGAGGTGATCGGTCAGCGAGATGGCGAGAATGCCGCCCCCGACGACCATGACAGATTGCGGAATCCATAATGGCGTCGCATCCTGTGCCTGGCTGACTTCGTTGAATTTCCAAGACCAGTACGTGAACCAATAGGCGTAATACACAAAGTACCACATCACCGCCGCCGCAATGGTGAAGCACCAGATTTCCAGCACCCGACGAAACGCCTGCGGGACAGCGTTCAACAGGATCGAAACCCGGATATGCGCGCCCCGGTTCAACGCATTGGCAAAGGCAAAAAAGCTGGCCGCTGCCATCGCATAGCCCGCGTAGTTCGCCGCGCCGGGAAAGATTTCACCCGTCCAGCGCGCCACCATCTGCGCAACGATCAGCAACAGGATCGCAATCAGGCATAACGCGGCCAGTACACCGGCCGCAAAATAGAGAAAATCGAGAAAGCGGCGCAGGCCGCGCAAGGCACCCGTCATAGGTCGGTCTCCGGGGCAGAAAATGCCCGGACCAGTGCAGAGGTCCGGGCGAAGGTACTTATTGCGCTGCGTTATAAGCGTCCAGAATGGCCGCACCGGTATCTCCCGCCGCTTCCAGCCATTCGGCGGCCATGGTTTCACCCACGCCCCGCAGATCGGACATCAACTGGTCACCCGCCGGAGCAACCGTCATGCCGCCTTCGGCCAGACCTGCCAGGGTGAAGCCGGTATATTCCTTGGCGCGCCATGTCCCCGCGTATTCGGCCAACTCGGCACAGGCCTTGATCACGTTCTTGTTCTGATCAGAAACGCCGTTCCAAACGTCGTTATTGATCAGCATGTAGTTGCGCGGCAACCACGCGTCGACGGAATAGAAATGGCTGAGGCTTTCCCAAACTTTCCGGTCATAACCCGTAGCCCCAGACGACACCATCGACTCGGCCACGCCTGTCGCGAAGGCTTGACTGATCTCAGCCGCTTCGATGGACACGGGCAGCATCTTGGTCAACTCGGCCATGCGGGCTGTTGCATTGTTGTACGAACGGAACTTCAACCCTTCCATATCAGCGATGGAATTCACTTCCTTGTTAAAATACAGCCCCTGCGGCGGCCACGGTACAGAATAGAGCATCGTCATGTTCTGCTCGGCTAGCAAATCCTGCACGTGCGGCAGCGCCACTTCGTACAGTTTCTCATGCTCGTCAAACGAGGACACGAGGAAAGGAACCGAATCCCAACCGAAGATGGCACTTTCATTCTGATGTCCGGACAGCAGACGCTCACCAATCGGCACCTGGCCGGTTTGAACAGCGCGTTTGATATCGGCCCCTGCATAAAGCGACCCGGAAGGGTGCGTGGTAATCTCGATCTCACCGCCGGTTCCGGTGGTCACACATTTGGCAAATTCCGCACCGGTTACTGAATGAAAGTTCGAGCCCGAATACGCCATGGGCAGATCCCACTTTTCCTGTGCAGCAGCGGGAAGCCCCAACACGGTCGCCGTGGCAATGGTTGCACAAGTTGTCGTAATTTTTGTCATTTTAGTCTCCCTGATAGTCAAAACTTCGCGGCTTCATGCAAAACGCATGGGATCAAATGCACCGATGTCGGTGTTGACTGGTTGGCCCGCGACAAGACCTGCGACGATCCTTCCCGTTTTCGGGGCACCGGTCAATCCAATGTGGTGATGGCCAAAAGCGGTAAACACCCCGGTTTCTCGCACCTCTCCAATCAGAGGCAAGCTGTCCGAGGGGGCCGGACGATGTCCAAGCCAGGGCACCTCTGCCTTGTATGTCAGGTTTGGAAAGGCCGCCTTGGCCTTACGACGCAACAGGTTCAGGGCTGCATCATTGGGGCCTGCGTCCAATCCGCCGAACTCGACCACTCCGGCGCAGCGCAAGCCCGCAGCCATTGGCGTTGCCACAAATTTCCCGCTGGCCACCATGATGGGATGGGACGGGCCACTTTCGGCGTCTTCGAATATGATGTGATAACCGCGCTCGGTCTCAAGTGGAACGTCCAAACCCAGCTTCTGCATCAATGACTTCGACCAAATACCTGTCGCTAGTATTAGCTGATCGCAAGGATGCGGTCCTGCCGATGTCAAAACAGCGGACACCTTATCGTCCGTTATCTCGACATCCTTGATCTCGGCCTGCTGAATTGTACCGCCCGCAGATTGGAACACGTCTGCCAGAGCTTTTACATATCCACCGGGGTCCCGGACATAGCCATGATCGGCCATCGTTGCCAACAAACCGACCGAGGGCGCAAGGTTTGGCTCAAAATCTCGCAGCGCACTTCCTTCGCGAATGATCGGTTCAAATCCCGCATCCCGGCGCAGACCCCAAGTGTAGCTGTCCGCCTCGAAGGCCGCCCGGTCGGCATAGGCAAAGGAATAATCACTCTCCTGCACCCAATCCGAGGCGGTTGTACCCGCGACCAGAGACTTGTGTTGCTCGACACTGTCGGCGACGATTGTAGTCAACCCGCTGGATATGCGGCGGGTGTCGCTGTCATTTGCGGTGCCCAGATACTTGATCAGCCATGGCAGCAATTTCGGAAAGTATCCCCAGCGCATAAACAGCGGAAAGTCCGGGTTCATCAGCATCTTAGGCGCTTTTCGCACCAATCCCGGTGCCGTCACCGGCGCAACCGAACAGGCGGCGATCACGCCTGCATTGCCATGAGACGTGCCCTCGCCCGGCGGAAGCCGATCTATGATCGTCACGTCTGCATCAGAAAAGCGGCGTAGCCAGATACCTGTCGATACGCCGACAATTCCCGCACCTGCTATGATGATCCGTTTTGGAATGGTCTCACCCTCTTTCTGTATACAGATCAATGCACAGTATTGCCTTCAAAGCAAGCCTTGCGTATTTTATCTGCAAATCTCAGGGAAAACGGTTGTGACACTCGCAGTTTCCAATACCGAAGACACAGTCAGCACAGTTTATGCGCAGCTGCGATCCATGGCCGCCTCTTTTGCGTTCAAACCGGGCGAGCGGATCAACGAATCCGCACTGTCCCGCGACCTTGGAGCCAGCCGCACCCCCTTGCGCGAGGCTTTGAACAGGCTGGTGGCCGAAGGGTTCGTCGATTTTCATGCCGGGCGTGGATTTTTCTGCCGGGCCCTGACCGATGAGCGGATTACCCATCTGTACCAGGCGCGCATGGCAATAGAGTGTGAAACAGCACGCCAAGCAGCACTACGCGCCGGGTCCGACGCCCTAGACGACATCAACGCCTCGCTGGACAGTACAGCAGACGAATATGCCACGTGCTCGGATCCCTTGCGGTTGTTGGAGCTGGACGAGGCGTTTCATATGAGCCTTGCGCGATTGGCGGATAATCCCGAACTGACGCGGCTGCTGACAACGATTTATGACAAGATCCGATTTGTGCGCGCGGCAGACCTGCGCAGCTTGCAGGCCGCTGGGCGGACCACAACCGAAAGGCATCGCATCATACTGAATCTGGTCCGGAATGGGGACGCAGAGGGCGCAGCGAAAGCGATGCGCCAACATATCGAAAACCGTGCGCAGCATGCGTCAGCCGCCGTGCGCCTTGCCTTCGCAGATCTTTATGCCCCGCAGGATACACCCTGATGACAACATTTGGCGGTAAAACCGTATACGGAGCATCGGTCGGCATCCTGATGCTAAACTCCCAATTTCCCCGCATTCCGGGCGATATCGGCAACGCCGGCACCTGGCCCTTCCCGGTGCAATACAAGATTGTCTCAGCGGCCACGCCAGACAATGTGGTCCGCGGCGATGCAACCCCGCTGCTGGGTGCATTCATAGAGGCCGGACAAGAACTGGTGGCCATGGGCTGCGATGGCATTGCCACAAATTGTGGCTTCCTCGTCCCGTTCCAAACCAAACTTTCGCGCGCGCTTGGGGTGCCTGTTGCATCATCCTCGCTGCTTCAGGCCCCGCTGATCCGTCAATCCCTGCCCGCCGATCAGGAGCTGGGTATCCTGACGATCTCGTCCGAAACGTTGACCACCGCCCATCTTGATGCCGCCGGCATCCCCGAGGGAACTCCGGTCGCCGGCACGGGTGCCGGGTCTCATTTCACCACGCACGTGTTGGGCGATGCTGCAGAGATCGACTTTGAACAGGCGCGCATGGACAATGTTCGCGCAGCCCAAAAGCTGGTCTCGGACCACCCCAATATCGGCGCGATCCTTCTTGAATGCACCAATATGGTCCCCTACGCCGCCGATATCCGCCGGGCGACGGGGCGTCCCGTTTTTTCCATCTACACCTACCTGCTTTGGTTCCAGTCTGGCTTGCTGCCACGGCGGTTCCCACCGCATCTTGACGATATCCCGCAGGACCAGCCATGAGCGACCATCGCATCATCGACCTGCGTGTCCATTGCGTTCACATCCCGGCGCAGGCCGTCCACTCCCACGGTTCGGGCGATGTGGGCGGTATAAACGCAGCCCTGTGCGAATTAACCACAGATAGCGGCCTGACCGGATGGGGTGAGGCTTCACCCTGGCCCGTCTTTACTGGCACGCTAGAGGCCGCCGCCGCCGCGCTGCATGTGCATCTGCGACCGCACGTCGTTGGTCAGGATCCATGCCAAGTAGAGCCGACCATGACGCAGGCGGATCGCGTGCTGGTTGGTCATCCCGAAGCCAAAGCCGCTCTTGAGTCGGCGCTCCTGGACCTGACCGGTCAGATCACCGGGTTGCCCATTGCCGAATTGGTCGGCGGTAGGCATCGCGGCGAAATACCGTTGAGCTTTTCGGTTGCGAATCCCGATTTCGGGGCCGACCTCGAAGATATTGCCCGCTTGTGGGGCGATGGGGTGCGCCTGTTCAAACTCAAGACCGGGTTCGCCGATCATGCTTTCGACCTCATGCGGCTGGAACACCTGCGTAACACATATGGCGAGGCAATACGCCTGCGGATCGACTATAATCAGGGGCTTCTGGCCTATGACGCCATCCGCCATATTCGCGACCTTGAAGCTTTCCGCCCGGATTTCGTCGAACAGCCGGTCCGGATGCATGAACGCGAGGCGTTGGCCCAGATCACACGCGCCGTCGATGTCCCCATCATGGCGGACGAGGCCGTGTTCAACGTGCATCAGGCGCTTCAGGGCGCCGGTGATCGCATTGCAAACATCTTTTCTTTAAAGACCGCCAAATCAGGCGGCATCCGGCGCTGTATCGAGATCGCCGCGATCGCCCGCGCGGCGGGGATTGATGTCTACGGAGGCTGCATGTTCGAAACCTCGATCGCGCACATGGCAGGCGCCCATCTTATGGCGGCCATCCCCGACCTGACGCTGGGGTGTGAGTTCTACATGTCCACTTACTATGCCCAGGCCGACATTGCGCAGTCGCCCTTCCCCGTCCGGAACGGTCATGTGCAGGTTCCCAAAACGCCGGGGCTGGGCGTCGCCCCGGACCCCGACATGTTG
Organism: Ruegeria sp. J8; assembly: GCF_056531925.1. Taxonomy (NCBI): domain Bacteria; kingdom Pseudomonadati; phylum Pseudomonadota; class Alphaproteobacteria; order Rhodobacterales; family Roseobacteraceae; genus Ruegeria; species Ruegeria sp. J8. Next base: position 240,136 of record NZ_JBQFMR010000004.1, read on the forward strand.
GGGCGGTATCGCACCCAGCTTTTGAAGGACACATGATGGCCGAATTAATACGAATGAACGGCGCGCAGGCTTTGTTGCGGATGCTTGAGCTGCACGATGTGACCCATGTGTTCGGCTTGCCCGGCGAGACAACCATTGGTTGGTACAAGGAATGGCGCGCCAATTCGGACATTGAATTCGTCCTCACCCGCGACGAACGCACAGCCTCATACGCGGCCGAAGCCTATGCCAAGATCACCGGCAAACCCGCCGTGCTCGAAGCACCAAGCCCCGGCGTCACCCATTGCAGCCCCGGCATCACCGAAGCGTTTCTCAGCTCGGTGCCGGTGATTTTCTTCTCGTCCGATATCCCGATCAATCAGGACAAAAGGCACGGGCTGACCGGGGTCGATCAAACAGCACTGTACGATAGCATCTGCAAGGAATCCTTCACGGTCACGAACGTCCGAGAAATTCCGTTTCAGCTGCGCCGAGCGTTTCGCGTCGCGACCTCGGGCCGCCCTGCCCCTGTTCATATCCGCATCCCGATCAACATCTTCGGTGAAGAGGCCGACCTGAACGACCTTTATGCCGAACCGGAATACGCAGCCTATCCGGCACACCGGCCCGTGGCCGATCACGGCAAGTTGCGGGGCGCCATCGACGCGTTGCTTTCGGCCAAGAAACCCGCGATTGTCTGCGGCCAGGGTGGGCTGATCTCGAAGGCAGGTGACGTCATTTTGGAACTGGCCGAGCTTCTGCAAATTCCGGTCGGCACGACCACGCCTGGCAAGGGTACTATACCCGAAGATCACCCCCTGGCCTTACGGGTCATCGGTGCGCGTGGTGGTATGGAGTATTCCAACCAATATGTGCACGACGCCGATCTGATCTTTTTCATCGGGTCCAACACCGACAGCGCCGCGACCGATCATTGGAAACTGTATGGCGACCCACAGAACAAGACCTTTCTGCATCTCGACATCGCCGAGGCCCATATCGGCAATAACTTCCCGGTCAAGATAGGCCTTGCCGGTGATGCCCGTGCCAGCCTGGCCTATATGCTGGAAATCCTGAAATCCGAGCATCCGGGCTTGACCCGTCCCCGTATTGATCTGACCCAGACAAAGCGCACTGCGCTAGACAAGGTGTTCAACGCGAATATCCCGATGCCAGAGGGAACGATATCGCCCGTGAAGCTGTCGCAAGTGTTGGACAGGATCATGCCTGCCGACGCAATCGTCACCTCCGAACCCGGCGTCAGCGCTATTTACCCTTCTGCCCTGCTGACCTTCCGAGAGGCCGGCCGTCGCTATATCACCAATTATTCGATGGGCGCGTTGGGCTATGCCATTCCTGCGGGTCTTGGCGCGTCTTACGCCACCGAAGGTCCTATCATCTCACTAACGGGGGATGGGTCGATCGGGTTTGTTCTGGGAGACATGGAAACCATAAAGCGGTCAGGCAAGAATGTGACCATCATCCTGAACCGCAACGACAGTTTCGGTTGGATCCGGGGCGAGGCCATCTTGCTGGATGACGTCGACGCACCCTGGACAACCGATTTCGGCGCCGTGGACTATCTGAAAGTGGCTGAAGGCTTCGGCTTTGAGACTGCCCGCATCACATCCGAAGACGAGATCGAGCCGATCCTGACACAGGCGATATCAAATCCTGGCGCGAATTTTATCGAAATCATGGTCCCAACGCAGGACAAGATCATCCCCTTTGTCCCGAATTGGGTCCGCGTGGCCCGAACGAAAAATCTGCCTCATTTCTATTGATGGCCCGGGACAGCTACAAAAACTGCTCCTTGTGAATCGCCCCAGCCTTCCAGAGGGGCGGCCAGCAGATCATCCTCGAGAAGGTGCTGTCAATTCCACGACAGGCCCACAAGCTGCATGTCGGAAGGTAGCCCATGCGTCATTGCACAGCGCCGGACACAAAGAGGCCAAGTTTCTGATCTAAGTGAAGATTAAGGCCATTCTGGCCACTGGTGCATTGTTGCGACAAAACTGTTCTATGAGTTAGGTTATCTGGCATGACATCCTTACAGAGTGACCTGATACAAGCCATCTACGACACCGTTGTCGCCCCCGAGGGCTGGCAGGACGTGTTGGACCGGGTGGCTGAGGCGGTGGACGCACGCGGCTGCATCATGTTCGACCTCGTCGAAGATCCTTATGGGAAACAACAGCTTGTCGCCCCTTTCATGTCGTCGCGATATGATCCGGCGGCAGTCGCGGGCTATGCCGAGGCATTCGCCAAATGGGAAATTGAAGACCAACGGCTTTTTGCTCGTCATTCCTCGATGGGTGACCATATAGACGTCATTGGTGAGGAAGTATTGGCCGAAACGCCCGAGGCCGTCGCCCGCCGTCCCAATGCTCAGGCAATGGCCGAATTCGGCATCATGCATCGTGGCGGCGCGTTGCTCAGCCGTGACCAACCGATGCGCGATCGGTTTTCCGTCCAGTTTTCGCGCCGCCACGGCCCATTGGGACAATCGGACAGAGCAATTTTATCAACCCTTCTGCCCCATATGGCAAAGGCCTGCGAATTGGCGCGACCCGTTCGACAATTAAGGTTGAGGTCTCAGGTTCTGGTTGACGCAATCGACCAGTTGAGGATCGGGATTTGTCTGGTACGCGCGAATGGAACGGTGCTGGTCCACAATCAGGAGTTTCGGCGCCAGCTGGAAGAGGTCCGGCTATTCCGCGTGACGCCCGAAGGCCGGTTGGAACCCCAGGCCGAAAAACACGGCGACTGGTTTCGTCGCATGACCCGTTCCGCAGGAAAACATGGCCGATTTGGTGCCCGACCCCGGAAAGAAGCCTTGGCTGCCGAAGATGAAACCGGACCTGTTCTGGCGGTTGAGATCGTGCCGCTTGCGTCGGATCGTGTTCTTGGCGAGCCTATTGAAAATACATTCATGGTTTGCAGTCTCGATACAAGCAGCGGCTTGGAACTCAACCAAGAGATGATCGGCAAAGTACTTAAGCTGACCCCGTCGGAAAGCGCTTTGGTTACGCTTCTGGCTGAGGGCATGACAAACCGCCAGATCGCTGAACGCCGAGACCGTTCTACTGACACCGTCAATGCACAGGTTAAGACGCTCCTGTCTAAGACGAGTTGCTCTAACAGAACACAACTTATACGGCGCGTTTCCAGTATTGGCGGGCAATTTTTGACCAGCCGTTAACCCATTTGGGCGATGCGCCCGATAGAAATTAGCGGCCAAATGAATTGGACTAGGTTGGAGGAGCAATTACCATGTCTATTTCACTAGTTAATTATTTTCAGGGACCAATACTAACCGCTGTGAGTGTAACGGTTGCTACTTCTCTGGCTTCTCCGACCTGGTCACAATCAACTCTGCCGAAAATCGCAACATCGTGCTCACAAGGGGATGCGATGTGCCTTGATCAGGGCTGGAGTGATGAGCGCCGCCAATGGTGGTACACGACATCGCAGGGATCTCGCCTGTTGCCGCTGGACTGGGCCTTGGCGCTAAAGTCGGCAAATGGCGAAGATGAACTGTACAGCTCGGAAAGCCTTGGCGCATTCGGGTACCTCCCCAACCCGTATTCGCAGGACAACCCGTATGGATTGCCAGTCGGCTTTGCCGTGGACCATGACTCATCTGAAGATGCCGACCTGATGTGCGACCGTTTTCCAACAATGTGTAGCGCTGGCACAATGCGCGCACCTTGGGTTGGAATGAACTGTTCGGCCTGTCACACGACGGAAATCACCTTTGACGGGCAGCGCGTTCGCGTTGAAGGCGCGCCCACGCTGGCGCGGTTCGACGATCTGGTCAACAGCACGCAGAGCGCGCTTGAAGCGACGATTGCCGACCCAGATCGGATGCATGAATTCGCGCGCTTGGTGCTGCACGGCCCGGTGAATGACCAGACCAAAGCCGGTCTGGCAACTCAGTTGCAGGAACAAATCGACTGGATGGCGGCGCTACACGACATCAATCATTCCGATGTCACAGCCGGGCCCGGCCGTTTGGATGCCCAGGGTCACATCCTGACAAAAGTGTCGATGGTCATCGGCGCAGAGACGCCGTCAACTGCATTCTCGGCCGATGCACCGGCCAGCTATCCGTTTATCTGGAACACACATCAGCAAGCCAAGTTGCAATGGAATGGAATTGCCGAAGCCAGTGAGCCGATCCGGGTTTGGGGACGTGACACCGAGCTAACAGCACTTGTCAGGAACGTTTCCGAGGTTATTGGCGTGTTTGCACATATTGAGGCCGATGACGGCTGGGCGATACGCGGCTATGACAGCAGCGTGCGCGTGCGCAACATGGTTGGATTGGAACGCCTGTTGTCGCAGATGACATCCCCCGTTTGGCCCCAGGACGTACTTGGTGAGATTGATGCGCCCTTGGCGGCAAGGGGCAAAGACCTGTTCGAGGCGAATTGTAGGGGTTGTCATGCGCATCTCGATCCCACAGATCTGGAATCGTCCGCGCAGATCGAGATGTTTGGCCTTGATGAGGCGGGGACAGATGTTTTCCTAGCTTGCAATACCTATCTTCGCACAACCGACGCAGGGAACACTGCCGGGCAACGCAGCATTCCTCTGAAGGGCGAGTGGATCGAAGAAACGGACGCGATCCACAAGATGCTGACCAATGCCGCCAGCGGGGCCATTGTCGGCAAGCTGGGTGAACTGGCCGATGCGGTATTTTCGCAAGTTGAACCAGAGGATGGGCGGGTCGGTTTCAGCGGCACGGGTGACAGTCCAATCTTGCCCGGTGTTGCGGACGAGGAAAAACGAGCCCAGGCAAAGGAATGTCTGAACACTGATCACCAGCTACTGGCTTACAAGGCGCGCCCTCTCAACGGGATTTGGGCCACTGCCCCCTATCTGCACAACGGATCGGTTCCCACACTTTATGATTTGCTTTTGCCTGCCGTGGCCCGCAACGTCGGTGAAGAGGTGACCGTAGCCGGACCGGTACGCCCGGAAGAATTCGGTATCGGCTCTCGCGAGTTCGATCCCGTTAAGGTAGGCTATGTCAGTGATGTGCAAAATGCACCCTGGGTGTATCGCGTGCGCGATTCCGCCGGAAATATTATTCCGGGAAATTCAAACGCCGGTCACGATTACAACAATTCTGATCTGACCGACGACGAACGTTGGGCTATCGTGGAATATCTCAAAGGGCTGTAGGTGCCCATGAAGCTCCACGATCCTGACCAAGATCAAGGGAGAGATGGCATGTTGCATGGAATAACTCGCGCGTGTTCATTGGGACTTGTTCTAAGCGCAGTAGCGACCTGTGCTCTGGCCGAGATGCAAGACCAAGAAGTCTTCTGGACTGCACCAGCGGCAACCGGAGTTGAAGCTCAGCGCGCGCAGGAAGACCTTTATCTGAATCTGTTCAACACGGGCCGGCTTCGCTTCAAGTTGGTCCCGATGGGGGACCATAAGCGTCTTGAAGACGTGATGCGGGATCAGGGCGCTTGGGTCGGACCGATGACTGAGCCGGTAGCCGCGATGCTTTGCGCGGTCAACGGATCAGGTTGCAATCTGACCACAGCGCCAGTTGCCCAGGCACAGATAACCGACCACGGTGCGCATGTAGCCGGAATAGTAGGCGTCGGTCAGAACTGGACAGTCGGGAAGAACGATCTTGTCTGGATTCCCGATGTTGAAATCGTGCAGGTTTCGACCCCTGCCCCGGCCGAAAATGACGCTCGAGTCGAGATCAGGGGATTAAACGTCCAAAACCGGTGCCTGAGTGCAGATTATTGCGTCAATGACTACCAGCCCGATATACCTGGTTGGAATGTCAAAGGTCGCCTGCGCGAAGTTGTGGTGGCCACCCGCGACGCCGAAGGTCAGGGGCGCGCTCTGAAACTGATACCAGAGTTGAACGCACGTATTGAGCTGAGCGAAGACCCGTTACCCGACTACCAGTCAATCAAGTCTCAGAACAGCCTGCCCTACGATTTCCGCGACCCCTCTTTTCTGAAACTGGATGCTGGAATTGGGGCGGGCATTGTCGGTACCTTCTCAATCGAATCCCAAAGCACAACGTCGGATTCAAACGTCCACGCCCTGAGCGGCTACCAGCGTGAGCCGCTATCTGAGCACAGCCAAAAACTGTTTGATCATTTCTGCAACACGCAGCTGCACGGTAGCTGCCCGGATTTGTCCGACAAAAACCTGGACGGCCTTGTTATCGGTGTGATGGATCAGACACCGGAACATCGCCATTGCGATCTTGATATCAATGCCAAGGTTCTGGTCGACAACGAATTCGTTCCAACGCAAGCCTCCGGAGAAGCAGACGATGATGCGTCATCAACTGACACAGCCGTCGGGTGCGATACCATGCGACTGGCCGGGCAGGTGCAGGGCATTGACCACGGAACTCATGTCCTAGGCATCATTGCAGCACCCCAAAACCAACGGGGCATAAGTGGGCTGCTGGGTGGGTTTGAGGACCTTTCTTATCTTCTCATACCGTTCAGTGAAACCGATGGCGTGCTCATCGACGAAGCCAAGGCACGCCAATTGGCCGATGCAATCGACAGCGCCGGATCCCTAAACGTCAGCGTCATCAATCTGAGCTTTTCCTACAACCTTAGGAACATAAGGCGCGCAGATAAGATTGGGGAAGCGATCAAGAAATGGCACCCCAGCATTCTGTTCGTTGTCGCCGCCGGCAAGGGCGGAAACCTGTTCACAGCGCCACCGGTCTCGTTCGGACAACCAGACGAGCTGCCGCCCTGTCTAAGCCCGCCAGCTTGCTATGCCAGTCACGTCGAGAACATCATCGGCGTGGTTGGATTGGAAGCGGATCAGGACAATCTGAAGTTGCTCCACAATCTAAGCGACCCAACACAGTTTCGAACAAACTATGGGGCTTCTGTTTTTGACATCGGCGCGCCGGCTCGGGATATCCTGTCGACCGTTGGTGTGGATGGATTCGGGCCGCTGTCGGGAACCTCGCAAGCGGCACCGCAAGTGACGGCAGCCGCCGCGCTTTTGAAGAAAATCTCAGGCGCGAACCCGATCCAGGTCCGCCAACGGCTGACCTATACAGCGCGTATGTCGATGGATTCCATCGACAAAATCAACGGCGGTGCCTTGGACGCCACCGCTGCATTGCGCATTGACAAGGACTGGTTGCACATGGCCGACAACTGCAAGGTTGCGGGCGAATTCATCACGCTTGTCCGTGTCCTTGACGGAACGCCGCAAGAGGGCAGTTTCGATATCGTCCCCAACGACCAAGGCCCGTGGAGATTTGTTCCGAAATTCGACATGCGCCGCATCCACTGGAATGCCGACGAAAACAAGGGCGTGTTTTTCTTTCGCGACGGACGCAATTTTACACGAATGGTCGCCTCGTACCTGTCTGCGCAAGGAAAGCAACATTTCTTGCGGATGCGAGTCGACCGGGCGTCCGAGGATTGCGCCGACAGCGTCAAGCCAGGTAGTGTGGCAGAGTTTCAATTATCACAAGTCGTCGACTATATTTCTCAGATGGACTGATGAGAGTGCGAGTCGCCTTCATAGCAGCTGTCCTGGGCGTTATGGGCTACGAAGTCGCCGCCCAACCTTATGTAGGCAGCATAGTTGAAGACATCTCGACACCACTCGCCTTTCCGCCTGATCAAGACGGGCTGACCTGCACAGGGTTGGTGTGGAACTTTCGCGTGGACGCGCCCGTACTTCCGGGCAACATCAAGCAACCCGAAATGAGGGTCCATCTGAACAATTTGGTTTTGCCCGACAACGACGCGTTTCACATCGAAATCGCAGACACATCGGGCAATGTCGTCGAAACGCTGGATCGGGCCGTTTTGGCGGGTCGCTCTGATATCTGGACCCTCTCAATCTCAAGCATTGCCGCAGAGGTATCGGTATTTGGTTGTGACGCCCTGACAGGGTTGGCTTTCGAGATCGACCAAATTGCATTTCCCTTTGAGGATTTGGAGCTGGAATCCCTTTACGGAACCAGCGATCTGATCGAAACGAACAGCTATACCGGCGCCGACAGCGATCTTGTCACCGAAAGCGCTAGCTCTGTCGCGCGCCTGTCGGTTATCAAAGACCGGACGGAAACCTATTGCACGGCGTTCCGGATAGGTCCTGATTTGGTGCAGACCTCAAGTCATTGCATTTCCGATGAAACGGACTTTTGCGAAACCACTCAGATCTGGTTTGACTATCACAAAAACGAATTTGGCCTACCCATTACTGGCCAAAAAGTCCGATGTCTTGAAATCGTCGACAGTGCCGCCCCTACCCAGGCGGATACGACCATTCTGCGAGTTTATCCCGAGCCGCATGCGACCTACAAAATTGCCAGTTTCACGCCCGATTCACCGCAAGAAGGAGACCCACTGTTTGTGCCGCAACACCCCGGAGGGCTTCCCCAGAAGCTTTCAATCGTCGACTGCGTTCGCCAGGAAGATATGCGCACTCAGGCACATCCCAACGCCTACGGCCACACTTGCGATACACTGCGAGGATCGTCAGGTGCCCCCGTTTTCAATCTGGCCGGAGAAGTCGTTGGCCAACACCGCGCGGGCCACACTAACCCCGAGGTCACAAATTGCCTGAACCTTGCGACACTTCCCCATTTGCTCGACCTGTCCACTGGCGTAACCGGGCAGACCACAACAGCAAGCGCAGAGGCCTGTTGATGCCTAGACCAAACACTCCAACCGACGTATTGCTGTCGCTTGTGCTTGTCGCAGTATGGATTGCCTTTCCCGGCCCAACGGTGGCGCAGCCCGTCACCAAAGAAAACCCCAACGCAGATCAGCAAGCGATGGTCGATCACTGGACACGGCAGGCTCTGTCTGACGCAGTGAACGCCGGATTGCCTGTCCCGCAAGCCAACTATGAGGATCTTCTGCTGGCAGAGCCGCATCCGAGAGAAGCGTCTCAGTTGCTCGATGGACGGTTCACTGGCGAGACCGATCAGATCGCTCCGCAGGATGTCAATATCGCAGACCCGAAATCGGTTGCGTCCGTGCAAGAGGAAGCCGCGGGCATTGCCTCGGACGGTGCGTTTTTCTCTAGTTCTCGTCTTGTCCCGATGGATGCCAGGTTTCACTATCCCTACAGATTGAACGGTAAGTTGTACTTCACCAAATTCGACGGCAAGAATGAGGTCTGTTCAGCAGCGGTTCTACGCCCGAGACTGCTCTTGACCGCAGGGCATTGTGTGCATTTCGGGCGCAATAAAAGCTCGGGGTTCTACAAGAATTTCAAATTCGTACCTGCGTATCACGAAGGCCACGCGCCCTATGGTGAATGGTATTGGACCTGGGTTGGCACAACCCAAAGCTGGTCAGAATCCCGTCGAAAATTTCCCAACAGCGCAGATTTCGCAATCATCGAAGTAGCCGATCAGAACGTCAACGGACGGATGATGCGGATCGGTGACATCGTGGGATGGGCGGGGTTTCGTACTTTCGCGCTTTCGCCCAATCACACTAAACAAGTAGGCTACCCGCAGAACCATGACAGCGGTGAGATCATGCATCAGGTCGATAGCGCATGGCATGCCGACGGTCAGGAAGGTGTTTCATTCTATGGGTCAGACATGCGCAATGCGTCTTCCGGCGCTGCCTGGTATGAGAATTTCGGTGTACAGGCGACAGGCCAGGTTGGAGCTCTTTTCGCTAGCCCAAACCGCATCGTAGGAGTGACATCCTTTGGTTTTGCAGAACAGGGAAAAATGATTCAGGCGAGCTCGCAACTCAACGATGAATTTCTGGACCTGCTATCCGTAGCCTGCCAACGCAAGATCGGAAATTGCTGACGATCCCTTTTCAAAGCCACTCTTGTGACCTGTTGATTTGCGAGTTGCCGATGGAACACCATCATACGGTCCATCATTTCTAACTTGTCATATTTGAGACCGGTGAATAGACATTCGGCCCATGACAACAGCCAAGCTCGCAAAAATTGATCACCAGCCCGCCACTCTGCGCGATATGGTGCAAGACAGGATGCGCGAGGCCATTGTCGAAGGTGTGTTTCAACCGGGCGAGCGGCTAGTCGAACGCCCGCTATGCGAACAGCTTGGAGTGAGCCGGACAGTCATTCGGGAAACGATCCGCTATCTTGAAGCCGAAGGGCTGGTTGAGATCTTGCCCGGTCACGGGCCTATCGTCGCCTCCATGAGCTGGGATGACGCCCGTCAGATTTATGAAATTCGTCGCCTGCTTGAAACGGCTGCGGCCGAGCAATGCGCGCGCAATATCGACGAAGACATCACCCGCAAGCTGCGGGCTGCGCTGAAGCGATTGCAAAAGGAATCCAAGGGCAAGACGCGGGGGGCTTTGTTCCGGGCAACTTCGGATTTCTACCAAGTGGTCTTTCATGGCGCAGGACATCACATTGCCTGGGAGGTCGTGCAACGTTTGAACGGTCGCATCAGCCGGCTTCGCATGTTGACACTGACCTCGGCTGACCGTACCCGACCCGGCATTTCTTATATGGAAGACATTTTTTCCGCGGTCGTTTCAGGCGATCCCGCCGCAGCGCGACTTGCCATTCAGCATCATCTGGACGAGGCGACTTCGGTCGCGGAACGTGTGTTTGCATCGCAGGATAATGGGCAATGACAGATCGGCCAAAAGGCTATTGGATCGCCAATGTCACCGTGTCAAACGCTGAGGCCTATTCCGACTATCAAGCGCTTGCACCGGAAGCCTTTGAAAAATACGGCGGCCGGTTTTTGGCACGGGGCGCGGCGGAAACGCTAGAGGGCCAAGACTGGCAACGGCGCGTCATTATCGAATTTGACAGCATTGAACAGGCTCGGGCTTGCTACAATTCGCCAGAATATCGCCTTGCACGCGAAAAACGGGCCCATGCTTGTCAGGCGGATATCGCTCTGATCGAGGGGTTGAACGGCGGCTGAGTTGCCTGGCCAAGCGCCATGAAGGCTCGAACACCTTGTATTCGCCGCAGGCGTATCGGGGCGAGTTTGGAATCAAGACGCGTCGCCGCATGGTTCAAGTCCATAAAACTCCAAACTCATCAATGTCTCGCCGTTATACTGAGCGGTATCTAACCTTATTCCGCTTTCCAAACTTCATAACCTGACTTTTCGCACGCCGCGGAGACGCCCGGCCAAGGTGTTTTCAGGATTGACATCTTGGTCGATGGTATACCATCTTACCTTATAAAACCACGACCTGCGATGGAGCCACAGCAATGCCTGCTGAAATTCGAAAAACACTGCTGCATGTCGAAGAGACGCTGATTGAAGGTGGCAAAACCGCCGAGACCCCGCTGAAGATGATCGCGGCGATTGCAGTGTTCAGGAACCCCTGGGCCGGTCAGGGCTTTGTCGAAGACCTGCGCCCTGCGATTCATGATTGCGCACCAGGGCTGGGCGAGTTGCTAACCAGGATGATCCTGGATGCATCCGGCGGCGGCGACAAGGTCGAAGGTTATGGTAAATCCGCCATCGTCGGCGTGAATGGCGAGGTCGAGCATGCCTCGGCCCTGATCCACACGCTGCGGTTCGGCAACCACTATCGTGAAGCAGTGGGCGCGAAGTCCTATCTGGCCTTCACCAACACCCGTGGCCCCGCGAGCGCGCCGCTGCAAATCCCGCTGATGGACAAGAATGACGGCGGCAGACGCAGCCACTACCTGACCATTCAGCTTTCAGTCGCCGATGCGCCCGCGCCGGATGAGATCGTAGTTGCTCTGGGGGCATCGATTGGAGGACGTCCGCATCACCGTATCGGTGACCGCTATCAGGACCTCAAGGAATTGGGCCATGACGTTGACAACCCTGCGGCTGTCTAAGCCTTTCGGGCGCGTTACCTATTGCGAGGCGGGGCGAGGTGCCCCGCTGGTCTTGATTCATGGCGTGGGCATGCAGTCGGCTGCATGGCAGCCGCAGATTGAGGCGTTCTCGACGCAATACCATGTCATGGCGCTGGATATGCCGGGACATGGTGGCAGCGACGCGTTGGGCGGCACGCCAAAGTTACCGGACTATGTGGCTTGGTTGCACGCGGTTGTCGCCGCTCTGGATTTGGGGCCGGTCTGTTTGGCCGGGCACTCGATGGGCGCTCTGATCTCGGGCGGGTATGCCGTAACTCACCCGCAGAGGGTGGCGCGTGTTGCTTTGCTGAATGGCGTTTTTCGCCGCACGCAGGCTGCCCGAGATGCAGTAACAGCCCGCGCGCTTGAGATCCGCAAGGGCAGTTTTGATCTGGAAACGCCGCTAAAACGGTGGTTCGGTGACGCCCCGGCTGAACAGGTCGCCAGCGCCAAAGTGGCTGGTTGGCTGTCTTCGGTGAACCTTAAGGGCTACGCTGATGCCTATGGGGCCTTTGCGGATGGGGATGAGGAATATGCGGACGGGTTTGCCAAAATCCCTTGCCCATTGCTGGCGCTAACCGGCGCGCTGGACCCAAATTCGACGCCTGAAATGGCGCAGGCCATGGCAGATGCAGCTCCGCTGGGGCGCGCCGCCACCATCGAAGGTGAGCGCCACATGGTCAATCTGACAGCGCCCGAACAGGTCAATGCGATACTGGCCGACTGGTTGCAGACCCCGATGGACGAAAGGGAAACCGCATGACGAGTTTTGATCCACGCGCGCTGAGGAACGCGTTTGGGGCATTCATGACCGGCGTCACGGTTGTGACGACCCATGATGAAGACGGCAACCCGCTGGGCTTTACCGCGAACTCGTTCAGCTCGGTGTCGCTGGATCCGGCACTGGTGTCGGTCTGTCTGGCCAACAGCTCGCGGAACTATGAGGCGTTTGCCAATTCCAAGGGCTTTGCCGTCAACATCCTGTCGGAATCGCAAAAGGATGTGTCCAACACCTTTGCCCGCCCGGTCGAAGATCGCTTTGCCGCCGTGGACTGGCACCCCGGTCCTGTGGGGTCGCCCGTGTTCGTTGGCGTCTCGGCCTGGTTTGACTGCTCGACTTTCAAAACGGTCGAGGCCGGGGATCACCTGATCCTGATCGGCAAGGTCGAAGCCTTTGACACCTCGACCGCACCGGGGCTGGGCTATGCCCGTGGCGCCTATGTCACCCCGGCCGCCGAAGCGGAAGCGCTGAGCCAGAGTACAAACCTGATCGTCTCGGCCCTGATCGAGCGTGAGGGCAAGGTACTGCTGATCGGAAATGATCAGGGTCGTCTGACGTTGCCCGAAACCAAGACCGGAAAGAACGGGGCCTCAGCCGCCCTGAGTCGTCTGATCGAGCAATGCGGTGTCCGCGCCGAGCCGGGGTTTATCTATTCCGTCTACGAAGACGAAGCGCGCGAACAACAGCACATCTCGTTCTTGTGCCAGGCGGTCGAGGGGGAACCCACCCAAGGCACCTTTACCGAACTGACTCAAACCACTCTGATGGACATTGCCGATGCCGCGATGTGCACCATGTTGGAGCGGTTCGCTCAGGAAAACCGCATGGGCAATTTCGGGGTCTATTTTGGCAATCAGGTCAGCGGCAAAATCCGCCCGATCTCATCTGAAAAAGAGTGACGCAATGAAGTTTTCGCTTTTTGCACATATGGAGCGCATCGATCCGAAGGATGATCAAAAACAGCTGTATGATGAGTTCGTTCAGCTGTGTCAGATCGCGGATGAAGCCGGGTTCAACTCGGTTTGGACGGGTGAACATCATGGGATGAACTTCACTATCGCCCCGAACCCCTTCATCAATCTGGTGGACCTGGCCAACAAGACCAAGAATGTGCGTCTGGGCACGGGCACAATTATCGCACCCTTCTGGCATCCGATCCGTCTGGCCGGTGAGGCCGCGATGACCGATCTGATCACCGATGGCCGGCTGGAACTGGGCATCGCGCGCGGGGCTTACTCGTTCGAATATGAACGCATGATGCCCGGTATGGACGCGTGGGAGGCTGGCCTGCGCATGCGCGAACAGGTTCCGGCGATCAAAAAGCTCTGGGCCGGGGACTATGCGCATGACGGCGAATTCTGGCAGTTTCCGAAAACCACCTCTGCCCCGCAGCCGGTGCAGAAAGACGGTCCGCCGATCTGGATCGCCGCGCGCGACCCCAACAGCCATGAATTCGCCGTGTCAAACGGTTGCAATGTGCAGGTGACGCCGCTGTGGAATGGAGACCCCGAGATTGAATCACTGATGGGCAAGTTCAACGACGCCTGCGCCAAATTCCCTGATCAGCCGCGCCCCAGCATCATGCTGCTGCTGCACACCTACGTTGCCAGCGACGCGGACGATGCGAAACAGGCCGCAGTCGAGTTAAACCGGTTCTACAACTATTTCGGCGCCTGGTTCATGAACAAGCGCGAGATTAATCAGGGTCTGATCGATCCGCTGTCAGACGACGACATCGCCGCACATCCGTTCTATACGCGGGAAGCGATTCAGCGCGATTTGGCCATCGGAACCGCCGAAGAGCTGGTGGAACGGCTGAAGAAATACGAGGCCCTAGGATATGACGAGTATTCTTTCTGGATCGACAGCTCAATGCCGTTCGAGCGCAAGAAAGCCTCGCTTGAACGGTTCATCTCGGATGTGATGCCAGCCTTTCAGTAAGGACAGAATATGCAACAGTTTCAGCAGTATATCGACGGTGCTTTCTCGGACGGAGCCGCACAGTTCGAAAGCAAGGACCCGGCAACCGGCCAGCCCTGGGCCTTGATGCCCGAGGCCCGCGCCGAAGATGTGAACCGGGCCGTTAATGCTGCTGAGCGGGCATTTTTGGATCCCGAATGGACCAATATGACTGCAACGCAGCGGGGCAAGCTTTTGCTGCGTTTGTCGGATTTGATCGCGGAAAATGCACCGCGTCTGGCCGAGTTTGAGACCCGCGATACCGGTAAGATCATCCGCGAGACGTCCGCCCAGATCGCCTATGTGGCCGAATACTACCGCTACTACGCCGGTCTGGCTGACAAGATCGAAGGGGCTTTTCTGCCCATCGACAAGCCCGACATGCAGGTCTGGTTGCGGCGTGAGCCTGTGGGCGTCGTGGCGGCGGTGGTTCCCTGGAACTCGCAACTGTTCCTGTCGGCGGTCAAGATCGGCCCGGCTTTGGCCGCGGGGTGCACGGTCGTGCTGAAAGCCAGCGAGGAAGGCCCCGCGCCGATGCTGGAATTTGCTCGAATCTTCGATCAGGCGGGTTTTCCCAAGGGCGTTCTGAACATCATCACCGGATTCGGGCCTGATTGCGGATCGGTCCTGACCAGCCATCCGAAAGTGGCCCATGTGGCCTTTACAGGCGGCCCCGAAACCGCGCGCCATATCGTGCGCAATACTGCCAACAATCTGGCCTCAACCTCGCTGGAACTGGGCGGAAAATCTCCGTTCATCGTGTTTGAAGATGCCGATCTCGACAGCGCCGTGAATGCGCAGGTGTCGGGGATTTTCGCGGCCACCGGGCAAAGCTGCGTGGCCGGATCACGCCTTGTGATCCAACGTTCGATCAAGGACGAATTTCTGGCACGCTTGAAAGAAAAGGCCGGAAATGTGGTGATCGGATCACCTCAGGACATGGCGACCGAGGTTGGACCGCTGTGCACCCTGCGTCAGCGCGACCGTGCTCTTGACCTGATTGACCGGTCCGTTGCGCAGGGCGCGCGACTAGTCATTGGCGGGCAGGTGCCCGAGGGTGCGGGGTATTTCTTCCCCCCGACCATTCTGGATTGCACCGACGCGCCCGATGCGCCCTGCGTGACCAATGAATTCTTTGGCCCTGTTCTGTCGGTCCTCAGTTTTGAGACCGAGGCCGAGGCGCTGGCCATCGCCAATGACACGCAGTTCGGTCTAGCCTCGGGCCTGTTCACCCGCGACCTGACCCGCGCGCACCGCATGATGCGGGGCATTCGTGCGGGCATCGTCTGGGTAAACACTTATCGCGCCGTCAGCCCGATTGCGCCGTTTGGTGGCTTTGGCTTGTCAGGGCACGGGCGCGAGGGAGGCGTTGAGGCAGCGCTTGAATACACCAAAACCAAAGCAGTGTGGCTGCGCACCAGCGATGACCCGATCCCGGACCCGTTTGTGATGCGGTAGCTGCGGCAATTCGCGTGCCCGACAGCTGCGAGTTTGTGCATAAAACCATGAAAAGCCTGACCAGGACGACAAAGAGGTGCCAGCCTTAACGCTGTTGAAAATTCCTCATTGGGATTGAATGCTTTTTGAGGGGCGTTCACAGTAAACCCTGATTGGAATGTTGGACTTCAAACCCAACGGCACAACCAAGCAGAATTGGAGCGTCAGCATGGCTTGGCCCAGCAACCACAGGACAACCGAAGAGGATCGCCAGCGATGGCGTGACACATACGCCGATAGCGACGCTGCCGCAGGTATCGTAACCACGGAAGATTTCGAGCCCTTCAAACAGCGCAACGATATGTTCACCCGCGCATTCTGGGACGATACGGTGCGGTCGAAACATACGGATGGCTTCTTCCAAAGCTACCGAATGAAGGCGAACTATCGCAACGGTGACGGGTTTCGGCAAAAGGATTTTGCCCTTCGCAATGCCAGTTGGCTTATCTCCGATATCATCAGCAATCGCTCGGCTGATCAGGGGCGGCGTGAAGGCTTTCAGGCACCGATCTCGGAAGACACGCCCGTCGCCGAAACCAAGGTTGAGATCGATAATCCAATGGCCATGGCGGCAGAGATCAAGCGTATCGCCCGGTTCTTTGGCGCTGATCTGGTTGGGCTTACCGATTTCGATGACCGTTGGATCTATTCCAGTCGCGTTGACACGCGGGATTTCTCGGACGCCAAAAATACGCTGCCCGAGGGGCTGACCAGCGTGATCGTATTGGGCCACAAAATGGATCAGGAACTGGTGGCAACCTATCCTTCGGCTTTGGCCGGAGCAGCCACTGGGCGCGAATACAGCCACGAGGCCGCAATCGTCATACAGTTGGCTGCCTATATCCGGAACTTGGGATATCAGGCGGTACCCTCAATGAATGATACCGGGCTGGTTATTCCCTTTGCTATCAAAGCCGGGCTGGGCGAATACGCCCGCAATCAAATGGTCATCACCCCGGAATTTGGCCCTCGGTTGCGGTTCTCCAAGATTTTCACCAACCTGCCTTTGAGTCATGACGCTCCGCGCCCGCTGGGGGTTCGGGCGTTTTGCGACATTTGCACCGAATGCGCAGATGCCTGTCCGGCAAAGGCCCTGCCCTATGGCCCACCCGAAGTCAGCGCGGCATCCGAGGCATCAGCCATCCAAGGTGTGCGCAAATGGACATCGGACGCCAAAGCCTGTTTCCAGTATTGGGCCAAACTGCAAAGCGATTGCGCGATTTGTATGCGCGTCTGCCCATTCAATCGCGACTTTGACAAATTGACCGACCGGCTTTGGCGAAAACTTGCACTTGGCCGCTGGCGCAAACTGGCCTTGTGGCTGGACAAACGCAGCAACCGAGCCAAACGCCTGAAGCCCAAGGATTGGTGGGACGGCGCATGACGGCAACGCGGTTTGCGCAATCTTATCGCCAGTGAGGTGGATAGGCCGCTTCGTACCCAGGAATAGCCTCTATTCGCCGCGCCCAGTCAGCAAGGTTCGGATAGTGTTCGTCCAGGGGCAGCACCTGAAGATCCAGCCCATCAGCGCCATCATAGTTAGCCCCGCGCAAAAGCTGCATCACGGCCGGAAAGACGATTAAATCGGCGGCCGAAATATCAGACCCGCAGACGAAATGCCGATTGGCAAGGTTCGCCTCCAGAGCTGACAGTTCCTGATACACAGGCTCGATTGCCGTCATGATCTCGTCTGCCTTTTCCGCTGAACGTTTGCGGAAAATTGGCCGGACCAAATTGCCAATCGGCGCTCTGAGGCGATCTCCGGCTTCACAGACGGTCTGCCATATTTCCGCAGTCTGCACCTTGTCGGTTCCGAACAGTGGCGGCTCTGGATAGGCCGCATCCAGATAGGCCAAAATCGCGTTGGTCTCTCGCACCGTTACGTCGCCATCCACAAGCACGGGAACATTTCCACGGGGATTGATCGCTAGAAACTCCGCACTCTTCTGCTCACCTGCCGAGTTGCTCAGGCGTCGCGCGTCGTAAGACAATCCTTTGACAGCCAGAGCGAGCATAACGCTCCAACAAGGCGGGCTTCCGCTTATGAAATAGCACGCGCGATCTGTCATGATGTCCTCCGATACGTATGGCTAACCCGCCGCGGAGCATCTTGGCAATATGTCTGGCGATCAACGGTTTGTGGGCTTTAAAACATACCTTTGGGCAATAACACGGATAGCCGGGAGCGGAGTATCAAGCTGGGATTCGAGCAACGCAAGCCGTAAGAGAACGTCGCGAAGTTGCGTTAAAAAAGGCCTTATTCCACATATTGCCCTATCATTTCTGCATCCAAAGTAGAACCAAATTCGCAAAATTCCGAATCTAATTTATGATAATTTCGGATACGCCAGTTTGTCGTCTCTGACACTTGATGGGCGGCACACCGGCGTGTTTCAATTTTCTGGCCACCCGGCGCAGATGGCCTTTGGCCGCAAACCAAGGAAAGGTCAGCTTTCCCAAAAACCTAAAAGGGCGAAACGACCCTGCTAATACTCATAACAACACCAACAGAAAAACGACCAACGTGGAGAAATCAGATGAAGAAACTTACAACGCTTTTGGGGGGCGCATCCGTGGTGATCGCCGGACCGGCAATGGCCGCAGATATTGTTATCGGCGTTCCAAACTGGGCGTCAGTCAATGCCACAGCCCATATCCTTGAGGTTGTTATCGAAGAAAACCTCGGTCTGGATGTTGAACTGCAAAACGGCACCAACCCTATCGTATTTGAGGCGATGGACAGCGGATCGATGCACGTCCATCCCGAAGTCTGGATGCCGAACCAGCAAAACCTGCACGACACCTATGTCAAAGACAATGGAACCGTCGTGATGAACCAGAACCCCGTGCAGGCTGAACAGGGCATGTGTGTGCCCACCGCCACCGCCGAAAAATATGACATCAAGTCCATCGACGACCTCAGTGATCCGGACAAGATGGCCATCTTTGACACGGATGGAAACGGAACCCCCGAGGTGTGGATCGGTGCGCCGGGCTGGGCTTCGACCGTGGTCGAGAAAATCCGGGCCAAGTCTTATGGCTATGACCAGATTTTCGATCTGACCGAATATGAAGAAACCATCGCTTATGCCAATCTGGCAAACGCGGCGAAGGCAGGCGATCCGTGGATCGGGTTCTGCTACAGCCCGCACTATATCTTTGTCACGCAGGATCTGACTGTTCTGGAAGAGCCCGCGCATGATCCGGCAACCTGGACCATCGTGCAGCCGACAGACGACCCGGATTGGCTGGAAAAATCCGAGGCATCCTCGGCCTGGAACGGGGCCACTCTGCATCTGCACTATGCCAAAGAGCTGGAAGAGAACTTCCCTGAGGTGGCAGCTCTATTCAACAATTATCAGATGAGTGGCGATGACCTGAGCGCGATGGGCAAGGCACTGGCCGTTGACAATATCGAAGCCGCAGAATTTGCCCGTCAGTGGGTAAACGACAACGAAGACACCGTCATCGGGTGGCTGACAAACTAAGTCGCAGATATCCGGGCCGCCGAGATCTTCCCGGCGGCCCTTTGCATATCTGCGGGCGAAACTTCGCCGCACGAGGGACATATGGACGAACCTGTCGTAAAACTAGAAAATGTCTGGAAAATATTCGGCGCGCGCGCCGAGGAAGCCATGGCTGCCGTTAGGGCGGAAGGAATTGGAAAACCCGAAGTTCTGGAAAGATTTAATTGCGTGGTCGGCGTCCAAGGTGCGACGTTCGAAGTCCCCAGAGGAGAGATTTTCTGCATTATGGGCCTGTCCGGCTCGGGTAAGTCGACGCTGGTGCGCCATGTCAATCGGCTGATAGAGCCGACCGCCGGAAAGATCGAAATTCTAGGGCAGGACGTTTCGAAGATTTCCGAGTCCGAGCTGCGCCGTATCAGGGCACAGCAGATCGGAATGGTGTTCCAGCACATGGCGCTGATGCCGCATAGGTCCGTGCGCGATAACGTCGCCTACCCGCTTGAGATCAGAAAAATATCTAAATCCAAACGCTGGGCAGTATCGGACCATGCGCTCGGCCTTGTGAACCTCACCGGTTACGAGGATCGTTTGCCCAAAGAGCTGTCTGGCGGGATGCAACAGCGGGTGGGTATTGCCCGGGCGTTAGCCTCGGACCCCGAGATCCTGCTGATGGATGAACCCTTCTCGGCGCTGGATCCATTGATCCGGCTACAATTGCAAGACCAGTTCAAGGCGCTTGTGGCGCAGTTGCAAAAGACCACCCTGTTCATCACCCACGATCTGGACGAAGCCATCCGCATCGGCCACCGGATTGCGATCATGAAGGATGGTGTGATCGTTCAGATCGGCACTCCGGAAGACATCGTGATGAACCCCGCCGACGATTATGTGCGTGAGTTCGTTCAGGGCATTTCGAAACTCAAATTGGTCAAGGCGCACTCGATCATGGAGCCGATCGACAGCTATGCCGGGCCACTTGATGGCGCCCCGCGCGCGGATGAAGGCTCGGATCTGGATCAGTTGATTGATCTGGCAGTGGGAACTGATTTGCCCGTCGTCATCACGGATGCGGGCAATGACATCGGTGTCGTGACCAAGCCGCGCCTGCTGCGCGGCATTCAGGGGGGCAAAAATGACTGATGCAACCGCCGAGGTAAAAGTAACAGCAGCCTCCGACATCGAAGTCGACCGCGAAGCTTTGGACAAGTCCATTCAGGAATTTGCCGGCCCGAACGGAGATTATTATGTAAACGCGTTCCACAAAATTCACGACGCGACCAGCGCAATGCCCAATACCTTCAACAAATGGGCGGCAGCGCTGGGTCCGCTCTGGTCAGCCTCCCGCGCGATCTGGGGGATGTTCTGGGCGTTTTTGATCCTTGAGATCATCGCATGGGTCCAGATCGGGCGCGGCGCATGGGGCAATCCGGGGGCCGAGTTTTCGGACCGGGCAGCCGGACAGTTGGACCGTGCCGCCGAGTTGTTGGAACGCGCAGCAAACGCAACCGAGCAGTCGGATATCGATCGGTTCACGCGTTTGGCTGAAAACATCCAGAAGGCAGCAGATACCAGTCTGGAACGGGCGGCAGCTGCTCAGGCCGAAGCGACGGGAATCCTGCTCACCGGTCTGGTCATGCTCGTTGTATTCAAGCTGATACAGGGCCTTTACGCTGATCGCATCTATGAAAAACAGTATTCCAGATGGCGCATTGATCCCGACAGTACGGAAAGCGGCCGGTCCACGCGCAACACAGTTCTGGGCGCAGTGCTTGTAGCAGCGATCGCGCCGCTGATCGTCTATAAGTTCACGGTCAATGCGTCGATTGCGATGCTGGACGCATTCCCGGAAAAAGAGGTCTCGGCACTGTTTTTGGGTGAAGATGGCGGCACGTTGTTCTCAAGCCTTGCCAGTTGGATGGAGGCCAAGATCGACGCCGCAGCCCTTGCGGGCGGGGATGTGTTCGACGGGATTGTTGCCGGGGTACGCTCTGTCCTGGATGCGCTGACGGTGGCGTTGATCGGATCGCCGTGGCCGGTGGTGATGTTAGTGATCTGCGTCACCGCGTGGCGTGCGGCGGGGCCGCGCGTGGCGATCTTTACTGCCGCGTCTTTGGCTTACATCGCACTTCTGGGTTACTGGGATGTCGCGATGGAGACTGTGGCCCTGGTTGGTGCTGCCGTGTTGCTTTGCGTGGTAATCGGCATTCCGTTGGGTATCTGGTTTGGCAAATCAGCACGGGCCTACCGTGCGGCTGAACCGGTGCTGGACCTGATGCAAACGCTGCCCGCATTCGTCTATTTGATACCAATCATCGCCTTCTTTGGCACTGGCAATCCGCCGGGCATTCTGGCCACGATCATCTTTGGCATGCCGCCGGTGATCCGCCTAACGGCGCTGGGGATGCGAGGCGTGCCCGACAGCATCAAAGAGGCTGCCGTGGCCTTCGGTGCCTCGAAATGGCAGTTGCTCAAGGATGTTGAGATTCCGCTGGCGCTGCCCTCGATCATGACCGGGGTGAACCAGACCATCCTGATGTGCCTGTCGATGGTGGTGATCATTTCGCTGATTGGCGGCGGCGGTCTGGGCAAGGAAATCCTTGAGGCGCTGCAATATGCGGCCAAGGGTCCGGGTCTGCTGGGCGGCTTTGCCATCCTGTTCTGTGCCATGGTCATCGACCGGATCGTGCAGGGGGCCTTCCGGCGAGAAGACGAGAAAATCTAAACACAAAGCGCCCCCGCCAGCCGGGGGCGTTTTCCTTTTAAGGGGACGCAGATGACCGACCGCTATGAACAGTCGATGATGGATAACCTCTATTGGTGGGGCGTACCGACCCTGTTTCGCTGTCCCAATACAGGGGCCGAGGGTCAGGACATCGCCTTGGTCGGCGTCCCCCATTCCACCGGCAACGGCACGACTGAGCGGGATCAGCACCTTGGTCCCCGCGCGTTGCGCCATGTCTCGGCCGTGCAACGCCGGGTGCATTCGCTATTCGAAATTGACCCGTGGAGCAGCGCAAAGATCGCAGATGTGGGCGACGTGCCCTTTCCGCGCGCGAATGACAACGAGGACTGCATCGAGCGTATCACGGCATTTTTCAAGGACATCGACGCAGCAGGCGCGCGGCCCGTATCAGTGGGCGGAGACCACTCGATCACCGGCGGCATCGTGCAGGCGCTGGGGCGTGGTCAACTGGCTAAAGGTGAGCCGATCAGCTTCCTGCATCTGGACGCACATACGGATGTATTTACCAAGGTCGATCACTTTTTGGGCGCAAAGAAATCGGCCGCCCATTGGGGCGCTTACCTGGCCGATCAGGGGCAAGTTGATCCAACGCGGTCTATGCAGATCGGTCTGCGAGGTCACCCGCGCAGTCTAGACTGGCTGCAACCGTCTTATGACTATGGCTACAACATCGTCACCATGCGCGAATTCCGCCAGCGCGGGCTGGAGGACGTGGTGGCGCAGACGCGCGAAGTGTTGGGCGACCGTCCGGTCTATATCACCTTCGATCTGGATTGCCTCGACCCGACCGTCGCGCCCGCGGTGTCCAATCTGGAACCCGGCGAGAAGGGCTTCGACATTGACGAAGCCGTGGGGATTTTGCGGGCCGCGCGCGGGCTGAATATCGTCGGCGGAGACGTCGTCTGCATGATGCCCACCAAGGACAGCCCCAACAACATCACTGCTTTAACGGCAGCGGCAGTGATGTTCGAAATGATCTCGATGATCGCCGAAAATGTCCGCTAGCGGCGGGCGTCCACGGCTTGCGACAGAACACAGAGCAGTTCGAACATCAATGATATCCCCAGCCACGCGGTGCTGCCCGAAGCGTCGAAGGGTGGAGAAACTTCAACCAAATCGGCCCCTACGAGGTTGATCCCAGACATTTCCCGAATAACCTGCTGGGCCTGAAAGCTGTTTGGGCCGCCGATCTCGGGCGTTCCGGTGCCGGGGGCAAAGGTGGGGTCGACGAAGTCGATGTCATAGGTGCAATAGGTCGGCGCATCACCGACAATACTGCGCACCTCGGCCATCACATCGCCGATGCCGCGGTCGAACAGTTCTTCGATACGGATGATGCGGATACCCTGCTCCTCTCCCCACTCGATATCCTCGGTGTTATAGGCGGTGCCACGAACGCCGATCTGGACAAAGCGTTTGGGGTCCACCAACCCTTCTTCAACCGCGCGCCGGAAGGGGGTGCCATGGGTGAACTTGTGTCCACCGAAATAGGTGTCGAACAGGTCCGTGTGGCTGTCAAACTGGACAAGACCCAGCGGACCGGAACTAGCCAGCGCGCGCAGCACCGGCAGAGTGGTCAAGTGATCGCCCCCGGCCGTCAACGGAGTAATGCCGCGCGCGTGCAAGTCGGCGTAAAACATCGTGACGCGGTTCAGCGTATCCTCAATATCCACTGGGTTTGGCGCGACATCCCCAAGATCAGCACAATTGACCAACGAGAATGGCGCAACACCTGTCACCGGGTTCATTGCGCGGATCATCGTCGAATAGTCGCGCAACTGACGCGGCCCATGCCGTGCACCGGGGCGGTTGGTAGTGCCGCCATCCCAGGGGATGCCAATCAGGCCCAGTTCGACCTCGGCGATGCGTTCGTGATCCAACGTCATGCCCGGCAAGCGCATGAACGTCGGAATCCCTGCAAACCGGGCCAGATCCATCGCCGAAACCGGCTGAAAAAAAGAGTTGGTCATGTGGTGCCTCTACCCTGTCATACTGCGACCCTAGCCGCTGACATCAGACTTGGGAATGGCCGGAACGGTTCAGATCAGAATATCAAAGCGCCCTCGGATTTCGGCGTCTTGCTGAGGTGTGAGATATTCAGGATGATGGGTATCCAATATGCCTTTGGCCTTTTCCCGCGCAGCAGCCCAGGCGTCTGTTGCGCCTTCTTCTTGCCAGGTGCGGGGTTCATTCCGGTCGGCCAGCGACGGATAGAAATAATCGCGCTCCATCGCTGCATAAGTCTCGGCGCTGCCCAGAAAATGGCCGTCCCCAAGCACAGATTGGCATATCGCCTCGAAACCCAGATTTTCTTCGGTTACTTCGATTCCGCGTAAAGCCCTGTATGTGTGGGAATGCATTTCATCATCCAGTACAAAACCCTCGAAGCTGGCCCCCAGCAGGGATGCCGTCATGCCCGAACTTTCATAGATCAAGTTCCCTCCCGCCAAAGCGGCGGCCAAAGACGTCATCGCTTTTTCAACACCGTATTGCGCGTCAATGGCCTTGGCGTCGGTCATTGACGCCGCCACCCCGGATGGCAAGCCTAGCCAGTTGGTGATTTGCGCGGAAGCAGCATTCAAAATCGCCGTCTCGCCACTGCCCCCGGCAAACGCTCCGGTGCGCAGATCTACGACAAAGGGCCAGTTCGAGAACACCATCGGAAAACCGGGACGGATTGTATTGACCATCACCAGACTAGCCAATGTTTCGGCCAGTGACTGGGCCAGAAACCCTGCAAGCGTTGCCGGTGCCGTTGCCCCCGCTTGGGCGGCTGTAATACAGGACATCGGGATGTTATGGGCGACGCACTCATAGACTACGTCCACCGCATCCTCGCCGTAGCGCAGCGGTGAGATCACCGGACTGATATGGGCCTTCAGAAAAGGCCGTTTGGAAAATTCGCCTGGCCCACCAGCCGCAATGTCCAGCATTTGAACAATAGGAGCTACGTTTTCGGCCAGTGTGAAAGAGGTCGCCACAGGTTTAGTCGTGTTGCGCAGCAGCGCATAGGCCGTGTTGATGTCCAGATCGCGCATGTCTGGCACATCCGTGGCCACGCAACAGCGCGTAAACCAGCTGACATTGGAAAGCATGTCTTGCAGACGCGTAAAGTCATGCAGATCGGCCAGGGTTGATGGGCGATACAACCCGGTCTCCAAATCCAGCGTCTGGACGGCTGCGCCACCAGTGCCGAAATACACGCTATCACCGCCTACTTCGATCGACCGCACCTTGTCGCGGCCATGAAAGGTAAATGTCTTGGCGGCCGTCTGAATCGACCGCTGCACCATGGCGCGTGGAAAGACCAGCCTCTCTCGATCTCTCGGCTGGGCACCGGCTGCACGCAAATCCGCGGCAAGACGGTCGGGCACATTGCCCATGCCAAGCGTCTCCAGAAGACGCAAAGCTGTCTCAAAGATCTGGTCCAATTCTATCGGAGACAGAGGTTTGAACGCCCCGCCCCTCTGGCCGGGTGGACAGGGGTCGATAACCGGCCTGGCCGCGCGCTGCGCGTGCCGGGCTTTTCGACCGCTTCGCTTACCGCTTTCTGCTGGCATCGTACCTCTTACTGCCTATCTTTCGGCCAGCCTAATCGGCAATCACAGCCATTCGCAAAAGCGAACTGCGAATATCAATATCCTCAATCGCCGTTTCGATTTTTCCACACTGACAACACCTCTGTTGTCGCGCTGCTTCGTTCTTACGCAAAACTGGCTTTGTACCAAAAGGAGCATTGCCGATGAAGTCTCGCACCAAAGCTGTTGTGATCGGCGGCGGGATCGCCGGGTGTTCAACACTTTACCATTTGACACAGGAAGGATGGACCGACGTTGTTCTGGTCGAACGGAATGAGCTGACATCAGGCACGACATGGCATTCGGCTGCCCAGGTGACGAACTTTGGCATGAACCAGACGATGGTAGGGCTTAAGTCACACTCGATCCGGCTGTACAAGGAGTTGGCCGAAGACCCCGACTATCCGATCAACTACCACCACGGCGATGGCGGCATCCGTTTGGCCAATACCGAGGCGCAGATGCAGGGTTATCGCCACTTTGCCTCGATGGCGCGCGGGATGGATGTGCATTTTGAGGTGATCGATGCGCAGGAATGCGCGCGGCGGCATCCGCTGATCTCGACCGAAAACCTGATCGGCGGACTTTGGGACCCGCTTGATGGCGATATCGACCCGGCGCAGCTGTGTCAGGCCTTGGCCCGTCGCGCCCGAAAAGCAGGGGCCGAGGTCTATCGCAACACACCGGTCACGGCCCTGACCCAGCACAGCGACGACACGTGGACCGTGCACACAGAACATGGCGACATTGACTGCGATGTTGTGGTCAATGCCTGCGGATACCGCGTGAATGAGGTCGGTGCGATGATGGGGGTGCATCATCCCGTCGCCTCGATGGAGCATCAGTATTTTCTGACCGAAGAGATCCCCGCCATCCGTGATGCGGGGCACCGCATGCCCCTGCTGCGCTGTCCGATCAGCGACTATTATTGTCGGCAGGAAAAGAACGGGCTGTTGCTGGGGTTCTATGAACAAAACTGCAAGACGTGGGGCATGGACGGGATCGACCCGAATTTCGTCAATGCGCTCTGCCCCGATGATCTGGACCGGGTGACCGATGTGTTGGAGGGCGCTTTTGCCCGCATGCCAGCCCTGATGGAGGCTGGGGTTCACACCGTGGTCAACGGCCCGATCACCTATACCATCGACGGCGCGCCTCTGGTCGGGCCGATCCCCGGCAAGCGCAACGCATTCTGCATCATCGGCCTGCGGGCAGGTCTGGGCGAAGGCGGCGGCCACGGTTGGCTGTTGGCGCAGCAGATCGTGCATGGTGAGGCATGCTATGACACATGGTGCCTCGATCCGCGCCGGTTTACCGGGCATGCGAATGTGGAACTGACCGCTCTGAAAGCCATTGAAGACTACCAGAATGAGTTTCGCTTTCACTTCCCCCACGAACACCGCCCCGCCGGACGACCGGCGAAGACGACGCCATTGACACCGGTGCTAGCGGCCGAAGGGGCTGAGTTCACGGTGATCAACGGATGGGAAAGGGTGGACTATATCAAGCCATCTCCTGAATTCACCCACGCCCTCAGTTTCGATTTTGACGAAACCTTTGATCTGGTCGCCGCCGAGGTTGCCAGCGTGCAGGCCGGCGTCGGGCTGGCCGAGGTTAACGGTTTCAACCGAATTGAGATCACCGGCGCTGACCGGCACAATTTCCTGGATCGGATGCTATGCGGCACTGTCACGCGGAAGACTGGCCGGGTCGGTTTGGGCTATCTTCTGAACCACCATGGCATGATCAAGGCCGAGGCCACAGTTGCCAACCTGCCCGCCAGTGACCGCGGGCCCGAGAGGGTCTGGTACGGGTCAGCAGCGGCCAGTGAGTTCCATGACATGGATTGGCTGACCCGCCATATCCGGGCCGATGAAGACGTGCAGCTGCGAAGCCTGACCAATGACCAGACTATTCTGATCCTTGCAGGCCCTAAGTCGCGCGATGTTCTGTCGACCTGCGCGCGGGGCGACTGGTCAGCGCAGGCCTTCCCGTGGCTCAGCCTGCGCGAATGTTATGTCGGGTTCGCCCCGGCCACCGTGATGGCGGTTAGCTTTTCCGGTGAACTGGCCTATGAAATTCACGTCCCTAACGCTTCGCTCTATGCAGCCTATCTGGCGCTACGGCAGGCGGGTGAAGCGCACGGGCTGAACCTGTTTGGCGCCCGCGCGGTTGAATCCATGCGGATGGAGAAAAGCTTTCTGCATTGGAAGGCCGATCTGATCACAGAGTTCGATCCTTTTGAAACCGGTCTGGAGCGCTTTGTGAAACTGGACAAAAGCGACTTCATCGGCCGTGATGCACTGCTGAAACAACAATCTAACGGCCCGCGCAAAAAATTAGTCGCCTTGCAGCTTCAGGCTACTGACCGGCCTGCGCATCCGGGCGCGTCACTGATACAAGACGGTCAGGTCGTCGGCACTGTCACTTCGGGCGCATGGGGGCATCGGGTTGGCCTGAACCTCGCACATGCGTTTGTGAACCCAGCGCTAGCCGAGGTCGGAACCGAGATCGATCTGGATTCCTGCGGACAGATCGTGCGCGCCACGATCATTCCGCCATCCCCATACGATCCGGGGTTTGACCGGGTGAAGGCCTGATTTCATCCTCTCTGGCGAATTTCCCGTTGCCGTGGGTCGAAAACTTTGCTTGGCTTTGTTTCGAGGAAATCGAAACAACGGGTATTACACGTGTCCAAAGCTCTAAGCCTGCGCTGGTTGGAAGTGTTCCGTCTGGTCGCCAAGTCGGGGTCGATCCAACAGGCTGCGTCCGAGACCGGCTTGTCGATCAGCACTGTCTCCAACCACCTGCGCAGCCTTGAAGCCGCACTGGGGGTTGAGCTGGTCGACCATGGTCGGCGACCAATGGGCCTGACCCCAGCTGGTGAGGTCTTTGCCCGCTATGTGCGCGACGGACTGACCGTGCTGAAACGGGGTGAAGCCGAAATTCGATCCGGTAACTGGAAACACGCAACCGATCTGCGCCTAGCTCTGATTGACGATTTCGACAATCAGATCGCGCCGGATTTGTTCCGCTTTCTGGCGCAGGCGCTACCTCGTTGCAGTTTTCGCCACTACACTCGCCCCAGTCACGAGATTCTCGCTAACCTTCAGGAACACAAATTGGACGCCGGGGTGGCCACGCGGCCGTCGGAACGGACCGAGGGGCTGATCGAATACCCTCTGATGCGCGATCCATTCATCGTGATTTTACCAATGTCCTATCAGGGTGCGCCCGAAAACCTGCTGAAGCCGGACGCGGAATTGCCCCTGCTGCGCTATTCTCGGGACTACATGATCGGCAAGCAGATCGAGATTCAGCTAACCCGCAGCAAATACAACCTGCCCAACCGGTTCGAGATGGAGTGTAATCATTCAATCATCGGGCTGGTCGCCGAAGGCAGCGGCTGGGCAATCACGACGGCCGCATGTTTTCACCGGGCTCAACGGTTCCATGACAGCGTAAAAGCGCTTCCGTTTCCGGGTCGGAACTTTGTGCGGACGGTCTCACTGTTCACGACGGAAGTGTACCCTGAAACAACTTCGAAACTGATCCAGAAGGTCATGACTCAACTGATCCGCCAACACTTTACCGAGCCGATGGCGGGAAGCCATGGCTGGCTAAAGAACGACTTCCGGACGATGGAAGGCGAGGCAGCCTAGCCTTTCGCCGGTGGGCCCAACGACTGACGTTCGACAATATGCGTATCCAGCCTTGATCCGGTTCCGTCCGACTGTTGTTCCAACTTCGAAACCAGTTCCATAGCCGCCCTGCGCCCCATCTCCCGATGCGGGACGTGAACGGTCGTCAAAGCCGGTGAGACGATGCGGGCCAGTTCAATGTCATCGAACCCGGTGATGGACACATCGCGCGGCACGTTCAAACCCATTTCCCGGGCCCGATGCAGGGCACCAACAGCCAGAACATCGTTTCCACATAGTACTGCGGTGGGCCGAACGCTCTGCGACATCAACCTATCGAACGCCGCGGCGCCATTTTCGATTTCATAAGATGTTTCAATGATCGTCAGGTCCGAATGTGAAATACCATGCCGGGTTGCCGCCTGTTCTATTCCTTCGATCCGAAGTCGCGCCCGGTCATTGCCGGACCGAATGCCCGAAATCACGCCAATCCGCCTGTGACCCAGACCGATCACCCGGTCGGCCAGTTCGGCCATGGCGGCGCGGTTGTCAAATCCAACCGACGGCAATTGTGCGTCCGGCAGAAAAGACCACGCAATCAGGGCCGGGATTTTGCGTCGCTCCAGCTCTGTGTAAATCTGCGGCGCACGATCATGCCCGATCAACAACAACGCATCCGCCCCCCGCGCGATAAGGGTGCGGATCTGCTCCTCTTCAATTTCGGGTTTGTAGGCCGAGCTTGAGACCAGCAGTGTATAGCCATGTGTGTGCAGCTCTTCCTGAAAGGCCTGCAGACCCCGCGCAAAAATCGCGTTCTCCATCGTCGGAATGATGGCCCCGACGGTCAGGCTGCGCTTCGCTGCCATGACCCTTGCCGCAAAGTTAGGCATGTAACCCAGCGCATCAACGGCCGATTGCACCCGTTCGCGCGTCGCCTTGACCACCCGGTCGGGGGTATTGAGACAGCGCGAAACGGTTGCGGTCGAAACTCCGGCCATTTTGGCGACATCGTCCAGTGTCGGTGCCGTTCGAAGTTTTGACATTCCCAATCCTGCCATTTGTCTTTGCCAATAAGTCTAGACGCAACGGCCGCCGTAGGAAAGCAATTATGTAAGCGCTTGCAATTTACATGTAAGCGCTTACAAATGATGTTGAACCGAATCTCGAGAAAGCCCAAGACATGTTCCTGACCGCATCCGTTATCGTCTTCGTGATCTACTTTGCGAACGTCGCAATGGGCGCTTTTGCGGGTGGCGCATTTCTCGGCGACGTCGGAGAGATGTTGGTTCTGTTCGCGGCGTCGATCCTGTTCGTTGTCGCAATTCTGAAAAAGGAGGCTGATCGCAACGCAGAACGCGACGGCTGACTTTTTTGCTTGGGAGGGCAAACAATGAACAAGGATAAACTGGAACTGGCGTCGGCCGAGCGCCGCAATTTCCTGAAACTCAGTGCCACGGGCGCATTCACGGCAGCCTTGGTCGCCGGGGCCGGTGGGGTGTTGTGGTCGACCGAAGCTGCGGCTCAGACTGCCAAGGAGGAAAGCGAGCGCGAAAAGGCAGCCGACCACGTGATGACCATCGCCACGGCCTATGTGCTGGGCGCATCGCGCAGCTATCCAATCATGCAACTGGACCTGAAGGAAAACATCCAGAACGCTACAAACGGCAAGGTCTATGTGAAACTGGCCCCCGGCGGGCAGTTGGGAGCGGGCGGATCGCTGGTGCAGAAGGTTCAGGGTGGTACAATTCAGGCCGCCCAGCACTCGCTGTCGAACTTTGCACCGTTTGCCTCGACCGTAGACCTGATCAACATGCCTTATCTGTGCGGCTCGAACCAGAAATTCACCAACCTCGTGACCTCGGATACTTGGAAGAACGAGGTGCATCCCAAGGTCGAGGCCGCCGGCTTCAAGGCTCTGTTCTACGTTGTGATCGACCCGCGCGTGGTTGCGGTGCGTCAGGGTGGCAATGCGATCATCACGCCGGGTGACATGAGCGGTGTGAAGTTCCGCGTTCCGGGCTCGAAGATGCTGCAGCAATATTACCGTATGGCGGGCGCAAACCCGACGCCGGTTGCCTGGGGTGAGACCCCCTCGGCCATCAAGCAAGGCGTGGCGGATGCGCTGGACCCGTCAGTGGGCGCACTGTTCGTGTTCGGCTTCAAGGATATCCTCAGCCATGTGACCTTCACGCAGGCGGTGCCGGACAGTCAGGTCTATTCCTGTAATCTGGAGTGGTTCAACTCGATGCCGCCTGACGTACAGGAGGGCATCATGTGGGGTGCCGAAATGACCGCGCATCAGAACCTGGCCAAAGTGCCCTCGGCCCGCGCCTACGCCATGGCCGAGCTGAACAAGGCGGGGGTCGAGTTCCACTCGCTCAGTTCCGATCAACTGGCCGAATGGGAAAGTGTCGGCGGCTATCAAAACGCCGAATGGGATCCGTTTAAGACCGAGCTTGCCGGGTCGATGGACGCGTTCGAAAAGCTGGTCGAGGCCGCTGGCACGCAGGGCAAATACTACGTCCACGACGCTTAACAGACAGGCGGCGGGCGCAGCGAGTGAGCCCGCGATCTTCCAAAGCGGCCGGACCTGAAGCAGGCCCGCCACAGAAGGCTATGGCCCGGTTGCTCTTTTGCCGAGGGAACAGATGACCCTACTTCAAAACATAGACCGCAACGCCGAGCGCTGGCTGCTGCTGGTGTTCTACGTGATGCTGGTCATCACCATGGCCATCGAGGTTCTTCGGCGTGAGATTTTCGCTTTCTCGTCGATCTGGGGCGAAGAGATCGTCCGCTATTCTTTCATCTACCTTGCCTGGATCGGAGCAGCAGCAGCCGTAAAGGAACGCGCCCATATCCGCATCGACGTGATCATGCACTACCTCGGGCCGCGTCCCAAGGCGCTGCTGTATATCTTTGGCGATCTGGTTATGTTCGGCGTGGCGGTCATCGCGCTCTACTGGTCGTATGAGGCGGTGCATGTTTCGGCCAAGTTCGGGTCGGTGACGGACGGGCTGCGGGTATCGAAGGTGTGGTTCCTGATGGCCGTACCTACCGGTTTTGGGTTGATGATCTGGCGGCTGATCCAGTCGCTGATGCGCGACATTAAATGCCTGAGGGACGGCACGCCCGTCTTTGAAGGCGACAAGCTGTTTGACTGAGGGGACACGTAATGCTTTGGGGTTCTCTTAATCAAACCGTTGAACTTGGGTGGGATTTCTACCTACCTGTGATCCTGTTCGTTGGTCTGATTGCCTTGGCTGTGCCCGTCTGGGCGGCCATCGGCACTGCCGCCATCGTGATGCTGGTCATGTCCGGCGACCTGCCGTTGAGCCTTGTGGGCGAAAGTCTGTTCACTGGCATCGACGCCTTTGCTCTGACCGCCGTACCGCTGTTCATCCTAACCGGGGACGTGCTGGTACGCACGGGGTTGTCGCGAAAGTTTCTGGACGTGGCCGAGGCGTTGACTTGCTTCGCCAAGGGTGGTTTTGGCTCGGCCACTGTTCTGGTCTGCGGCATGTTCGCGGCGATCTCGGGCTCGGACGCGGCGGGCGCTGCTGCGGTGGGCCGAATGACGATCAATCGGCTGGTCGAAAGCGGTTATCCCCGCCCCTATGCCTGTGCGCTGGTCGCGGCTGGGGCCTGTACCGGCATCCTGATCCCGCCCTCGATCGCCTATATCATCATCGGTCTTGTGCTGGGTATTTCGGCCTCGACCCTGTTTCTGGCCGCCCTCATCCCCGGATTGGCCATTCTTGTCTCGATCCTTGTAACCAACATCATCATGAACCGCATCTACGCCTATGAGGGCGGCGGCATGATGACCATGGGTGAATGGCTGGCCAATCTGGGCAAGGCGCTGAAATCCGGCTGGTACGCGTTCATTGTGCCGGGGATCATCTTCTACGGCATCTTCTCGGGCCGCCTGACGCCCACCGAGGCCGGTGCGACCGCTGTCGTCGTCACCATAATCATGGGCTTCATCCTGCGGACGCTGACGTTGGCTGATTTCCCGTCGATGCTGGTCAGTTCCGCCAAGGTGAACGGGGTGATCCTGCCGATCATCGCCTTCTCAGCTCCACTGGCCGAGGCACTGGCGATCATGGGCGTACCGCAGGGGTTCGTGACGGCCGTCACCTCGCTGACCGATGACCCCTATCTGCTGATCCTGCTGATGATCGGTATCCTCATCGCGGCAGGCTGCGTGATGGAGACGACGCCGAATATCGTGATCCTCGCCCCGATCCTGAAACCTCTGGCAGACAATATCGGGATGAACGAGATTCAGTTCTGCATCATGATGATCACCGCATTGGGCGTGGGCTTTATCACCCCGCCGTTGGGTCTGAACCTGTTCGTTGTTTCCGGGATAACCGGAGAATCAATTCTAAAAATCGCGGCGCGCGCCGTGCCCTTTGTTTTGACCATGCTGATCGTGGTAATCCTGATCGCCTATGTACCGGCGGTGTCGACGACATTGCTTCCTGCCATCTACCAATAGGACCTGCTGACCATGCCCCGTGACTATCTGAAAAAGGCGACATTGACGGCGCAATCTCATGCGTCCGAAGTGCACGACACGGTCAAGACGATCCTTGCCGAAATCGAGGCGGGTGGTGATGCCAAGGCGCTGGAATACGCCGCCAAGTTCGACAAGTTCGAAGGCAATGTGCTGATGACACCGGCCGAGATTGACGCCGCCATTGCATTGGTGCCCGAGAAGCTGAAGGCCGACATCCGCTTCGCCCATGACAACGTGCGCCGATTTGCCGAGGCCCAGAAAGCGACCGTGTCGGACGTCGAGGTTGAGATCGTACCAGGCGTGACCGCAGGCCAAAAGGCGATCCCGGTGGACGCGGCAGGCTGCTACGTCCCCGGCGGGCGCTACAGCCACATCGCCAGCGCAATCATGACCGTGACCACAGCCAAGGTGGCTGGATGTCGTCATATCACTGCTTGTTCGCCCCCGCGTCCCGGTGAAGGTGTGGCCCCAGCCATTGTCTATGCCGCCCATATCTGCGGTGCCGATAGCATCTTGGCCATGGGCGGGGTACAGGGCGTGGCCGCGATGACCTATGGCCTGTTCGGCCTGCCGCGCGCGAATATCCTTGTGGGCCCGGGCAATCAGTTCGTAGCCGAGGCCAAGCGCATCCTCTATGGCAAGGTCGGCATCGACATGATCGCAGGGCCGACAGACAGTCTGATCCTTGCCGACAGCAGCGCCGACGCGCATGTGGTGGCAACCGATTTGGTCAGTCAGGCCGAGCACGGCTACAACTCACCCGTTTGGCTGGTGACGGATGACCGGGCTTTGGCGGAAAAGGTGATGGAGCTGGTGCCCGCCCTGATCGAAGACCTACCCGAGTTGAACCGCGAGAATGCCTCGGCCGCGTGGCGCGACTATGCCGAGGTGATCCTGTGCGGCGACCGAGAGGAAATGGCCGCCTGTTCCGACTCTTACGCGCCCGAACACCTGACCGTACAGGCCGAGGATCTGGAGTGGTGGCTGGATCGGCTGACTTGCTACGGCTCGCTGTTTTTGGGTGAGGAAACGACAGTGTCCTATGGCGACAAGGCCACCGGCACCAATCACGTCCTGCCGACTTCCGGCGCGGCCAGCTATACCGGCGGGCTGAGCGTTCACAAATATATGAAGATCGTCACATGGCAGCGGGCGACCCGCGAAGGGTCGAAGCCCATCGCCATTGCGACTGCGCGGATTTCAAGACTGGAAGGCATGGAAGGCCACGCCCGCGCTGCCGATGTTCGGCTGGCGAAATACTTCCCCGATGAACAGTTCGACCTGTCCGCAGATGGATGACCCGCGCGCGCTTTTTGACCTGACCGGTCGGGTTGCGTGTGTCACCGGCGCCAGTTCCGGCCTTGGGCGGCAAGCGGCCAAGGTTCTGGCAGCCGCCGGAGCAAGGGTCGTGGCTGTAGCCCGTCGACACGATGCTTTGGCCGGGCTGGTCGCCGAGATTGGTAACAGCGCGGCCATGGTCGCCGCCGACATCGCGGATAGGGACCAGATCGAAGCGGTGGCGCAAGATATCTCGAACCCTTTCGGACCGCCGGATATTCTGATTCACGCCGCTGGAATCAACACCCGCGAAGCGGCAGATGACGTGACCGGCCAGGGTTGGGATGCAACGCTGGCCCTGAATCTGAGTGCACCGTTTTTCCTGAGCCAAGCGCTGGTGCCTGCCATGAAAGACAAGGGCTGGGGCCGCATCGTCACGTTTGCATCCCTGCAAACCACCCGCGCCTTTCCCGGCGGTATCGCGTATGGCGCGACCAAGGCCGGGATCGGCCAGTTGACCCGCGCCATGGCCGAGGCCTGGTCGCCCCACGGTATCACCGCCAACGCCATCGGGCCGGGGTTTTTTCCGACCGAATTGACACAAGCCGTGTTCGACGACGCCAAACGGGCCGAGCGCAACGCCGCCCAGACCTGTATCGGGCGCAACGGACGGATGGAGGATATCAACGGGCCGATCCTTTTCTTATGCTCAAAGGCCTCGGACTATGTCACAGGGCAGGTCCTGATGGTTGACGGGGGGTTCACCGCAAAATGAAAGCACTGGTGTATGAAGGCGTGGAACATGTGGCCTATCGGGATATGCCCGACGCGGCGCCGCAGGATGCCGAACATCTGATCCGGGTCGAGGCGGCGGGGATCTGCGGCTCGGACATGCACGCCTATCTGGGGCACGATGCGCGACGTCCTGCGCCGCTGATCCTTGGGCACGAAGCTGCCGGGGTAATCGTGGGCGGCCCACGCGATGGGGACAGGGTGACTATCAACCCTCTGGTCCACTGCGGCACCTGCACGGCCTGCCAATCGGGCCGGGTCAATATCTGCCCCAACCGCCAGATCATCTCGATGCCGCCCCGCGAAGGGGCCTTTGCGCAATACGTCGCCATGCCGGACCGCAATCTGGTGACGGTGCCTGACGACGTGCCGCTGGCCAAAGCAGCATTGGCCGAACCGCTGGCAGTAAGCTGGCACACGGCCCGGCTAGGGCTGGAGGCGCTGCATCCCGCGATGGATCGGCGCGCCTTGGTCATCGGCGGTGGCGCCATCGGGTTGGCCGCAGCGCTGGCGCTGAAGGCAATGGGTGTCAGCGATGTCACCATCACGGAACCCAACGACGCCAGACGCACCTATGTGGCGAGTATTTGCCCCTTCAACCTGCGAGCTGAAACAACCGAGACGTTCCCACTGGTCATCGACGCGGTAGGCTTCGCAGCGACGCGCCAGGCTGCCTCGGCCCTAGTCGAACCGGGGGGTGTGATCGCTCATGTCGGCCTGGGCGACGGGGGCGACGGGTTGGACATACGCCGTATGACCTTGCAGGAAATCACATTTATCGGCACCTATACCTATACGGTCGAGGATTTCCGCCAAACCGCAAGTGCCATTTTTGATGGCAGGCTGGGCGCACTGGACTGGATCGAAATGCGGCCCCTGTCCGAAGGTGCCGATGCGTTCCGTCAGTTGCGCAACGGATCGGTGGCCGTGCCCAAGATCATCCTCACGCCGTGGGATTAGGCCCGGCAGAAACGGAGGCATTCATGTATCAGAAAATTCTTGTGCCCATGGCGCTGGATCACGACATTTCACCCCACACACTGCAGGTGGCCCGCGCATTGGCCGCCGATGACTGCGAGATCGTGGCCTTGCATGTCTATGAGATGCCGCAGGGTTCGGTCAGTGCGTATCTGGACAAGGATGTGGTAGATGAAGGCTTTCGCGCCGCGCTGAATTTGCTGCGCGACAAGGTCTCGGGGCTCGAGGGCGTGAGGCCGGAAATCATCAAAGGCCACACCGCGCGTACCATCATTGATTTCGCCAATGAACACAGCTTTGACTGCATTGTCATCGGATCGCACAAACCGGGGCTTAGCGACTATTTCCTTGGCTCAACGGCGTCACGTGTCGTGCGCCATGCAGGCTGTGCAGTGCATGTGCATCGCCGAACCTAAACAGCTCATCGCGCTGGCAAAGCGCCCAATACAGGACGGACACACAAGATATGAACATAGATAAGAAGATCACGGATGACCTGGTGGCCAACGATATCTCGTTCGTCACCACCGTTCCGTGCAAGCAACTGGCCGGAGTTATTGCCGAGATTGACGCCCATGACAGCATCTACCACATCCCTTCTAACAAGGAAGATGAGGGCATGGGCCTGTGCGCGGGCGCATGGATGGGTGGCAAGCGTCCTGCGATCATCATGCAGAACACCGCGATCGGGGTAACGATCAATACGCTGGCCACGCTAATCCAGTACTACCGGATGCCCTTGCCCATGCTGATCTCGTACCGGGGCGAGCTGCGCGAACCCATCGCCTGTCAGGTGGAAATGGCCGTGCACACCAAGGCGCTGCTGGCACAGTTGAATATCCCGACCTATCACTTTCACAATCAGGCGGATGTCGAGGAACTGGATGCGATCCTGAAATACACCTTCATGTGCAACAAACCGGTCGCCATTCTGACCGACGCCAATTTCTGGGGAGGCTACGGCGACCAATGATCCGTTCTGACGTTTTGAAAGAAATCGCTCCGATCCTGCGTGATCAGCTTGTGGTCTGCAATATCGGTATTCCCAGTCAGGAATTGCACGCCATCGACGATCAACCCAGCAATTTCTACATGCTGGGGACAATGGGTCTGGCCTCAAGCATCGGCCTGGGCCTGGCGTTGTCGCAGCCCAAACCGGTGATAGTCATCGACGGTGATGGCTCGGTCCTGACCAATCTGGGCACTTTGCCGACCATCGCCAACAACGTAGCCGACAATTACATCCTGCTAATCGTCGACAACGGCTCTTACGGCTCGACCGGCGATCAACCGACCTACGCGGGACAGAAAACCTCGCTGACGAAAATGGCCGAGGCGGCAGGCTGCGAGCGCGTGATCGAGTGTCAGGCCGAAGACACCGGCCGGGTGCTGCAAGAGGCGCTGGATGCCAAACAGATGACCATCATCGTGTGTAAATGCGAAAGCGGAAACGCCAAGATGCCGCCGATCACGATGGACCCAGTCGTCATCCGCGACCGCTTTATGAAAGCCGTGATGGCCTGATGCTAGCCACCATCCACAGTGCCGAAGATGCCCGTCGTCTGGCGCGGCGGCGTCTTCCGTGGATGGTGTT
Source organism: Ruegeria sp. J8 (assembly GCF_056531925.1). Taxonomy (NCBI): domain Bacteria; kingdom Pseudomonadati; phylum Pseudomonadota; class Alphaproteobacteria; order Rhodobacterales; family Roseobacteraceae; genus Ruegeria; species Ruegeria sp. J8. The sequence goes on from NZ_JBQFMR010000004.1 coordinate 278,780, forward strand.
CGACTACATAGATGGCGCAGCCGGTACCGGACAAGGTGCGATACGCAATCGCGCGGCACTGGACGCCATGACCCTGTGTCCACGGGTATTGCGAGATGTCAGCGAGCGGACGTTGGAAACGCGACTTTTTGGCAAGCCCGCGCAGCGCCCCTTTGGCATTGCACCGATGGGCATGTGCAACCTGTCCGCGCCCGGTGCCGATCTGATGCTGGCACGGTTGGCGGCGCGTTATGCCATACCTCTGGGTGTATCGACCGTCGCCTCGACCCCTATGGAGAAGCTGATCGAGATTGCCGAAGGGCACGCCTGGTTTCAGCTTTATTTTAGCGGAGACGGCGCGGGAACGTTCAAGCTGGTCGATCGCGCAAAATCAGCCGGGTACAAGACCCTTGTGCTGACCGTCGATGTCCCCGAAGTGGGTCGCCGACCGCGCGAACTGCGCCACGGGTTCAAGATGCCCTTCCGCATCGGTCCACAGCAGTTTCTGGACTTTGCGATGCATCCTCGCTGGTCCTTGGCCACATTGCGGTCGGGAAAGCCTCAGATGGCCAATTTCCTGATGGAAGGTTACGAGTTCGACCGTACCGAAAGCCGGGCCAAAGCCACGTGGGAAACGCTGGCCCGCCTGCGTGACCAATGGGACGGAAACTTGGTGCTGAAGGGTATTTTACACCCCGAAGACACGCTGGCGGCAAAATCCGCCGGAGCCGATGCGGTTCAGGTGTCCAGCCACGGCGCACGACAGTTGGACAGCGCCCCAGCCGCCTTTGACGCCTTGCGCCTGATACGAGATGCCGTTGGGCCGGAATTTCCGCTGTTTTACGACAGCGGGCTACGCTCGGGTGAAGACGCAGTCAAGGCTATGATTTCCGGCGCCAATTTTGTGTTCTTCGGCCGGGTCATGCAATACGCAATCGCCGCCGCTGGCGAGGCTGGGCTGCATCAGCTCTGGGACGTCTTGAGCGATGAATTCAGCATCACAATGGCTCAGATCGGGGCCACTTCCATCGACGATCTAAACCCCTGACCATTTGGCTGAACTCTTCTGCCCAGGCTTTTTGACCACCAATTTCTAGGTTGGCTTCGTGGGTTCGGTCATCAGATGTGCAGCGGACTGGTTGAACAGGGTGGCGTGTTGCTTGGCCGTGGCCTTGCCCGAGAACTGAGCGTCCTTGTGCAGGTTGATCGCGTCGATCACCGCCGGGCGCGCTTTGATACGCTGACGCCAAGCGGCCACATTGGGGAATCCGTCCAGTGAAACCCCCAAGGGTTTCGCAATAAAGGCCCAAGGGAAACACATCATGTCCACGATGGAATAGCGATCCAGCATATAATCCCGACCCTCCAGCCAGGTTTCCATCACCGCCAGCGCGCGCTCGAATTCGCCTTTGTAGCGTTTATGGGCATAGGGCTGATCTTCGGGGCTGTAATTCACGAAGTGACTCAGCTGCCCACCCATCGGGCCTTGGTTGGCGGCCTGCCAGAACAACCACTCGTTAAAGGCTATCCGTTCGGCCGGGGTTTGCGGCCCGAACTGTCCCGTCCGCTCAGCCAGATAGAGCAGAATTGCGCCGCTCTCGAATACGGTTTGCGGCCCATCAGGCGCGTCGTGATCGACAATTGCGGGCATTTTCGCGTTGGGGCTGATGGCGCGGAAGGCAGGCGTGAACTGGTCTCCGGCGCGCAGATTCATTAGGACGGTGCGATGCTCCAACCCCGTTTCGCCCAGCATGATCGCCACTTTCCAACCATTCGGAGTAGGAGAATAGTAAAAGTCGATCATGAGGCGTCTCCTGACTGCGCCTCCGCGCGCACTGCGTCTGTATGTTCGCCCAGCTCTGGCGCCGGGCGCAGATCGGTTGCGGGCGTGCCGTGAAATACGGCGGCAGGGCGGGTTTGACGCAATCGGCCCGCCGCGGGATGGTCATATTCCACGATCATCCCGTTGGCGTGCAATTGTGGATGTTGGCGCATCTCTTGCCGGGTCAGAACAGGTGCACAGGGCACCCCGGCCTTTTCCAGTTCGGCCAACAGGGTGTCACGGTCGATTTCCTGCACGATAGTCTGGGTCAGCTCCAGCCGGGCATGGCGGTTGATGTCGCGCAATTCGGGGGTCTTGAACCGTTCATCTTCCAGAACATCGAGGCGACCCGTGGCGTGGGCCAGCGCCTCCCAATGCTTGTTGAGCATGACCGAGATGCTGAGATACCCACCCTTCACCTTGTAGATCAGGTCGTGGAAAGACTGGCTTTCCTCTTTCTCCATCTCATCGCCAACAAATGTGTGGCCGTTCATATCCGAGGCCCAAAGGAAAGCTGTCACCGTGTCCAGCATCGACAGGGTCACTTTCTGCCCCTGCCCCGTGCGTTCGCGTGCGAACAACGCAGCGGTGACCGCCTGGCTCGCTTGCACCGCCGTCAACTTGTCGGGCAGAATGGTGCGCACCAGACGCGGGCGTTCCTCGTCCGAACCGGCCTGTACCGTGGTCAAGGCCGACAAAGCCTGAATCAGCGGGTCATATACCGGTTTATTCGCCAAGGGACCGTCGAACCCGAAGCCCGAAATCGACATATAGACCAGACGCGGATTCAGAGCGCTTAACACCTCATAGCTCAGGCCCAAACGATCCACGACACCGGGGCGGAAATTCTGGATGAACACATCTGCGGTTTTGACCAGAGACTTGATCATCTCGATATCGTCAGGGTTCTTCAGATCCGCCACTACCGAGCGCTTGTTGCGGTTGTTATTGAGGTATGAGGCCGAATGCCCACCCCGCCGCGTGGCCACATGGCGGGTAAAATCGCCTTCGGCGCGCTCGATCTTGATGACATCTGCGCCCTGATCCGCAAGGATCATCGTGCTCATCGGGCCCGAGACCACAGCCGTCAGATCCACCACCCGGACGCCCGACAGCGGCCCGTTGCGCCGAAGGTTTTCGCTTTGTGTCATCTCCAGATCCTTTTGATCCCCGTGCCGATGCTAACTCCGGCACCGGCCAGAACGTAGAGCAAAAAGCTGGGGTGTCGTCGTCCAATATGCAAGCACCCGCTGCATTTGCACCAGTTTTGTGGACTAAATACTCACCTATGAGGCCGTTTTCTGAAAACGCCTTGGCAACTCATCATGTTACAAGCCTCAGGCGTTCTTCGGGCATCCCTGCGCAGCGCTTCATCTGTTGCGTTCGCGCTGCAAATGTCTTGACGGCCGCTGCACTAGACAAAGCCTTTTACCTGTAGGAACCTGTAGCCAAACAGAAAACAGGGAGACATTTGATGAAACTGCTTTCCAGCACAGCTTTGGCTTTGATGGTCTCTGCGACGGTGGCGTATGCCGCAGGCGGTGGTGCCTGTGCCATGGACAAAACACTTGTGGAAGGAACGCTGACCATCGCCACTGGGAACCCGGCCTATTATCCTTGGGTGATGGATGACGCGCCCGAAAGCGGTCAGGGGTTCGAAGCGGCTGTTGCTTATGCCATCGCTGATAAAATGGGTTTCAGCTCGGATGATGTCACCTGGGTCCGCACCAGCTTCGATGAGGCGATTCAACCTGGCGCGAAGAACTTTGACTTCAACATGCAGCAATACTCGATCACCGCCGAGCGCGAGGAAATGGTCGATTTCAGCCTGCCATACTACGCCTCGGCCATGGCGGTTCTGACAACTCAAAATGTGGTCGACAACGGCGCCCAAGCAACATTGGACAGCCTCAAGGGTTTGAAATGGGGTGCCGTGGCCACCACGACTGCGCTGCCGATCCTCAATGACCTGATCCAACCTGCCAGCGATCCGCTGCTTTACAATGACAATGCCGATGTGAATGCCGCCATTATGGCGGGCCAGATCGACGCCGCACTGTATGATCTGCCCACGGCACTTTATCTGTCGGCCGTGGTGGTGGAAGGCGGCGCGCTCTTGGGTCAGTTCCCGCCGGACAAGTCGGAAAACCCCGATCAGTTCGGACTTCTGATGGAGGAAGGGAACCCGTTGAAGGAATGCGTCGACGCGGCGATATCTGAACTAACGGAAAGCGGCGAGCTTGCCGCCATCGAGGCCCAATGGCTGGCCGAGGCCACGGGTGTTCCGGTCATCGAATAAATGAGCGAAACATCGGTGCAGAACAAGGCGACCGAGCGCTCTGGCTCGGCGCCCACGCGGCGTGAGGTCTATGAGGCCGGGATTCGGCGGCGCTCGAACCGAATCGCGTTGACTTCAACGGCTATCGTGGTGCTGGCCATTGTGGTGCTAGTGCCGCTTGCCCCCGGCTGGGATGCTGTACAGCGCGCCTTTTTCAACGGTCGGGTCTTTGCGGCGACGTTTCCGGGCCTGCTCGAGGCCTTTCTGCTGAACGTGATGATTTTTGCGTGGTCCGCGCCGCTTATTGCCATCACCGGCCTTGCCATTGCGCTGTGTCGTGACACTCGCGCGCCGGCGCTGTTTCCGCTTCGGCTGTTCGGGATTGCGTATACGGATATCTTCCGTGGCCTGCCGGTGGTTCTCGTCATCTATATCATTGGCTTCGGGGTGCCCGGCCTTGGCCTACCGAGACCCTGGAACAGCCCCTATATCTGGGGCACCTTGGCGCTGGTGCTGGTCTACTCGGCTTATGTGGCTGAAGTTATCCGTTCCGGCATCGACTCGATCCATCAGTCACAACGATCCGCCGCAGCCTCCTTGGGTCTGAGCGATCAGGACACCATGCGTTTTGTGGTCTTGCCGCAGGCTATCCGCAACGTTGTTCCTGCCAATATGAACCTCTTCATTGCCTTGCAGAAGGACGTGGCGCTTTTGTCTTTCATCGGTCCGGTCGAGATTTTTCGTCAGGCCGGGGTCTACAAGTCGCTTTACGCGAATTTTACGCCCTATGTCGGTGCCGCGCTCATCTTCCTAGCCCTGACCATCCCTGCCACACGATATGCAGATTATCTGATGAACAAGCAGAACCGGGCGCGCACATGACGACGAAACTATCCTTGCGAGGGGTACGCAAACGGTTTGGCGATCACGAAGTCTGCAAAGGCATTGATCTGGACGTGGCCGAGGGCGAGATGGTCTGTCTGATCGGGGCGTCCGGGTCTGGCAAGTCGACGCTCTTGCGCTGCATGAACCTGCTGGAACCGATTGACGATGGCGCGATTTGGCTGGACGGCGCGGACATATCCGAGCCGGGGCTGGACCCACAGCCTGTGCGCCAGCAAATCGGCATTGTATTTCAAAGCTACAACCTCTTTCCCCACATGACCGCAGCCGAGAACGTGATGCTGGCCCCGCGTCGTGTACGTGGTTTGAGCCGGCAAGACCTGCTTCCAAGGGTAACGCAGCTTTTTGCCCGCTTCGGGTTGGGCGAACGGATGGGGCACTATCCAGATCAGCTTTCAGGTGGCCAACAGCAACGGGTGGCGATCATCCGAGCGTTGGCGATGGAGCCCCAGATCATGCTCTTTGACGAGATAACAAGCGCGCTTGATCCCGAACTTGTGGGCGAGGTGCTGGATGTGCTGCGCGATCTGCGACAGCAGGGCATGACCATGGTGCTGGCAACCCATGAGATGGGTTTTGCTCGAGAACTGGCTGACAAGGTCTGCTTTCTGGATGCAGGTCGTATTCTGGAACAAGGCCCGCCCGAGGTACTTTTTGCTGCGCCGCAAGAAGAACGCACCAAGGCCTTTCTTGCGCGGGTCCTCTGACCATATTGGTCCCGCCCAGTGGGCGTCCGCAACATCCTGTGCTGCATCGTTTCCACCTTTAATGTTGCGCGCAGGCATCTTGTTATGGGTTGATCAAAGCAACTTGGTACTTGTCGAGAATTTCCGCCAGTTCAGCACCGTAAGAGAACAGGGGTTCGCTGCGGACTGATCGGACTTTGGTCATCCCACGTTCAAATACTGCCACATTAGACTGTTCATTCAGGCGGGATGAAAAAATGATCCCGTCGGGCTGATCTTTATGTTCATGAATGGCCAGTGACCAAATCTGTCCCAATTCATGAGACTGTGCCCGGACCGCATCTGTCGGGATCCGATAAGACAGGGTGCCTGACCCACGGAGGTCCAAAAGTTTCAAAGGTTCTGTGGTGGCGATTTGAACTATCGACCATCCTTGCAGATACTTTCGAGAGATGGGGATACCTTCCTTGCCGGCGCCCAGCCCGCTGTCGCGTATGATGGCTTCTAAAACGCAAGTTTCGACACTCGTCCCGAAATAAACAGTCGCGTACGTATCGGCAGTGCCGCTACCAATCCTGGGATCTGAGAAACGGCTTGGAGCGGGGCGAAACCCCAACGGGTTTGGATATCGTGTCTGAAACGCGCGAAAATGCGGCGCCTGGTCAAGGTCAACAAGATTGAGATCGCGCGCGTGGAATGCCTCGGTCGGCAGGAATTCATCAGGAAACAGACTGTCTGGCATTAAGTTGTGCTACCGCCAAGTACACCATCTATATGCGCCAGAACTTTTGAGGCTTCTCCACGGCGAAGTTTTTCGTAGACGGGCTCTCCTTGCGCATCCGGAAAAGTTTCGGTCAGCATCCGATAGGCCGTCCAGGCGTCACCGTCCAAACGATCAATGACCTCGCTTAGTCCCTCAATTGTTTCTCCGGTCGGCAAGATTTGCCACTCGGGATATTTGAGCGTCTTCGGCCCCCCGCGCAAAGCAAGAAGCTGTCCCGATTTGCGGCGCTTGTCGATTGCTTGGCGTGTAACACCAATGAGATCTGCCAATTGAGGTGTGGTCAGCATCTCATCACCAGCAAGCACAGCTTTGCTCGCGGCAACGCCGCGTCGTTCAGCGGCGCGCAGTGCCTTCTCAAGCGGGCTATTGACCACGGAACCTGTCGACTTTGAAACTTCGACAAACTTTGCCAAAGTATATGATTTTTCGCGCCGACCGCCTCGGGCGTGTTTACCCTTCGAACCCTTCTTGACACCTGCCGTAAGCGTCTTTGCGGCGGGGATATCGGTATGAATCCTGACACTTCCCTGAACATACTCAACGTTACTGACGGCATGCTCCACGCCATAGAAGGCCTTTTGCGTACTAGGGTTGCCTGTCTGCGGAATGCTCGGCTCGGAACTATGAACAAAGGCCACAACCTCCTCTTCGCCCAGGTTGGACAACATGGTCCTCAAAGCGGCCCCGAGATCGGCATCACTTGCATTCATATCGAACGATGACACCTCAACCCCACCGGGCATCGCGGCGGAAGTTCCTGTTTTCATGTTTGTTTTTCGGGTCATATCGGAAACCGTTTTTGTGAAAGCGTGAGAAGCGATCAGTCCGCACTAGACTTCAACGGACACTGCTACGCTCTGCCAATATGGTATCAATTGACCATTTTGTCAACTTGAGCAACCTAGTCAACTTTGCCAACCTAACTAAAGCACACGGAAGAATCCCAGTATGAAACTGACAACTCGCTGAAATGAATTATGAAATGCCTCAAATACGCCACCTCAGCGGACGATTGAGTGCACCTTAGCTACCACGATTTCCCACTAGGAGATTCATCTTCAACATAGCTACGGAGCGCGTCGATATCCGAAATCTCGGCATGGTTTCGATTGATATTCACACCAACTGTTTTGAGCCTGGAAAACGCTCGGCTTAGGCTTTCGGGTTTCATTCCCAAACGACCGGCAATAAGCATCTTGTCGTAAGGTAGCGACACGTCGCAACGACCTTCGTCGCTGTCGCAAAGGTTCAACAAAAACTCGGCGACCCGCTGAGCGCCCGTTTGCGCCTTGAGCTGCTCTAGTTGAGCGACCAACGAATGCAAATGGGTAAACGTGGACGCCAGGATTGATATTCCTATTTCGGGGTCCTCTTTCATCAACGAGATCAGGATCGGGCTGGGGATATGCATCAATTCGCAAGCCGATACCGCTTCGGCTGATACCGGATACGGTACGTTTCGCAGGGCCACAGCCTCGCCAAAACTGTCGCCGCGCTTGAAAACACTGACGACAGCTTCTGCGCCGGTCGGTGTAATGCGAAACAGTTTAATCCACCCCGCCAGTACAACGTGAACAGCCTTCGCAGTTTCTTCCTGAAGGAAAATTGTCTCGCCACGATCATATTGCCGCCATATCGCATGGCTCAACAGCGTCTCGACGTGCTGATCCGGCAAACTGCGCAGCAAAATCGACTGACGTGCGATCGCTTTTTGTGCTTCATGAGGCAAGAATACTCTCCCGGTGTCTTTTAAGCCGCCGAAAAACCACCGTCCGGGCAGACTGTCTTTAAGTTATGTCAAACCCGCAGCGTTCGCATCAATCTTTTGATGCCGAGTCAACTTGACAATAGTCATGTCGAAAGCTGCACGCCTGGCTTACCCTTGGTGCAACGCCAGCAATCCGGGGGAGCACGAAATGGACTACGAGCGATTTTTTACCCAGCGCCTTAATGCCCTTCGGGACGAAGGAAACTATCGTGTATTCATAGACCTGCAACGACGCTGCGGGTTTTTTCCCAATGCAAGGCAAACCGATGGCACCGCAGAACGAGATGTGCGCATCTGGTGTTCCAACGACTATCTGGGCATGGGTCAGCACCCCGCTGTCATTGCCGCCATGCATGACGCGCTGGATCGCTGCGGCGCAGGTGCGGGCGGCACGCGCAATATTTCGGGCACCACCCATGACCACGTGCTGCTTGAGGCTGAACTGGCCGACTTGCATGGCAAAGAGGCCGCGCTGCTGTTCACCTCGGGCTATGTGTCGAACTGGGCGGCGTTGGGGACGCTGGCGGCAAAAATTCCAGACCTGATCGTTTTCTCTGATGCGCTGAACCATGCCTCGATGATCGAAGGCATCCGCCACTCACGGGCACAGAAGGTGATCTGGGCCCATAACGACCTTGCAGATCTTGAGGCCAAGCTGGCCGCAGCCGACCCCGACGCGCCCAAGATGATCGCCTTTGAATCGGTCTATTCCATGGATGGCGATATCGCGCCCATCGCTGAGATTTGCGATCTGGCCGATAAATACGGCGCGATGACCTATTTGGACGAGGTTCACGCTGTCGGCCTGTATGGCCCCCGCGGCGGCGGGATTGCCGAACGCGAAGGGCTGATGGATCGCCTGACCGTGATCGAGGGCACGCTGGGCAAGGCGTTTGGCGTGGTGGGCGGCTATATCGCGGCCTCAGCTGCGCTTTGTGATTTCGTGCGCAGCTTTGCCAGCGGGTTCATCTTTACCACAGCGCTGCCACCTTCTGTTGCGGCAGGCGCTGCGGCCTCGATCCGACATCTGAAACAGTCGAACGTAGAGCGCGACCTGCAAAAAGCCCGCGTGGCGCAGGTGCGCGCGCGGCTAGATGCCCAAGGCATTCCACATCTGCCCAACCCCAGCCATATCATCCCGGTCATGGTGGGCGATCCTGTGAAGTGCAAATTCATCTCGGACACACTGCTGGAGGAGTTCGGCATCTATATACAGCCGATCAACTACCCCACCGTCCCCAAAGGAACCGAGCGTCTGCGGATCACGCCCTCGCCCGTGCATGACGAGGCTGATATCGACCATCTGGTGAATGCTCTGTCGATCCTTTGGCAGCGTTGCCAGATCGCGCGGATGCCGATGGCAGCTCAATAACCAAAGCGGCCCCCCGCTTGAAAGGCCGTCGCCCCTTGGGGTGGCGGTTTTTCAAATCAGGTAGAGGCCAAACACCACCGCTGCAAAGCAGATCAGACCAAAGCTGAAGCCGCGCAACCACGCGGGGCTGTGAGCAAGGTCAAGATAGCGGGCCAGGATGAGGCGCGATTTGATCAGCGCCAGCAACAGGATCGCCGCGGCCAGTGCCGATCTGGGGATGGGCAACAAGATCAGCAGGGCCGACGCAACGCTCAGCGCCAGCAAGGCCACCCAAGCGCGTGTGAGCGGGGTCAGGAGCCTCCGGCGGCCGTATTTGGAACAAGAAGAAGGTGCGGACATCGCCCTTATCCCAAAAGGTAGATGACAGGGAACAGCATGATCCAGACCAGATCGACCATGTGCCAGAACTGGGCGCCAGCCTCGATGTTGCGGGGATGGTCGCGCCAGGCGACCAGCAGAAGCACACCCACACCGGCCAGCACATGCGCCGCGTGAAAGCCGGTCAGCAGGTAGTAGAAGAGGAAGAACGGGTGGGTTGCGAACGTGATGCCTTGCGCGGATTTGTCCACGTATTCGATCCCCTTGATGATCAAAAAGACAACTCCCAGAAGGGCCGCGCCGATCAGGCTGAACCGCGCAGCTTTGCGACGCACAGCCTGCCGCCAATGCAGTGCCATTGCCGCCAGATACCCTGACGTCACCAGAACTGCGGTATTCAGGGCGGCTCCGGCTCGGTGCAGATGCGACTGCGCCTCGGCAAAGCCTGTCGGGTCGGTCAGGCGCACGCCCATGAACGCGATTAGGCCCGCGCCGAAAACCAGCAGTTCCGAGATGATCAATACCCACATCAGCAACTCGCCCGGAAGTTCGTCGATCAGAGAGCTGTCGCTCATGCGCCGACCAATTGGCGGTAGATCTGCGGCAGCGCCATGGTCAGGCGGTGCGGGTCGGGGATGACGGCGAAACCACCCTGGCCAAACATGCGCGGGAACCAGCTTTTGCCGGTTTTGTCGATGGTAACGCCAAAAACCGATTGCCCGGCGCGGCGCGCTTCGCGCACGGCCATACTGGTGTCTTCGATGCCGTGGCGGCCTTCGTAGTGGTCCAGATCGTTGGGTTTGCCGTCGGTGATGACCAACAGCAAGCGGCGTTTTCGGGATTGCGCCGCCAGATCGGCCGAGCAATGGCGGATCGCGGCCCCAAGCCTCGTGTAGTGACCTGGACGCAGCGAGGCGATGCGTTGTTCGACGGTGCCGCCCATTGGTTCATCGAACCGCTTGCAGCGTTGCACATAGACGCGCTGGCGTTTCAGCGAACTGAAGGCGTGGATGGCGAAATCGTCGCCGCAGGCATTCAGGCCCCAGGCGAGTGCGGCCAACGCCTCGCGTTCGATGTCGATTACCGCGCGACCAGTGACAGCACTTTCGGTCGAGCGGCTGACATCCAGCAGGATCGAGACCGCCAGATCGCGTGCCTCGGGGCGGGATTGCATCCAGATACGTTCATTGCCTTCGCCGCTGGCGAAGCGGTCCGTTTCAGCGCGCACGGCAGCTTCGATATCCAACTGATCGCCATCAAGATGGCCGCGCGTCATGACGCGGCCGGGACGCAGGGCCTCGAACTGACGTTTGACCGCGCGGATGCGGCGGGCGGTGGCGGGGTCTTTGCCAAACTCGGCGGCGTCTTCGCGGATATCGGCGTCGGACAGTAGGACGTTGACATGGTCGGGCAGGTACTGGCCGGTGCGCACGTCCCATTCCGGATAGAGGATGCGGCCCGACAGGCGTTCGCGGTTCACATCCTCGGGTGCCAGATCCAGATGCAGTTTCAGCTTGGTGGGCGGGGCCTTGGAAATCTGACCCAGCCCGATCTCTTCCTGATCATCCGCGGCCTTTTTGGCGTTATCGGGGTCGTCATCGTCGATGCGCCGGTTGATGTTCAGGAACTCGGCCCAGCTGAGGATGGCTTCGAACTTATGCAGGATGAAACTGTCACTGCGGTTCGCCTGATCCGATTTGCGACGGCGAGAGCGGTGGGTTTTTTCGCCGGATTCCTCGGGTTCACCTTCAGTGTCGGGGTTCTCGACCTCATTGTGTTCGGAAAAGCCGACGGTGCGTAGCTCTGGCCACAGGGGCACCGGGCGAAAGCGTTGATAGCCGCGCGGGGCCTCAGCCTGAAGGTCCAGATAGGCGCGGGCCCGGTCGGACAGCGGATCGGGATCGCCAAGCATGTTTCGGATGATGCTTTCAACCGCCGCTTCGGCAGGGGGCAGATCGGGGACGCTGCGTAGATGCTGCAAACCCTTGCACAGCTCGGCATATAGCGGGCGCAGGCCGGGGGCATCTTCCAGGGTGTCCCTGACCATCTGCCGGGCCGCAGCCAGCGCGCGCAGATCAGCGCGCAGCAGGTCGGTTTCGTCTGTGCGGGTTCCGGCATGGGCCGCAGCGGCGGCCAGCCAGACATAAAGCGCACCATTGGCCTCGCGCAGCGGATAGACCGCTAGTCGGTCGGGCAGACGCAGAACCTCTCCGTCGAACGAGGCGCGCGGCATCAGTTCGGCCTCGGTCGCCAGTTTGCGGCGCCAGCTTAGACGGTGGCGTGAAATCTCGGGTGAGACCGGGCGCAATTCAACGCCCGGGCTACCCCCAAGTCCTCGAAAGAGGACGGCCAGCCGCCCCGCGACCTCTGAGAGGTCGACCGCGGCTCCATCATGCACCTTGGGTGCATCGAGGCGGCTGGCAAGGGTGTGCCACAGTTTCCCGATCGTTTCTTCGGGTTCCCATGGCTCAAAATCGATCCTGACCATCGGCCGGCCTCACCCAAAGACAGCCGTGACAAGATCGAGGAGCCCGCGTTTGATGTCCTCGTCATCTGTCAGAGGTTCGATCATTGCGGCAAGGATGGCGCGGTCGGTGGACATGCCCTGTGCGATCAGTGTCGCGGCATAGACGACCAAACGGGTGGAGACGCCTTCCTCAAGGTCCTGACCCTTGAGCCCGCGCAGCTTGTTCGCCAGCCGGATCAGCGGCTTGCAGCGTTCCAGCGACAGGCCACTTTCCTTGGCGACAACTTCGGCCTCCATTTCAGGTGACGGAAAATCGAACTCCAACGAGATAAACCGCTGCCGGGTCGAGGGTTTCAGGGTTTTTAGGATGTTCTGGTATCCGGGGTTGTATGATGCGACCAGCATAAAACCGGGCGCGGCCTCAAGCTCTACGCCGGTGCGGTCGATCGGCAGGATGCGCCGGTCGTCGGTCAGCGGGTGCAGCACGACGGTGACGTCTTTACGGGCTTCGACCACCTCATCGAGGTAGCAGATCGCGCCTTCGCGCACCGCGCGGGTCAGGGGACCGTCGACCCAGACCGTTTCACCGCCTTTCAGCAGATAGCGGCCGATCAAGTCGGCAGCAGCCAGATCGTCATGGCAGGCCACGGTATAAAGCGGGCGGCCAAGCCGAGCGGCCATATGGCCCACAAACCGGGTCTTGCCGCAGCCTGTCGGGCCTTTCAGAAGAAGCGGCAGGTCGTTGTTGTAAGCGGCGCAGAACACATCGCATTCATCGCCTTGGGGCAGGTAGAAGGGGGCGTTTGCCGCCCCCTCACTCAGTTTAATGGAGCCGTCCATATCCATCACTCCGCAGGGGTTTCAGCTGCGCCGGGTTCAATCACCTCTTTCCGGGGGACCCATAGCGAGTAGATGAACAGCAGCGCGCCAAGGACAACGACCACACCAGACCCCAGACGCATCCAGTAGAAGATCGCAATCTGGTCCTGAACATCCATGAAGTAGTCTCCGACCACCCGCTGCATGTGTGTCTGGACGGTGCCACCGAAGGTCAGCACAAAGGTCATGAAGACCATGCCCGAGGACATCAGCCAGAACGATCCCATGTTCAGCACCTGATTATACGGATCGCGGTTTTTCAGGATCGGCATGGCATAGCTGAAGATCGCCAGGTTCAGGCAGACATAGGCGCCATAGAAGGCCAGGTGACCATGGGCCGCGGTGATCTGCGTGCCGTGGGTATAGTAGTTCACCCCGTGCAGCGTATGCAGGAAGCCCCAGACACCGGCACCAAAGAAGGCCAGCGTCGCACAGCCCAGCGACCACAGCAGAGCGGCCTTGTTGGGATGGTCCCGGCGGCCTTTCCAGACCATGACGAAGGCAAAGGCCATCATCGCAAAGAACGGGATCACTTCGAGGCTTGAGAAGATCGACCCGATCCACTGCCAGTAGGCAGGCGTACCGATCCAGTAATAGTGGTGCCCTGTGCCAAGGATGCCAGAGAACAGCGCCGCGGCGACGATGACATAGAGCCATTTCTCGACCACCTCACGGTCCACGCCTGTCAGCTTGAGCATCAGATAGGCCAGGATCGAGGCCATGATCAGCTCCCACACGCCTTCAACCCACAGGTGGACGACATACCACCAGTATTGCTTGTCGAGCGACAGGTTGCCGGGGTTATAAAAGGCAAACAGGAACAGCAGCGCCAGACCCCACAGACCCAACAAAAGGATGTTGGTGATCGCGGTCTTCTTACCCTTCAGAACGGTCATCGACACGTTGTAAAGGAAGATCAGCGCGGCAACGACGATGCCGGCCTTGACCCATTTGGGTTGTTCCAGGAACTCGCGTCCCTCTTTACCCAGCAGCCAGTTGCCTTCGAACAGGTTGAACGTATAGGTCAGCACCACGCCCAGTGTTCCGAGGATCAGGATCGCCAGTTGCGCGTAGGCCAGCGTGGGCGAATGAATTTCGCGTTCCGCCTCTTCGGGGATCAGAAAGTACGCCGCACCAAAGAAGCCGGTAATCAACCAGACGATTAGGGCATTGGTATGCAGCATACGCACGATGTTGAACGGCAACAGATCAGCCAGGAAGTTCGGAAACACATAGATCAGACCGGCCAGCAGGCCGCCGATCACCTGGATCGCGAACAGGCCCATTGCGAATGCGAAATACGCGTAGGCCACTTTTTGGGATTCATATTTCATTGTTCCGGTTCCCTTCTCAGCCCGCCTCGTTGGGCGGCCAGTCCTGAGCGTCAATATTGTCCGTCCAGATCAGGAAGTTCGCCAGATCGCGGATCTCTTCGTCGCTGAGGTTGAAATTGGGCATTTGCCGGCGACCGGGAATGCCGGTCGGCTGCGCCTCCATCCAGCCCTTGAGGGACTCAAAGGCCGATTCCGGGTCGTCCAGCACGCCCCAACGGGTCATGACGTTGCCGACTTCGGGGGCATAGTATGCGCCCTCGCCCAGGATCGTATGACAGTTGATACAGGCGTGTTTTTCCCAGACATGTTTGCCCCGGACCACGCTTTCATCCAGCTTGGCGGTGTTTTCCGACCGCAGGATATACAGATGGGAATGGGCCGACAAAGCCAGAAAGATGAGGATAAAGAACAGGGACCCGCCGTAGAATATATTGCGAGCCATGCTCTTGGTCATGACTTCACGCATTGCGCTCTCCTTTGCGCAGATTAGCTAGTATGGGCAGAATGGAGATTGGGCAGGCCCGGCTCCTTAACGAAAGTCAAGCCTGTGGGATTTTACGCGGATCGGGCTGCGCGGGCGCCCGTCAACGCGGGCCACATCGCAAGCAGATACAGGGCGAAAGCCGCAACCCACAGCCCGTCCGACAGCAGCATCGCCACCAGATAGCCCGCGTTCAGATCGGTGCCGATCCAACGGGTCAGCGCGGCGACGGCCATCAGCCCGTAGGCCACCACCATCGGTCCCGGCGCGACCAAATCGCGCCCACTGTGACCCAGTGCGGCGCGACTCATGACGGCCAAGGTCATACCCCCAACACAGCCGATGCCTAATACGTGCAGCGCGGCGACCTCATTGCCCAGGCCAAGCCCGGCCAGACCCCATAGGATCAGACCCAGCGCCAACATGCCCAGCCCCAGATGCAGCGCCAAAAGGATCGGTTGGTGCAGGGTCCAGCGAGTGCGCCAGCGTGCCATGCGCAGAACCTGAACCCCACCCAGCAGCAGGGCCAACGCCGCGGCAACCCGACCTATGCCGAAGACCAACACGCTCAGCGGCAGGGTCAGCGCCAACACCATCCCCGCCCTGTCCAACGCCGCGACAGATACCGGCCACTCCGCCTCGGGAACAGCGGCACGTTTCATGGCGTTGCGAGTAAAAGCTGGCGTAATCCGTCCTCCTAAAATGGCGATCATCGCACACAAAGTCAGCAAACCTGCGCGCAGGCCGGTTTGCAGCGTGTTTTCCGTCACCCCCATCCATTCCAGATGCGTTAACAGATCCGCCACCCAGATGAAGACCAGCAACAGCAGAAAAATCATGTTTTGCGGCTTCGGCCGCCGCATCAGCTGAGTCGCGATCTTGGCCGCCAGTATCGGCACAAAGGTCAGATCAACCGCCGCAACCAGAACCGGTGATATCATCCCTGAAAACCACATGGCCATCCGCCCTGCCAACCACATTGCGGCAGCCAATGTAATGAACCGCACGCGCGCGTCCGCCGCTCCTGTCCAGTTGGGAACTGCCGTCAGAAAAAACCCACCAAGCGCTGCGGTTGCATAGCCGAAAACCATCTCATGTGCATGCCACATTGGGGGCGTCATCCCGTAGTTCGGTGCCAGATAGGGCACGCTTAACCACAGACCCCAGACCAACCCGACAAATAGGCCGTAGAGCCCAGCAGACAGAAAGAAAACGCGAAACCCTTCCCCAAATACGCGGGTTATGATTGTGGGCATGGCTGCTCTCCTTGACGGTTTTGGTCATCCTATCAAGGCGCTCAACCGCACTGCTTAACCAAAGTCAAAACCCGGCAAACATGCCCGTAAGACTCAGATTTCACTGTCGGATTTTCTGGCTTTTTTCGCGGCTGACGACAAATTGCCTCGGCACTGTTGACTTTCGTCAAGGATCGCCGGTCGCCGATGTCTCAGGCTTGGACCTGCCTCACCAGCAAACGGAGAGTGATCATGTCACTTGGAATCAGCTACAATAAAACCGGTCGCGCCTTTGGGGTCGGTTTGGCGATGCTGCTGGGCAGCGTCGCTGCACCTGCCCTGGCAGAAGAGCCAACCCTGAGCAAAGAAGCCTTTGAATCCTCGAAACAGCTGTACTTTGAACGCTGCGCCGGTTGTCACGGCGTTTTGCGCAAAGGGGCAACAGGCAAAAGCCTTGAACCTGTGGTCGAGAAGAAAAATGACGATGGCACCGTCACCGTATCCGGTACCCTGAAACTGGGTCAGGAACGGCTTGAGAAGATCATCGCATGGGGTACCGAAGGTGGGATGAACAACTTCTCGGACGTCATGACCGAGGACGAAATCCGCGATATGGCGACCTACATCCAGATGGAGCCGCCCAAGCCGCCCGAGATGTCGCTGGAACAGATGATGGCGACCCGCAAGGTCTACGTGGAACCCGAAGATTACCCGACCGAGCCTCTGCATGGCCGCAACTGGGAAAACTTCTTTGTCGTCATTGAGCGTGACGTAGGCAAGGTGGCCGTGATCGACGGTGATACCAAGGAAGTGCTAGCGCATATCCCAACCGGCTATGCCGTGCACGTTCTGAAAGCGTCCGAGCACCATAAACTGGAAGAACCGGAAAATCCGGGCCGCTTCTGGTACACGATGGGCCGGGACGGCAAGATGACCAAGATCGACCTGTGGCAGAACCCTGAAAACATGCTCGTGGCCGAAGTCACCATTGGGTATGACGCCCGCGACGTGGCTGTTTCGGGTGACGGTAAATACGTCATCGGTGGGGCCTATTGGCCGCCGCACTTTGCAATCGTCGATGCCGAAACCATGGAGCCGAAAAAGGTTGTCTCAACGCGCGGTGTGAACGTGGACGGGGATTATGTGGAAGAAAGCCGTGTGGCCGCCATCTACACCACCCCGAACGAGCCCACATGGATTGTCGCCGTCAAGGAACTCGGCCAGCTCTGGCAGGTGGACTACACCGACCTGGACAACCTGCGGATCGACAAGATCGACAGCGCCAAGTTCCTGCATGATGGGTTCTTCGACCCAACCGGTCGCTACTTCCAGATCGCCGCAAACGCGTCGAACAAAATGGTTGTCGTCGATACCCAGACTCACAAGCTGGAAGCACTGATCGACACTGCGCCGCTGCCGCACCCCGGCCCCGGTGCAAACTGGGATGACCCGAATTGCGGTCCTGTTGCAGGCACAACCCACCTGGGTGAAGGCACGGTCACCGTTTGGGGTAACGACCCCGAAGGTCACCCCGATCAGGCATGGCAGACTTGCTATGAAGTTGAAACCGATGGACCCGGTCTGTTCATCCGGACCCACCCGGAATCAGACTATATCTGGGCCGACCAGACCAAACACCCCGAGCCTGAAATTCAGCAATCGGTGCAGGTCATCGACAAGGCCACCGGTGAGATCGTGAAAACAATCCAGATCACCGAAGAGGAAGGCAATGTCGCCGTCCACTTCGAGTTCAACCAGGACGGCTCCGAGGTCTGGGTTTCCAAGTGGAACCGCTCGACCTCGAAAGAGCCTAACGGTGAGATCGTGATCTTCGACGCCAAAACGCTGGAAGAGAAAGCGCGCGTGAAAGGTCTGTTCGCGCCAACTGGCAAGTTCAACGTCTACAACCGGTCGAACCACGTCACCTGACGGGTTCAGCACCAAACACCGGAAAGGGCGGGCCCCTCGCCCGCCCTTTCTTCGTTTGACTTCTCATCAAAATCCACAGGCCTGACACCCAGGGCCAGAAAAGAAAGCCATAACGGAGACTGGATATGACCTCCGAACCGGAAAAGAAAAAACCAATCTGGCGCCGGTATTTCCTGTGGGGAATGCCCGTGGCTGGAATCGCCGCGGCCTTTGTCGGCGGCATCATCTTCTGGGGCGGGTTCAACACCGCCATGGAAGCGACCAACACCAAGGAATTCTGCGTCTCGTGCCACGAGATGCGCGATTTCGTTTACGAAGAATACACCGGAACGATCCACGACGTGAACCGTTCAGGCGTCGGCGCCGTCTGTTCCGATTGCCACGTGCCGAAGGACTGGACGCACAAGATCATCCGCAAGATCAAGGCGTCTAAAGAGCTGTATGGCAAGATGGTCGGTACCATCAACACGCGCGAGAAATTCGAAGCCAAGCGCGTGCACCTGGCGATGAACGAGTGGGAACGGATGAAGGCCACAGACTCGCGCGAATGCCGTAACTGCCATGATTTCGAATCCATGATGCCCGAGTTCCAGAAACCCCGCGCACGGCAGCAGCACTTGAACGCGATGACCGTCGGTCAGACTTGTATCGACTGCCACAAGGGGATTGCCCACTCGGATGCCCGTGATCGGGCGGACGAGGAGTATCTGGAAGAACTCGAAGCCCCGAACCCGGCCTTTATCCGCGAGATTCCGGCCGAATATCTGGCCAGTCTGGAACGGATCGAAGCCAAAGAGGCCGCAGAGGCCGAGGCTGAAAAAGCTGCACGTGTTGCGCAGCAAGAGGCTATCCAGGCGCAGATCGCGGCGGCTGTTGATGCTGCTCTGGCCGAACAGCAAGCCGGCAGCGACGAAACAGCCTCGGCAGGCGGCAGCGATGTTGGCACGAATATCGACTGGAATGCGGTGGCTGGTGCGGACATGAAACTGTTCTACCCCGGCCAGGCCTCGTTCGAATGGGTGCAGAATGGTCGATCTCATGGGGGCGCACGGCCTTTGACCAAGGGCGGCGACAAATGCACGACCTGTCACGCCGCCGAGCTGGACGCGATCGGCAACAAGATTGTTGCCGGGGGAGAGCTTGAACCGACACCGATCCCCGGAAAACGCGGTGTGATCGACGCAACCGTGCAGGCGGCCCATGATGATGAGAACCTCTATATCCGCCTGCAATGGCCGGATGCGGGCCACAGCCCTGCCCCGTTCGTGGATGGTGGCAAGATGGACCCCGACAACCAGATCAAGGTGGCCATGATGATCACCGGCACCGGTATCGAAATGGGCGATCAGGTGGGTTGCTGGGCCTCGTGCCACGCGGACAACACCTATATGCCCTTTGATCCGGGCGCCGAGGAGATTGCAGCAAATGCGGATGTCTCGGGCCGTCTGGCCGCTCAGGACACAGTGACTAAGTATATCAGTGAAAGCCGGACCGAGATCGACACCAAAGGCCGCCGGGGCAAGCCTCTGGGTGGTTGGGACAAGCTGCACGCGGCTGAACAGATCGAGCAATATCTGGCTGATGGCACCTATCTGGACCTGATGCGCGTCTATGCCGATGGCAGCGCCACCAACGGCTATCTGTTGGAACAGCGCGTGGTCAATGACGGCGAGATTGCCGCCTCGGCCAGCATGGACGGCGGAATGTGGACGGTGGTCTTTACCCGTCCGCTGAACTCGGGCGCACCGGGGGATGTGCCACTGGAAGCAGGCAAAACCTACACCGTCGGTTTTGCAATCCACGATGATTTTGCCGCCGCCCGGTTCCACCACGTGACGCTGGATACCAGCCTGGCGCTGGACGACGACAGCGCGTTCATCAACGTGGTTAAACAGTAAACGACAGGGGCCGGACGATCCGGCCCCTTCCCCAAAGAAGAGGAGATTTGGACGATGAAACCCCAACACCTTCTTCCCGCCCTGCTGCTTCTGGCTGCGCCCGCGTGGGCGGATGACACTGCCGAACTCTGCGCCGAAGCCGAAGACCGCTATGTCGAGCTGTTCGGCCAGCCCTCATCCGCGGTCGAGGATGCCGAGGTGGTGTTGATTTACAAATACACCTTCTGCCCGGTCGACCTGACGGTCAAACCCGGGACCACGGTGCGCTGGGTCAATGTGGACAAGCGCACCAGCCATTCGGTGTTGCTGAAAGATGGCAGCGAGCCCGAAAGCGACCGGCTTTTCCCCGAGGAATCGGTTGATCTGACCTTCCTCACCCCCGGCCCGCAGGACTACCTGTGCGGACCGCATTGGGAGACACAGAACATGATCGGAATGATCACCGTCGAACCCTGAGCCGAGGCAACCATGCAGGCAGAACAAAGGAGCGCGGGCGCAAATCCCGCGCTCCTTAACTTTAGTCAAGGCAAGACGGCCGAAAATGCGGGAACCTTGGGGCAAGACACGCCCGGCCTGCCCAGCAACGTCCCATACACGCAGCGCGATTCCGGGTCCCGACTACATTCAGATCAAGCGAGTTTGCACATGAGCGGTAAGGTTTTTCTGATTGGCGCAGGCCCCGGCGACCCCGAGCTGATGACTCTGCGTGCGCTGCGGATGCTGAAGGAAGCGGATGTGGTTGTGTACGACCGTCTTGTTTCGGCCGATATTTTGAACCTGCACGCGGATGGCGCGCGGTTAGTTCCCGTGGGTAAGGCGCCCAAATGCCATACGGTGCCGCAAGATCGGATCAATGAAATCCTCGTCGACGAAGCCCGCGCCGGTCACACAGTCGCGCGCCTTAAGGGCGGCGATCCCATGATCTTTGGCCGTGGCTCTGAAGAGGCCGCCTATATGATGGACCGTGGCATTCCTGTCGAATACGCGCCAGGGATTACGGCGGCGCAGGGGGCATCGTGCTCCACTGGCGTGCCGCTTACCCATCGCGGGATTGCTACGTCGGTGCAATATGTCACGGGGCACCGGCAGGCCGACAAGGTGCTGGATCTTGACTGGAAACGGCTGGCCGACCCGGACTCGACATTGGTTGTTTATATGGGCGTCGCCAATATCGGCCAGATCGCCATAGGCCTAATGACCGAGAACCTGCCCGGATCAACCCCGGTTCTGGCTGTCGGCAAAGCGACGACCCCGAATGAGCGCCGCATGGTGTCCCGGCTGGATCGGTTGGCGGCGGATGTGCGCGAGGCTGATCTGAAAGCGCCTACGCTGTTCATCATCGGCAAAGTGGTTTCGCTTTATGCCGAAAAGCCTTTGGCAGAGCTGTTGGAGCAAGCACATGGCTAGTCTCGCCCATCGCCGACCAGGGTTTCGCGACGCCGCGACGACCCGCTGTGCAGGCTGGACCGCGCGCGCCGCTCTGACAACCGCCGTGCTTGTGGCCACAACCGCCTTTGCCGCCGACACGCTGGACCCCAACGCCCTGAAACGGCTGGTCCACCAAGATTGCGGCTCGTGCCACGGGTTGTCGCTAAAAGGTGGACTTGGGCCCGATCTCCGACCTCAAAATCTTGAACACTATGACGCCGAAATTCTGACAGGCGTGATCCTTGACGGCATCCCAGACACCGCAATGCCCCCATGGCGACCCTTGATCAGTGAAGAAGAAGCCGAATGGATCGCCCGTTACCTGTTGCAACAGGAGACCCAATGAAACACCTCATCCTCACCCTTGCCGCGCCCCTCTTGATGACCACGGCGCAGGCCGAACCCACAGCCACCGGAGATCTGGGCCTTGTGATCGAACGGGCCAAGGGATCGGTCCTGCTGGTCGATCAATCCGACCGCGCCGCGCTGGCCCGGATCGAAGGGCTGGGCGATTTGTCCCATGCCTCATTGGTCTATTCGCCCGACGAACGCTTTGCCTATGTGTTCGGGCGTGACGGAGGGCTGACCAAAGTCGACATCGTCACCCGCCAGATCGTGAACCGCGTCGTGCAGGCGGGCAACGCCATCGGCGGCGCGATTTCGGACGATGGCAACCTGGTCGCCGTCTCAAACTATGAACCCGGCGGCGTGCGCGTCTTCGATGCGGATACGCTGGACATGGTCGCCGACATCCCCACCGACAGCAAAACCATCGGTCTGGTCGACGCGCCAGGCCGCCGGTTCGTGTTCACCATGTGGGACACGGGCGAGACCTGGATTGCCGATTTCTCCAAGGGTGACCCGGCGATCACCAAGATCCCCAACATGGGCAAAAACCCCTATGACGCGCTGATCACCGCCAATGGCCGCACCTATATCACCGGCCTGTTTGGCGAGGACGGTCTGACTGCGCTGGACTTGTGGGCCGAGACGCCCGAACCCATCCGCGTGCTGCCCAATTACGGACGCGGGCAAGAGGAAATGCCAGTTTACAAGATGCCTCATCTGGAAGGTTGGGCGCTGTCGGGCCGCGAATTCGTGCTGCCCGCCGTGGGTCATCACGAGGTACTGTGGATCGACGCCGACACCCTGACCGAGACCGGTCGCACACAGACGCACGGCCAACCGGTTTTTGCCATGGCACGTCCTGACGGGCGGCAGGTCTGGGTGAACTTTGCCCACCCGCTGAACGACACGGTTCAGGTGATCGACAGCGTCAGCAAAGAGATCATCCACGAATTCAAACCAGGACCCGCCGTGCTGCATATGGAATTCACTCCGCGCGGACATGAGGTCTGGATCAGCGTGCGCGATGCCAACAAGGTCATGGTCTACGACACGCAAAGCTTCGAGAAACTACGCGAGATCGAGGCCGACAACCCCTCCGGCATCTTCTTCACCGCACGTGCGCACAAAACGGGGCTGTAGCCGATGAAACATATCACCGACCCGATTGATCGCCGCCTGCTGGATGAGTTTCAACGCGATTTTCCTGTCACGGAACGTCCGTTTCAGGTTTTGGCAGATACTCTGGGTCTAGAAGAATCTGAAGTTCTGGATCGTCTGGAACGGATGCGTAAAACCGGACGGATCACGCGGGTTGGAGCGACAATTGCGCCGGGCGCAGTTTCGGCCAGCACCTTGGCAGCCGTCGCCGTGCCAGAGAGCCGTTTAGAAGAGGTGGCCGCGCTGATCGACGCGGAACCTGGCGTGAACCACAACTACCAGCGCGAGGATGCGTGGAACCTTTGGTTTGTGGCCACTGGCCCAGACCGCGCGCATGTAGACGAGACGCTGGCACGGATTTCCCGGCGCACCGGGTTGCGCGTTCTGGACCTGCGGTTGGTACGCCCGTTCAACGTCGATCTGGGCTTCCGCATGTCCGGCGCGGAGCGCCAAGTGCCCGGCCCGCGCCACGTTGACGGCTCCGTCATGCTGGATGGCGACCGCTCTGTGTTGCAAGCGCTCAGTTCCGGTTTGCCTTTGGTGACCGAACCCTATGCGTTGCTGGCGCACGCGCTGGGATGCAATCCCGCGCAGGTCATGAACCGGGTCAGAGTTCTGCACGCGGCTGGTATCATTTCCCGGCTGGGCGTCATCGTGCGCCACCGCGCACTTGGCTGGTCCGCCAATGCGATGGTGGTCTGGAACATGCCCGCCGAACGGGTCGAAGCAGCAGGGCCCGCATTGGCCGCCCATCCCGGTGTGACCTTGTGCTACGAGCGCAACCCGGTCGAAGGCGTCTGGCCCTATCGTCTTTATTCCATGATCCACGCACGTTCGCGCACCGAAGCTCTGGACATTCTGGCCGGGGCTTCAGCGCTACCCGAACTGTCGGGAACCAAGCACAAAGTTCTGTTCTCAACCCGTTGTTTCAAACAGACCGGCGCATTGATCCAAGCCAAAGAGGTGGCCGCATGATGCTGGATGACACCGACCGCGCGATCCTGAACCGGATGCAGGATGACTTGCCGCTGACCTCGCACCCCTATGCGGCGATTTCTGATGAGTTGGGGATCGAGGAATCCGACCTTCTGAGTCGGTTGAGCCGCATGAAAGAGGATCGCGTCATAACCCGATTCGGCCCTTTCTTTGACGCGGCCGCAATGGGTGGTGCCTTTTGCCTCTGCGCCATGGCCGTGCCACCGCAGGAATTCGAAACCGTCCTGACCAAAGTCAATGCACATCCAGAGGTGGCGCACAATTATGAGCGCACACACCGGCTGAACATGTGGTTCGTTCTTGCGACCGAGACGCCCGAGGGGATCGCAACGGCAGCCGAGACCATCGAACGGGATACCGGGATCACAGTCCTGCAATTTCCCAAACTTCAGGAATTTTTCATCGGCTTCCGGGTAGCAGCATGATTGACGTAAAAGACCGAGAGATTATCGAAGCGCTGCAAGGCGGTTTGCCTTTGGTTCCCGCTCCTTATAGGCAAGTTGCCGACAATTTAGGGTTGGACGAAGACGATCTTCTGTTCCGCCTGGCCGATATGAAATCGCGTGGCGTGATCCGGCGCATTGCGGCGGCGCCCAATCACTACAAGTTGGGCATGACATCGAACGGGATGACCGTCTGGGATGTCGCGGATACGCGAGTTGCCGAACTGGGCCCGCAGATCGGACTGCTGCCTTTTGTGACCCATTGCTATGAACGCCCCCGCGCCCTGCCCGACTGGCCCTATAACCTGTTCGCCATGGTCCATGGATCGGACCCGATCGAGGTCGAGGAAAAGCGCGCGGAGATTGCCGCCATCCTGGGTGATGCCTGCCGGGCGCAGGATATCCTCTATTCCACGCGCATCCTGAAAAAGACTGGACTGCGTCTGAAACAGAAAGGCTGAGGACCATGTTCCGCCTGACCGAATACATGCATCAACTGGTCGCCCCGATCCCGGTACGCCCGCGTCGCCCCGGCCCGGTGAAGCCTGTGGTGATCTGGAACCTAACCCGGCGCTGCAATCTGAAATGCCGCCATTGTTATACCGTCTCGGCGGATGTGGCCTTCCCTGGCGAGCTCAGTCACGAGCAAGCCATGGTCACCCTTGAGGATCTGGGCCAGTTTCGCGTCCCGGCCCTGATCCTCTCGGGTGGTGAGCCGCTGGATCGGTTCGATTTCTTCGACATCTCCAAACGCGCCCGCGATCTGGTGCCGATGCTGGCCCTGTCCACAAATGGCACGCGGATTTACGATGAGACCGCCGACATGATCGCCGATGTGGGGTTCAACTATGTGGGCATCTCGCTGGACGGGATCGGGGCCACGAATGACTGGTTCCGCGGCGTTGAAGGTGCCTTTGCCGACGCCCTGCGCGGTGTGCGCGAATGCAAAAAGCGCGGCATCAAGGTGGGTCTGCGCTTCTGCCTGACCGAGGGCACCCAGCACCATCTGCCCGATCTGCTGCAACTGTGCGACGACGAAGGTGTGGACAAGTTCTATCTGTCCCATCTGGTCTATGCCGGGCGTGGCGACAAGAACCGGGGCGAAGATGCCGAACATCTGCGCACCCGCAAAGGGCTGGATCTGCTGCTGGAGCGCGCGTGGGAGGCGGCGTCTGGCGGGCGTCCGCTGGATATCGTCACCGGCAATAACGACGCTGATGCGGGTTACTTCCTGAATTGGGTGCGCGCGCGGTTCGACGCGGACAAGGCCGCCCATGTGCGGGATCATCTGGCGGCCTGGGGCGGAAACTCCAGCGGGTTGGGCGTGGCCAATATCGACAATCTGGGCCGCGTGCATCCGGACACCTATTGGTCCGATTACACGGTCGGAAATGTGAAAACCAAACCGTTTTCCGAGCTGTGGACCAGCAATGATCCGATGCTCGCCATGTTACGCACCCGCCCGCGTCCGCTGAAGGGACGCTGCGGGGCATGCACGTTGAAGGACGTCTGTGGTGGCAATACTCGTATCCGGGCTTTGCAACTGACCGGCGATCCCTGGGCCGAAGATCCGGCCTGTTACCTGAGCAATCAAGAAATCGGCGTCGAAGATGCGGTAGAGCGGCTGCAAGTGACGCCATTCCGGGGGAAACGTCATGATCCGGCGCATCAATTCTTCTGACACTCCGAAAATCAGCGCGCTGTGCGCCCTGCTACTTGCGGGCACCTCATGGGCTGACGCGCCTTCGGATTACGCGGAATACTGCGCCTCGTGCCATGGCGAGAGCCGCTTGGGCGGCGTTGGCCCGGCGCTGATCCCCGAGACGTTGAAACGGATGCGCGGCCCCCGCGTGGCTGCCGTGATTGCCGAAGGACGCACGGCCACTCAGATGCCTGCCTTTGCCCATGAGCTGGATGCGTTGCAGATCGAAGAATTGGCGGGTTGGTTGAAATCCCCGTTGGAGACGGACCCCGAGTGGGGTGCAGCCGATATCATGGCCAGCCGTACACTGGACGATGACTATGTCCCTGTCGATGCGCCGATCTGGGACAGTGATCCGATGAACATCACGCTGGCGGTTGAGACCGGCGATCACCATGTCAGCGTGCTGGACGGCGACACGTTCGAGGTTCTGGACCGGTTTGAGACGCCGTTTGCCGTGCATGGCGGGCCGAAATTCAGCCCCGATGGGCGCTATGTGTTCATCATGTCCCGCGATGGCTGGGTGCAGAAATACGACATCTGGGCGCTGAAACAGGTGGGGCGCGTGCGCGCGGGCCTGAACAGCCGCAACATTGCAATGTCAGGCGATGGCAAATGGGTAGCCGTGGCGAACTATCTGCCCAATTCGTTGACGTTGCTATCGACCGAGAATCTTTCGGTGGCGTCGGTTATCGAAGTGAAAAGCAAAAAGGGTGTGCCCAGCCGAGTCTCGGCCGTGTATCAGGCGCCGCCGCGTGAAAGCTTTGTGCTGGCGCTTAAAGACGTGCCCGAAATTTGGGAGGTCTTCTACGGTGCCAACCCGCCGCAATTCGGGCTGGGCCATGATTTCCGCATCGAGGGCCAGTTCAAAAATCCTGACCCGTTCCCGGTGCGCAAGATCACCACGCCGGATTATCTGGACGATTTCTTTTTCGACCAGAGCTATGAATACGTTATGGGCGCCTCGCGCGATGGCAAGGGTGGACAGGTGATTGATCTGGTAATCGGGCACAAGGTGGCTGATCTGGACCTGCCGGGCATGCCGCATCTGGGATCGGGCATCACATGGCAGCATGGCGACACAACCGTTATGGCCACACCGCATCTTACCGATGGCACGGTGTCAGTGATCGACATGAAAAGCTGGGAGACCGTCAAACGGATCAAGACCGAAGGGCCGGGGTTCTTCATGCGCAGCCATGAGAACTCGCCTTACGTCTGGGCCGATGTGTTCTTTGGCCCTAACAAGGATGTCATGCATGTAATCGACAAGCAGAGCCTTGAGATCGTGAAGACCCTGCGCCCTGCCCCCGGCAAGACCGTGGCGCATGTGGAGTTCACCAAGGATGGCAGCCACGCGCTGGTGTCGATCTGGGAGGATGATGGCGCAGTGATCGTCTATGATGCGCAGACGCTGGAAGAGGTCCGCCGCCTGCCGATGCGCAAACCGTCTGGAAAATACAATGTCTGGAACAAAATCACCTTCTCGGAAGGCACCAGCCACTGACGGGCGCTGGCCGGTCTGGAAACTGTCCATCCTGCTTTACCCGGCCACGGCTTTGACCGTGGCCATCAACCTGTTTTTGGCTGGGTTGATCGCGCATACCCTTGGTTTTGCGGTCATTCCCCCGGTGACAGCGCTGATCTGGTCAGTGCCGTTGGGCGTGCCTGCAAGTTGGCTGGCGGGTCGTTGGCTGCGTGGGCTGATGGATGGGGCCGACGGCTAAGTCGCGAAAACCTTCGCACCTAACAGAAGTCAAGTATCGGTCCGAGAGATTCCCCTAGAACTCTGGAAAAGAATACCGAGTTGGATTCTCTATGCCCGCCTCTAACCCTCTGCACAACCTCCCTGTTCGCGCGTCCCGCGTGGCTTGTGCATGGGCGGGCACCCTTCTTCTGCTGTTGCAAATGCTTGGCCCGGTTCTGGCGAGTCCCGGTCAAAGCATATGGGTGGAGATCTGCTCGGAGGCGGGGGCGGTTTGGGTTCAGGTGGACCTTGAGGAGGAGACCGATGACCCGACCGCGCCCTGCCCGAAATGCGCCGATTGCACCTTGTGTGCCGTCACCACGCTGGCGCAGTTGCCCGATCAGCCTCATCTGGTCCTATCCCAGAAGGCCGGCCTCGCCCTGTACCGGTGCGCCGATCAGAACCAACCCCATGATCAGGCCCGCTTGTGGCCTGAAACCCGAGGGCCCCCGCACGCAAACCTAAAAACAACTGAACGCGCCCCGCGCGCTTCCATGGCGTCTACTCAAAGTATCGGAGGTGCGCCATGGTTGTAAGTCGCGCATTCCAAGCCCTGCTGGCCTTCACCCTGTCCTGCCTGATGGCGATCAGCGCCCATGCCGACAGCCTCGCCAGCTTTCTGCCCGAGATTGAGCCTGCCGATCTGGTGCCCGGTGCCGATGCCTTTGGCCCGGTGCGCGAGGACGTCATGGTTGCCCCCGTTCTGAAAGGAGGCGATACGGTGGCCTGGGCGTTCCTAACATCCGATTTCGTGGGCACCACCGGATATTCCGGCAAGCCGATCCACGTGGTTGCTGCCATCAATGACGAGGCGGTGTTGACCGGGGTGCAACTGGTCAAACACTCGGAACCGATCGTGCTGATCGGCATTCCCAATGCGCGCATGGTTGAGCTGACCGAAGGCTATGCCGGGCTGGACCTGAAGGTTGAGGCCGAGACGGGCGGTGAGGGGCATGACCTGGATATTATCTCGGGCGCGACCGTCACGATCATGGTGATCGACGACAGCCTTGTGCGTGGTGGCATCAAGGTGGCGCGCGCGTTGGGGTTGGGCGGATTGGCACCGGCGCAGGCCGACGGGCCCAAGCGCGAGGTCGATATGGCGCAGGACGCCATCTATGACTGGACGACGCTGTCGGGCGACGGCTCAATCCGGCGACTGACGCTGGATATCGGGCAGGTCAATGCCGCGTTTGAGGCGACGGGCGATCAGCGCGCGATCAAACGCCCCGAACCCGGTGAACCCGATGACACCTATATCGACATGCATTTGGCACTGGTCTCGGTGCCGTCGATCGGCAAGTCGCTGCTGGGCGAGGCCGAATATCAGAACATGGTCGACTGGCTGGACGAGGGCGAGCAGGCCATTCTTGTGCTGGGACGTGGGGCTTACAGCTTTAAGGGTTCGGGCTATGTCCGGGGCGGGATTTTCGACCGGATTCAGCTGATCCAAGGCGACAATTCGGTGCGGTTCTTTGACAAGCAACAACGCCGTCTGGGCGAAGTTGCAGCCCCCGATGCCCCAAGCTTTACGGAACTGGACATCTTCAAAATCCCCGCCGATGCCGAGTTTGATCCGGCCGAGCCCTTCCGCCTGCAACTGCTGGCGCAGCGGGCCGTGGGTGCGGTCGAGAAAACATTTCTGACCTTTGATCTGGGCTACAAATTGCCCGAATACTATCTGCTGCCCGTTGCGGCCCCTGCGGTTGTCGATGACGCCAGCGGTGAGGCTGCGGCAAAGGCTGCGCTGTGGCAGCGCATCTGGAAAGACCGCGTGGTTGAGATTGTGATCCTCAGCGCGATGCTGCTGGTGCTGACGGCGACCTTCTTCTTCCAGTTCCACGCCACCATGAATGCACGCGTGTTCTACTGGTTCCGCATCGGTTTCCTGACCATGACGCTGTTCTTCATCGGCTGGTACGCCAACGCGCAGCTGAGCGTGGTGAACCTTATGGCGCTGGCGGGCAGCCTGCGCACGGGCTTCTCGTGGGATGCCTTCCTGCTGGACCCACTGGTGTTCATCCAGTGGTTCGCCGTCGCCGCCGCGCTGCTGTTTTGGGGACGCGGGGCCTATTGCGGCTGGCTGTGCCCGTTCGGTGCACTGCAAGAGCTGACCAACAAGATCGCGCGGACCTTCAAGGTGCCGCAATGGATCTTGCCTTGGGGTCTGAACGAACGGCTCTGGCCAGCAAAATACATAATCTTCCTAGTGCTGTTCGGGATCAGCTTTGTCTCGATCCCGCTGGCCGAAACCTATGCCGAGGTCGAGCCGTTCAAGACCGCGATCATCCTGAAATTCATGCGAGACTGGCCTTTCGTGGTCTTTGCGCTGGCCTTGCTGGGGATCGGGCTGTTCATCGAACGGTTCTACTGCCGCTATCTGTGCCCGTTGGGCGGTGCGCTGGCGATCCCGGCCCGTATTCGCATGTTCGACTGGCTGCGCCGCTACAAGGATTGCGGCACCCCCTGTCAAACCTGCGCCAATGAATGCCCCGTTCAGGCAATCCACCCCACCGGTGAGATTAACCCTAACGAGTGCGTCACCTGCCTGCATTGTCAGGTGCTCTATCAGTCCGAGGACAAATGCCCCGTCGTTATCCGCCAGTTGAAACGGCGGGCCAAGACAGGGTCGGTGCAGATGAAGACTCCACTCGGACAACCACCGGCGAACCATCCGAACGCCAAACCGCAAACCATTTCTTGATTGGAGGGACGATCATGTCAGACCAAGAAAACAAACTGAACATCACACGCCGCGGAATGCTGGGGGCGACCGCCACCGGTG
The DNA here is from genome assembly GCF_056531925.1 of Ruegeria sp. J8. NCBI lineage: Bacteria > Pseudomonadati > Pseudomonadota > Alphaproteobacteria > Rhodobacterales > Roseobacteraceae > Ruegeria > Ruegeria sp. J8. The sequence goes on from NZ_JBQFMR010000004.1 coordinate 309,520, forward strand.
CCGTTCTGGCCGGGACCGGGCTGGGCTCGACCCTGATGACCGCCCGCGAGGCAAGCGCCGCTGCGAACGCGCATCTGGAACCGGGCGAGCTGGACGAATACTACGGCTTCTGGTCCTCAGGCCAAACCGGTGAGCTGCGCATCCTGGGTGTGCCCTCGATGCGTGAGCTGATGCGGGTGCCTGTGTTCAACCGCTGCTCAGCCACCGGCTGGGGTCAAACCAACGAGTCGCTGAAAATCCTGACCGAAGGCCTGCTGCCCGAAACCAAAGAGTTTCTGGCTGCCAACGGCAAGGTCACCTATGACAACGGCGACCTGCACCACCCGCACATGTCCTTCACGGATGGCACCTATGATGGTCGCTATCTGTTCATGAACGACAAAGCCAACACCCGCGTGGCCCGTGTGCGCTGCGACGTGATGAAATGCGACAAGATCATCGAGATCCCGAACGCGCATGACATCCACGGTCTGCGTCCGCAGAAATACCCGCGCACCGGCTACATCTTTGCCAATGGTGAGCATGAGGCGCCGCTGGTCAATGACGGCCAGATCCTCGACGATCCGTCGCAATACGTGAACATCTTTACCGCCATCGACGGCGACACGATGGAGATCGCATGGCAGGTGATGGTGTCGGGCAACCTCGACAACACCGACTGCGACTATCAGGGCAAATACGCGTTCTCGACCTCGTACAACTCGGAAATGGGCATGAACCTGGCCGAGATGACCGAGAATGAGCTGGACCACGTGGTCGTGTTCAACCTCAAAGGCATCGAAGACGCAATTGCTGCGGGGAACTATCAGGAGCTGAACGGCGTCAAGGTCGTAGACGGCCGTAAAGAGGCTGGCGGCAACCTGACCCGCTACATCCCGATCCCGAACTCGCCACACGGTGTGAATGCCGCGCCCGACAAGAAACACATCATGATCAACGGCAAGCTGTCTCCGACCGTGTCGGTGATCGATGTCGAAAAAGTCGACGCGCTGTTTGCCGACAACGCTGATCCGCGCTCGGCCATCGTCGCGGAACCGCAACTGGGTCTTGGCCCGCTTCACACCGCGTTCGACGGCAAGGGCAACGCCTATACCACCCTGTTCCTGGACAGCCAGGTGGTGAAGTGGGACATCGCCAAAGCGATCGAAGCCTATGGTGGCGCGGACGTCGATCCGATCCTCGACAAGGTGGACGTGCAGTATCAGCCGGGTCACAACTCGACCTCGATGGGTGAGACGGCTGAGGCTGACGGCAAATGGCTGATTTCGATGAACAAGTTCTCGAAAGACCGCTTCCTGAACGTGGGACCGCTGAAGCCTGAGAATGAGCAGCTGATCGACATCTCGGGCGACAAGATGAAGGTGGTCCATGACGGCCCGACCTTTGCGGAGCCGCATGACTCGATCCTTGTACACCGGTCCAAAGTGAACCCGGTCAATGTCTGGGATCGCAACGACCCGATGTGGGAAGATGCGCGCAAACAGGCCGAGGCCGATGGCGTCGATCTGGATTATGGCGCGGATGAGCCGATCCGGGATGGCAATAAGGTGCGCGTCTACATGACCTCGGTTGCCCCTGTGTTCAGCATGGAGAAGTTCACCGTCAAGCAGGGCGACGAAGTCACCGTCTATGTCACCAACCTGGACGATGTGGATGATGTGACCCACGGCTTCTGCCTGTCGAACTTCGGTATCGCGATGGAGGTTGCCCCGCAGGCCACCGCCTCGGTCACGTTCATTGCCGACCGTCCGGGCGTGCATTGGTTCTATTGCCAGTGGTTCTGCCACGCGCTGCACATGGAAATGCGCGGCCGGATGTTTGTTGAGCCGCGGAGCGCGTAGTCATGCGTTGGTCCCTGCTCATACCGCTCCTGCTCGGCTCGCCCCTTTGGGCGGCGGACTGGGATGTGCCCAACCGGGCGGGGGCCATCAATCAGATACTGGCGCAGGCGGCGGATGGGGATACCCTCCGCCTGAGCCCCGGCACCTATGCCGAAACACTGGTTCTGGACCGGCCCGTCACAATCGACGGGCTGGGACAGGCCACCATTGACGGACAAGGCAAAGGCAGCGTAATCACCGTGACCGGGCCGGGCGTGACGGTGCGCGGGCTGACGGTGATCGGCTCCGGTTCAGACCATGACGGGATCGACAGCGGCATCCAACTGACCAAAACGGCCACCGCGCCTGTGGTCGAGGATAATGTGCTGCTGGGCAATCTCTATGGCATCGACATCCACGGGGCCAAGGACGGCATCGTGCGCCGCAACCGGATCGAGGGGCGGCAGGACCGCCACATGAACGCGCGCGGCAACGGGGTCTATGTCTGGAACGCGCCGGGTGCCGTTGTCGCCGACAATGACATTCAGTTTGGCCGCGATGGGATTTTCGTGAATTCTTCGAAGAAGAATTTGTTCACCGGCAACCTGTTCCGCGATCTGCGTTTTGCCGTGCATTACATGTATGCCGACAATTCCGAGGTCAGCAACAATGTCTCGATCGGTAATGATCTTGGCTATGCCGTGATGTTCACCTCGAATGTCAAAGTCACTGACAATGTGTCGATTGATGACCGCGAGCATGGCGTGATGCTGAACTACGCCAACAAAAGCGTCATCACCGGCAATGTTGTGAAAGGTGCGAAAGAGAAATGCACCTTCCTGTATAATTCGAACAAAAACGAATTCACTGACAACTGGTTTGAAGGCTGCGGCATCGGCATCCACTTTACCGCAGGCAGTGAACGCAACCGGATCGTCGGCAACGCCTTTGTCGGCAACCGGACGCAGGTGAAATATGTCTCGACCAAATGGGTCGAGTGGTCAGAAGAAGGGCGCGGAAACTATTGGTCCGATTTCGCCGCCTATGATGTGGATGGCAACGGCGTGGCCGATGCACCTTATCGCCCCAACGATTCAATGGACCATGTGCTGTGGACCCAACCCGCAGCCAAATTGCTGCTCGGCTCACCTGCCGTGCAGCTGGTGCGCTGGTCGCAATCGGCCTTCCCGGCGCTGTTGCCGGGAGGCGTGGTGGACAGCAACCCCTTGATGCAAGCCCCTGAACCCCCAGCTATGAAGAAGGTGCCTCATGACGGATAAGGCCCTGACGATTGACCAAGTCTGCAAAGACCGTGGCAAGACCCGCGTTCTTGACGATATCACCCTGTCTCTTGCCCCCGGTCAGCGCGTTGCGCTGCTGGGCCATAACGGTGCGGGCAAGTCGACGCTGATCAAATCCATCCTTGGCCTGACGCCGATCCATGGCGGAGCCATTCGGATCGGAGACGTCGCCCCCGGTACGGCGCAGGCGCGGCGAGAGACAGCCTACTTGCCCGAGGCGGTATCCTTCCACCCGGCCTTGACGGGCCGCGAACAACTGACCCTGTTTGCGCAACTCTCGGGCGCGAAAGCAGACGTGCCCGGCCTGTTGGAGCGGGTCGGCCTCAGCGATGCGCTGGACCGCCGGATCGGAGCCTATTCAAAAGGAATGCGGCAACGTCTGGGTCTGGCGCAGGTGCTGCTGGGTCAGCCCAAAGTGGCGTTGCTGGACGAACCGACCAGCGGGCTGGACCCGATCTCGCGGCAGGACCTCTATGCCATTATTGACGAGCTTGCCGCGCAGGGCACTGCCGTCCTGATCGCGTCTCACGCCTTGACCGAGGTCGAGGCCCGCACCGATCGCATTGCCATCATGCGCAAGGGTCGGATGGTTACCGATGACACGCTGACCAACCTGTCGGCATTGGCCGGTCTGCCGATCCGCCTGAAGGTGCGCGCCAGTGCCAACCCTGAGGCGCTGGCTGCCGAACTGGGTGGCAACCGGATCAACGGGGCTTCGGTCGAACTGCTCTGCTCTCCTGAAGACAAAATGGAGGCCCTGCGTCGCATAGCCGGATTGGGCGACGCGGTAGCGGATGTGGAAATGACGCCGCCCAAGCTGGAAGACCTCTATCGCCATTACGCACAGGAGGGATCGCGATGACCCGCTTCCTTGCCATCACTCGCACCGAAATGCTGATCCTGCGCCGCAACCGCTGGCTGCTGGTCGCCACGCTGATCATGGTGCTGTTCGCCTTGGCGCTGACCTTTGCGGGCAGCGCGCCAACCGGCACGCTGGGGGTCGATATGCTCACCGTCTCGGTCGCCTCGATGACCACACTGTCGGTCTATCTTGCGCCCTTGCTGGCGCTGATGATTTCTTTCGACGCCATCGCGGGCGACGTGGACCGGGGCAGCCTTTCCCTATTGTTGTCCTATCCTGCAGGGCGCGGAGAAATCCTGTTGGGCAAGTTCACCGCCCATCTGGCCGCGCTGGCCTTCGCCATGACCGTCGGCTTTGGCACGGCAGGCGCAGTGGCCACCTTCTTTGGAGGCGCGGGGGCCGAAAGCCTGATAGCTCTGACGCGACTGATCCTCACATCCATCCTGCTGGGCGCCGTCTTTCTGGCGCTGGGATACCTGCTGTCTGCCCTGGCAAAGGGGGCTACGGCGGCAGCGGGTCTGTCGGCCGGGCTATGGCTGGTTTTTGTTGTCCTCTATGATCTGGGCCTGTTGGGGGCCGTCGTCATGGACAAGGGCGGCAGCTTCACCCAATCCGTCTTTCCGTGGGTGATGGTGGCCAACCCGGCCGACGCATTCCGTCTGTGGAACATTGCCGCGACCGAGGGTGTCGCCATGGCCTCCGGCATGACCGGGGCCGCGCAGGCCCTGCCCTTCTGGGCCGCGCCCGCCTCACTTCTGATCTGGCCGGTGCTTGCCTTCGCGCTCGCGCGACTGGCCTTCCGGAGGGTCGAACCATGAAACGCTTGTACCTGATTGCCCTGATTGCCCTGACCGCCTGCAAAGAAGAGGTTGCCGAGGCCCCCGACCCGGTGGATTTAACCCCCGATGCGCTGAGTTTCTTCTGCCAGATGAACATCGCCGAACATGGCGGACCCAAGGGGCAAATCCATCTGGAAGGCTACCCTACGCCGCTCTTCTTTGCGCAGGTCCGCGACATGGTGGCTTATCTCAAAAGCCCCGAACGTGACGCCGCCATCACCGCCGTATATGTCAGCGACATGAGCGTCGCACCCAGTTGGCGACAACCCGGCATTTCCAACTGGATCGCCGCCGCCGACTCCACCTTTGTAGTCGGCGCCAACGTCGCGGGGGGAATGGGCGCGCGCGAAGTTGTGCCTTTTGGCGATGCCAGCGCGGCGCAGGCCTTTATCGACACTTATGGCGGCGCCGCCCTGACCCTGTCCGATATCCCCGATGCCGAAGTGTTGGGCCCCGTCGATCTGAACCTTGCGCTGGAGACCCCGTCATGACCGCCCTGACCCGCCGCCGGTTTCTGGCTATTTCCGCAGCCTGCGCCTGTACTCCGGTTGCCGCCGCTGCGTCTGCGCGATGGCACGGCTCAGCATTGGGCGCAAAGGCCAGCCTACGCGTGGAAGGACTAACCAACACTGAAGCAGCACCCATTTTCGATGCCGTCACGGCCGAGCTGACCAGGCTTGAAAATATTTTCAGCCTGTATCGCCCTCACTCTGAGCTGAGCCGACTGAATACTGATGGACACCTGATAGCACCGTCACCCGAACTGTTGAAAGTTCTAAGCTTGTGTTCCGCGTTGCATGACGCCTCGGACGGCGCGTTCGACCCAACGATACAACCTCTCTGGATGGCGTTGGCCAAAGGAGCGGAACTCTCTGAACTGAATCGCGCGCAGCGCGCGATTGGATGGCACAAAGTGTTAGTAAACACGGATTCAATCCGCCTGCCAGATCCGGGATTTTCAGGATTGACCCTGAACGGAATTGCCCAGGGCGAAATCACTGATCGTATCGCAAGTCTGCTAAACGGGTTCGGCCTGCGCAATATTTTGGTTGATATGGGCGAGATATCAGCCCGAGGCACCCGTAGCGATGGAAGCGACTGGCAAGTCGGCCTGGCAGGTCCCAAGCATATCGTTAGGGGGCGGCTTTCGTTACGTGACCGTGCTGTCGCAACCTCGGCACCGGCAATGATGAAGCTGGCTGCGGGACATCACCACATTCTTGACCCAAAAAACCGAATGGCACCGCAGAGTACTGTGTCCGTTTCTGCCGCAAATGCCGCCTTGGCAGATGGGTTGTCGACTGCGCTATGCGTGACACCAAACAGGAAGGTCAGGTCAGTCTTGTCCCACTTCCCGGACGCCAAACTTGAGATGCTCGTCCCCTAGGCTCAGGACCCATTGATTTTCGTTTTGCTGCCAACCATGGCGAAGAAAAGACGGTCAAAATCTTCCTCTCAGCAATCGCGCTCGCCGCTTTGGTGATCTATCGGCCATGAGGCCTGAGCCTAAGCAGCAACTTGGGACTACGGCTGCGCTCGGTCTTTTCAGCGCATTTTTCACCGGATTCCGTTTTCGGTAAGACACTGTTCAATGGGGCCGGTAAGAACCAGGTGTCGTGAGCGTCTTGCCGGAACGAGTCTCAGCACAATCAAATGAGCGCCCGAGACCTTATCCGCGGAACTTTGCTGCCGTAACCCCAGCAATCATCTCTTTCGGGCGGCTCAACGCCGATTACAATTGTCAACGCAGTGGAAACGCATCCGGAGTGATCTGCCCTGTCTCCGCTACTGTCCAACCGCGTGTTTTTAATGAGTCCGTCGCTAAACCGGACATATCGTCCGAAACAAAAAGCACGATGGGACCTTCGGTCGCCTCAGTAAGATTGGCAGAGAATGCATCCAGCGTTTCGGTCCAGCTCAGGTAGTCTACTGGAGCCATGACCACGGAATTGCCACTTCCTCCAACGCCAATGATTGTGCCTTGTGCGCGCAACTGGGATAGTGATTCTTTGGTCACGTGATACGTCCTGAACATGTCCAAGGTCTGCACGAGGAAACGCGCCTGACCTTCCGAGCCCACACTCAGGATCAACGGAAGGACATCCGCCCGGCCTTGCACCCCGTCAAGCGATTTCAATGAATCCGCCGCCACAGCTTGCATGCTGAGCGTATAGTAGCTGTGCCGCAAAAAGCGGTCGACTTGATCACGCGGCACGCCGACGGACAAAAGCGTTTCCTCAACCTGCACGCGCAGATCACCGGGGGCGGTATCCCAAACCCAGTCACTGAGCCGCGAGGTTGACGACAGGACCAACCCGCCCGGAACCAAACTGGTCAAGACATTGACGCCAAGCCCCCCCGCGAAGGCCGCCCAAGTAACCTCATCCAGCCGCGTGGCGAGGAGTTGATTGGTAGTATAGGGATCGACACCCAATTCCTTGGCCAGACGGCGGCGCTGTTTGTCAAACCCAAGGATATTTACAGCAACATCTCCGCTGGCGCGCGCGACATTCTCAGTAAAGCTGCCCTGCGGACCGGCTTGTGAATCTGCCGAGCCTCCGGGAAGGTTAGAGGTGGTCTCGGGATCAACGCCGGGCAAGTTGCCCTCTCGGACATCGCCCAGTTTTTGCAGCCCCGTCTTGGCCGACCGTCCGGTACGTTTGAGAAACCGCCCGACACCTTCGGGCACACCTTTCAGAGTTTCCTTCGGCTGCTTCGCAAATTGGCGCAGGTTTTCAAACGTCTCTCCGGCTGTGTCTTCGGCAGCGTCGATGAATTGCTGGTCATTCTGGATATGGTCCAGCGCAGCAAGAGCTCGGATTTCGACCAACCGCGCCTGCAACATACCCGGACCAGAGGCCGAGAATTGCCCGAACTGCGTCTCGATGCGGTAGGTCGCCATGTACCCATCCGTCGGGACCTGTTCGTCGATGCGATAAATCTCGGTCGCAAGCGGAACGTCCTGAACGCTTTCCTGCGCAGACAGTATGGGCTGTACTTCATACTCGGCACTGAACGCAACTGTTGGCAGAAACAGCAACACAATAGGAAATGCCTTAACAAAATTCATTCGTTCCATCCCTTTTCCGCGCATCCCGGCCAAATTGCACAAACACGGAACACGGGGACGCTGCAGATCTTCAATCATCCCGACAGCAAGCACCGAGATGTCTTTCTTGTCCAGTCGGGGGCTCCATACTGCGACGGGGGCTATGGCGACGGCGTAGATGTGGAAGCCCATCTTGCGCTAAAGCTGCGATCCAATAGGCAAAATGGCCAAAAACCCGGCCTTGATATGATCAAAGAAACTACCGGTGGGTTCATGTCGGTTCAGCAAGATCGCACCATCCTCGCAGTAGGACCTCCAGGTGACGCGTTTTTCCTCGTCATATTGGACCGAATAGGTGTTTTGCTTCAAAGCTTCGTCAAGCGCAGCAACCGCGCGTCGCGTCAGGTCCGGCGAGTCCACAAGCACGCCCATTTCTGTGTTTATGTTGACCGACCGCGGGTCCCAGTTGAACGAGCCCACGAACAGGTATCGCTCATCGATGGTAAATGCCTTCGTGTGCAAACCCGCGCGCGACTGACCCCAATTCACCCCCCGCTGATTGACCCGGTCCGAGTCAGGGCGCAGTTCGAACAGTTCCACGCCCCCGTCCAATAGAGCGCGGCGTTCCCTTGCATAATGCGCATAAACCGGCGCCACATCGTTTGACGCCAGCGAATTGGTGACAACACGCACCTTAACCCCGCGATCCTCGAGTTCGCTCAGCCATTTAACCCCTCGCTTACGGGGCACAAAATAGGCTGAGATGACGTCGACCGAGCTTTCAGCCTTTTGGAAATAGGGTACCAACTTCGAGGCCAGAATGGGCTGATCATTGTCGACACCGGCTGCCTTGGACGGCGGGTCGGAATACAGTTTGGCCGGAACCCAGTCTAGCCTGAGCGTCTTGAGGGTAAAAGTCTCTTGCGCGGTCTTCTTGACCGCTGCCGCATACGGTGTTTTCAGGGCTTCATCGACCAGCGCATTCAGACGCACGCGGGCATCTGCCAGACCCAGAGTCTCGGGTTCGCCAATCACCGCACGGGCAGGAACAGCAAATTCGCTGTTCCAGTATTCGTCGAAATTGTCGGACACCTCGTTCACCACAGGCCCGGCGACGAAGATATCCAGATCTGCATAGTTAAACTCTTCCTTGGCCAGGAAGTACTCATCCCCCACATTGCGACCACCAACGATGGAAATAGTGTTGTCGACGGTTATGGACTTGTTATGCATGCGCCGGTTGATGCGTTTGAAATCGGTCAAACCTGCAACCAACAGGCTTTGGTCACGCCAGAAAGGATTGAACAGCCGGATCTCGATATTTTCATGAGAATCCAGTGCGGCAGTCATCGCGTCGTAACCCGATGTATCCATGTCATCCAGCAGCAGCCTGACCCGTACACCGCGATCCGCCGCGTTCAGCAGGCTCAGCGCAAACAATTGCCCGGTCAGATCGTTGTGCAGCAGATAGTATTGCGCATCTATTGTCACATCCGCCTGCGATGCCAGAACCAGACGCGCGGCCAGTGCCTCTTCGCCGTTGCTGATCAGCTTGACACCCGACCGTCCGTCACGTGGATCACCCAGTTTGCGCACCGCTGTCGTCAACCTGCTATTGGAAGGGCTCTCGACCGCCCGCGATGGGACTTGAACAAAATCCCTAGGCCCAGCCGAACAGGCCGCCAGAGCGATCAATCCCAACAAAGGCCAAAGCAGTTTTCTCGGCATCTTCCTTCTTCCTTTAGCCTTAGTCGTTTGCCCGGATCGGTTGGGTTCGGCGTCTCATTTACCGACTTACCTTAGCACCTTAGTATCCTGTACCGAGCTTTTTCGCATCGACCGCAAAGTACAGTTGGGAATCTCGCCAAAATCGCTTTCACTTTGCAGGGCGATGGCGGCGTTGGTTCTTAACCGAATCCAACGCCGCAAACGCTCTGATGCCTTCTGGAAATGCGATACGACCGGATGCTGGAATCGACGCGCAGGATCAGTTCACAGGCTGCCATTCCTCAGTCGGATCAAACCCGGTTATGCCTGCCGCCTTTTCCAGCGTGTCCTCGCCCAGAACAGCCTCGAACACGACACCGTTTTCCGAAACCATGAAACTGTGCACGCCGGTCTCTCCGAATTCTGCTGGAACGGCCAAAAGGGCATGACCCGCAACCATGTGGCCATTGACGATGTAGTCCATCGCTCCGCCGGGCGCCGCATCGGTTTGCTCTGTCAGGATACGGAAATAGTAACCTGAAAAGGGCTCGGGCGCGAAGTCGGTTTCGCCGTCACTGAAGCCAAAAGCCGAAGCACGCGCGAAAAGCTCACCCAACAGCGTGTCTTCGGATGCCCAGAACAGCCCATCCCGCTGATCGGCAGAAGTCGAAATGATCTGGCTTGCGAATTCCCTGACCCCGTCGCCGTCTTGATCCTGCGACCGGAAATCGGCCTGTATTTCGACATAGGCCTCCATCAATTCGATCACGTCCAGCTCGTTGCGGCCGATTTCGCGCAGACGCACTTCTTCCCGGCCTGCGTCGTTGTCGAAAGACCATGATGTGTCCGTCTTTGCTATGGGCACCGGGAACAGCCAGCCTTCGTCACCCAGCGCAATCAGGACCGAGCCATCGTCTTGCGGCACAAGCCGATAGCCTTCTTTGTAGAGGGACAACAGTGCCAGCTTGTTGATCTTGTCCTCGACCGGGTCTCCATCGGAAAGATAGTCCGCAGCCTCTGGCCCGAAGACGGCCAGAGCAGCACCCACCTCAGGGCTTTTCAGCGCTGCGACCATCGCCTCAAGCGCCTCTTGCGGAGAGGCATATGCGGCAGGTTCGGCCCAGGCCGGACCAGTGACAAATGCGGCGATTGCAGTTGCTTTGATCAAAGTATTGGTCATGCTCTTATCTCCTCCGCTGGGCTTTTTGGTGGCTGGCTTTGCCCCGTTGCGAAGCCGAGCGTGCTTTTTGCCCGCTGGATTTCTTGTGGGTCGCCTTCGGCTTGCTGACCGCTTTGGGCTTAGAGGCTTTGGTGACATGGGACTTGGTCCCGGATGGTTTCTTAACCGCTGGCTTTTGGGTCGGTTTCTTCACGGCCTTATTCGGCGTGGCCCGATTGACCTTGGGCGTACCCCCATCCTTCATGGTTTTCCGAACTGCTTCCGTTTTGGCCTGCGATCCGGGCCGGGAGATATCTGGCGCACCGGATTTCTGGGACAGTTTGCTTCGCAAGGCATCCGCGCTGCTGTCACCTTTGTCTATCGGCAGCTTGGTCTTACCCCCTGGATCCTTTTTGGAGGCAATCTTGTCTCGCGCCTGATCTTTCTTTCGATCATCCGGTTTCCAGCCATCGTCAGGACGATTGATGTTACCGTTCCCGATATTGACGTCATTGCCGATATTCACATTGCCGTCGATATCCAGATCAATATTCGGGTTTCGATAGATCGGGCCCCCACCCCAACCCCCGCAATTTCGACAACCCCAGTAGTCATTCCAGTCGTCGTCATCGTCAAAAATGGCGTCGATCAGGGCGAATGTCCCAAACGCGATAGCTCCGGTGACAATGGCGTCGCCAACAAGGTTGCTGTTGCTGTCGGTATAAACGACCTGAGGGTCATATTGCGGCACATAAACAACTTCGGGATCCGCAGGTTGGATGATGACGGTTTCGTCTTCCGTGACCTCGACAAGCTGTTCTTCACCCGATACGAGCGCACCGTTGTTGATCGCCTGAGTCCGCATGGTCTGAACGGCGACCATCACCTCGTCACTTTGGGCAAGCATGGCGTCGCCCATGGTTTCGGTCCATTCGATATGGGTGGCCATATCCTCGATCACTTCAGGGAAGGCGACGGCCAGAACCTCAACGCTTTCGTCCCATTCTTCGGCTTCGACGGCAGCTTGAATGACTTCGGGTTCCTCGCCGTCCATGCTGGCCAGCAACCGGTCGCTTTTGACAACTTCCATCGGGCTGGTCGCCGCAACCAGTATCTGAATCAAAAGCGTGTCCGGAAACAAAGCAATCGGCGCGACGAGATTTTCCAGCTCGGCCTGGGTGAGCAGATCGGTTTCTGATATAGGTTCCGCGACACCCTCCTGTTCGGACTGCGCCCCCACTAACGTCGGTGTGAAAACCAGAAACGCGGATACAATCCAACGAACGATATCAGCCATATCTCCCCCCCTTTTTATCAGCAAATGTCCGAGGCCCAATTCGCCGCGGACACACGGGAAAACTCATCCCGTTATTCGAATGCTTAAATTTATCTCATGTTGTCGCGGGAGGGGCTTCTATGTAAAGGGCCTTTGGCTCAAATGTCGGAACACCTGTTTGAAGAAGAGCATGGGTACTGCTGTTTTGCCGCTGGTACCTTCGATATTGGGACCCATGCACGACCACAGGCGAAGCCGGCGAGATCTCGCTGTTTTTTACAAACCGATCAAGCGACGTTCGTAGCCCGTACGATTTTTCGAACAGCGTTCGCTGCGTCAGGCCGGTCTCACGTCCACACCCTTAGAGCAACTCAATTCGGCGCGCTCTCTTGGGGCAAATAGCGATCCAACAGGGCGTCAACCAGACCCGAAAGAAGCCGGTCACCTTCTGGCTGATCAACGCGCAGAATATCTTCCAAAATGATGAATTGCTCCATTCCTGTCGTCATCGCCAACCGCTTTTTCAGATCCTCGAAGTCTGAGGGATCCATTCGGCCACGAACAGGTTCAAGCGCTTCGCCAAATGCAGCCACGCGTCGGGCCCCCCGTATGTTTCTGCGCGCGTCCTCCAAAGCTGCCTTCAGTGACTCTGCCAGGAACTGCCGGAAATAGGCTTCGTGATCACGTGAGAAATCCAAGTAATATTGCGCAACCTTTTGCACACGACTTCGTACGTCAGCGAGATCTTCCAATAGGCGCGAAGTCGGCAAAACCTCGAAATCCAACGTCGCATCAAGCGCCAAAACTCCGGGGTCCGAAAAATACCTGTACACGGTCGCACGGCTGGTTTTCGCACGATCCGCAACTTTCGCAAGAGTTACCTCTGTACCCTCGGCCATGATGTCGCGCGCCGCTTCCAGCAACGCCTCTCGGGTCCGGTTTTTCTGATTGGTTCGTGGTGCCAATATTCAAGTTCCTAAATGTTACACTTGTCTTATAAAGAGATGTATGTATCATAAACTCACTTTGATTTTAGTAAAGGGAATCTTCAACGTGGAACAGACTCGCCCGCGCATTTATCACCTTTTCGGCAATCTCTTGACCTTTCACGCGTTCCCTGCGGAGACCGGGGACAAATACGCAATCGTCGAAATCAAGACTGCGCCCGGAGCAGGCGCGCCTCCAAACCATCATGCCGGAGAGGAAGAGAGCTTCTTTGTTTTGGAAGGCGAGTTCGAATTTATGGTCGATGGGCAGACGCTTGGCGTTCGCGCAGGTGATTTTGTGAAAGTACCCGATGGAGCGGTTCACGCGTTCACATGTAAGGGGCCCCAAGCAGGTCGTTTGCTGTGCATCAACGCGCCCGGCGCAATGCATGACACATTCTTCACCGAAGCGGGTGAAGCAATGCCGGACGGCACGACAGAAATTCCTGAACCCGACGGCCCGCCAGACATCCCAGCAATCGTAGCTTTGGCAGATAGAATCGGCATGACAATTCTCGCGCCGGATCATGCTCCGACCTGAAGCGGGTCCTTTTTTCACGCGAGATGGGAGTACGAAAAATGAAATGCATAGGTTTGTTTTTGACCCCAATCCTTCTGCCGCTGGTCGCGATGGCTGAGCCGAGTATCGAACGCGGTGAGTACCTTGTACGAGGGCCAGCTGCATGCGGAAATTGTCATACACCGCAGGGCCCCAACGGCCCGGACATGTCCAATGAGTTCGGCGGAATGTTGGTCGAAAAGAACGAGATGATGGAGGCCTGGGCCGTCAATATAACGCCAGGTAGCCGGATCGCAGACTGGAGCGACGCAGACCTGGTGCGCGCAATTCGGGAAGGCATCCGCCCGGACGGTTCTGTCATCGGACCGCCCATGCCCATCGGGCTTTACCGCAGCCTTAGCGACGATGACGTTATGTCCATGGTAATGTTCCTGCGCACCGTCCCCGCGAGCAAGAATGAAACGCCTTTTTCAACCTACAACTTCCCCCTTCCGCCCAGCTATGGGCCGCCTGTGGGCCCGGTGACGGCCCCGCCCGCTGGACCAAGCGTCGAGTACGGAGAATACCTCGCCGGGCCAGTTGCACATTGTATCGAATGCCACACTACCTTTGGGCCACAAGGACCAATGTTCGACACGCATCTTGGCGCCGGAGGTTTTGCCTTTCACGGTCCGTGGGGGGTCTCCATTGCACCAAACATCACATCGCACGAGGATGGGTTAGCCCAATATAGCGATGATGAGTTAAAGATGATGATCGCTTCGGGTGTACGGCCCGATGGCAGCCGAATGCGACCCCCAATGGGGTACGCGCATTATGCCCAGATGTCTTCAGATGATCTTCAGGCAATTGTCCTGTACCTTCGGACAATCCCGGCTCTACCGGACCCATGACCGGTCTGACACCGCCAGGTTTTCGTTGGGGTTAGCAGGGAATCTTGTAACGCGCGCGTTGCTGAAACAGAGCACAACAAATAGGCCAAACAGTTTTCACTATTCGGCGTTCTATTGCTTCGCTTGGCGGCCATGAATGCCATGGCCACCGACCCTAGAGCGGTGCCAAGGGCGGATCGTCAAGACCATGGGAGACGGAATTCTGGTCGAATTCGCGTCTCCGGTCGCCGCGCTACGCGCCGGCCTGCAAATACAGGACAGTATGCACGCGCGGGAAGTAGGCGAACCAAAAGATCACCGTCTGCGGTTTAGTGTCGGGATAAACCTCGGTGACGTCGTAGTAGATGGCGATGACGTATTGGGCGACGCTGTGAACATAGCCGCTCGGTTGGAGAGTTTGTCGCCCGTTGGCGGCATCTGTATCTCGCGCCAAGTACGTGATCAGGTGAATGGACGCATGGACGCTGAATTCACGTCACTCGGGCTGCAAACTGTAAAGAACATTCCAAATCCGTTGGAAGTCTAGAGCGTAGACGTTGTAGGTGACGACGCCATTCCAGTGGCTCAGACCGGCCGCGACGTGACCAGTGTCGCCGGGTTGCCGTTTGAGATTGACACGGACGACTCGGATCAATTGTTTCTTGCGTCCGCATTAGTGGAAGATGTCACCGCTGCACTAGGACGTTTTCGACGGGGTGGAAACCGCTTGCGGGTCTCGTCGCGTTTGAACGGCGCAAAAGACGAAGAACAGGTTTGAGCCAACCACTGGGATGGGCCGGCAGACGATTTGTTCGCCATTCTCGATCAACTCACCGGGGCCATCGTCATGGGCGTCGAGCCCGAGATTGGCGCGCATGAGCGTATGCTTTCCCGCTGCGCACCGACCCACAGCCTTTCAGCCTAGGAGCTTTGTCAGCGCGATTTTACCATTTTGCACTCGCCACCCCGAAGCGATGACAGAGTCACAACCTATTTTCGAAGCGGCCATCAAGGCAGATCCGGGCTATGCCCTGCCGCAGGCACTGTTGGCGCGCCAAAAATTTTTACTGCTGAGACTGGGCGTTGCGAAAGACCCTGTCGCCACGATTGCCCATGAAGAAAAAGCCCGACGCCTATACCCGTACGATCCTCTGGTTTGGGCATTTCTGACCACGCAGGCAGCGGGGCTGGTTTGCCGGGGTGTTGAAAGCGACTTGGAGGCGGCAGAAGAAAGATCGCGCGAAGCGATACTTGCAAACACCAAAGTCTGGCATCCCGCAGCCATAGCTGCGCTTTCAGCGACGCGGCGCGGGGATCATGACACGGCGCAAAAGCTGGTTCAGCGGGCGAAAGAGACATTGCCAGTGTTCAGCACATCCATGATCAGGCAGTCCCTCGGCAAAGGCGCGCAGACAGAGCCCCGGTCAAGCATAGCGGCAATGGTCGAGGACATGCGTCTTCCTTGATCCACGCTCACCTCTTCGGCATTCACCGATCAAGCCAAGATTTTAACGGGCTAACGCTCCTAGACCGGAGTACCGCCAAACGGGTCACTCTTGTTTGTCTCGATGAAACTCCAACGCCATTTCGTCCAGAATACCGAACGCCACCGGATAGAATTTTTCGAACAGATCAATTACCGCAGATTCCTCTGAAGGATGATGTTTACCGTCGGCATCCGTCAGCCGCCCCATCCGATACACAATCTCGGACCCTTCTTCCACCGGGGCCAGTTCATAGGTCTCTAGATTAGTAAGGCCCTCGATGGACGAATTGTGGAGGATATCGGTCACATATTCGAATGGATTCCAATCGACGATCAGCATCTGAAAGTGAGCCGCCTCATGAATGCAGTGCAGGCGGACACCGGCTGACGTACGCGACACATCCCCTTCCCGATAGGCGTCTCTCAACATCATCCATCGCATCTTGAGTGCGGGGTCCGTAAGCATTTCCCAGGCAACCACCGGCGGGGCCTTCAGTATGTGCCGGGTTGTGAATACAGCCTCCTCATCGGTCACGCGCACAGGTCCGGCGATCTCTCGGTATTTTTGCCAAGCTGCCGCAAGGTCATAGACCCGCATGGGCACGTCACCAAAATGCTCGAACTGAGCGCTATATTGCATGAGATCCGATGTGATACCCATCGCCTGAAAAGCGTCTTCCGAGAACAGCGCATAGCTGCGTATCCCGGTCTCCTCCTTGACATCGGTCTTCGCCATACGATGGACAAGTATGACATCGGCACCCGAGATATCCTTCATCGGACCGATCGAAAGTTCTTCAAACTTTCCGTGATGCGCAAGGATTTTCAGATCAAGGTCGGCGACGTTCCTGCATGCATTGCAAGGGCAAGTCGTGTTCTGCACGATGTTCCGGCGGCGTTCGGCGAACGCTCGATACAGGCTTTCGCATATGTTGAGGAACGTTTCGCCAGATGGGAACGGCCCGCTGGAATAGGCAAGAACAGCGTCCCCTTCAAGGCCCCGCAGTTTCATCGGGTCTTTCAGCTCAATAACAATCGCCTCAAGTAAAGACCGTATGATCGGGTTGGCGTGCTCCAACTCTGACCGCGTCAGATATCCGGTATACCCGGTAATATCGGCGATTAGTAAGTAACCGGTTTGAACTGGCATTCCCGTCTTCCCATTTACGCACTGCCCGATGACTGTAGCTTCCGCCATAGTACCGGACAAGCAGATCAGCCCTGGCCCCTAGGCAGGAGCCCCGCAGAACAAAGTCCGCATAGTTGGTCAGATACGACCACTGAAGCCAAAGGCGGTCCGAGGCGGTGCCAGTCGTGGAATGGACACTGCTATCCGAGGCCTTAGTTGTTGGTCCGCTGTTCCCAGTTTCGCTTGAGCAGGAATTGGTTCTTGAAGTTTCTGAGGCCCAGCATCACTTCTGAATCCACGATGTCCTCGACCCCATGTATATGGTCTTCAAGGAAGGTCGCCAAATCGTCCGGCTCGTCGCAGACCAGTTCCACCATCAGATCGAACCGCCCCGTGACCCACAGGATATAGACAACACTGGAAACGGCGCCCAGACGCGTTGCCACCGCTTGCGGTGTCGTGCCCGGCGCCACCTTCAGACAGATCATTGCATCAGCCTTGTATTCCGTGGCGGTCGGGTCCGCGATGGCCACGATCCGCAGCAGGCCCGCCTCTTTCATCGCGTTGACGCGATTGCGCACCGTTCCCTCGGACACGTCCAGCTTCTGGGCAATCTCGGAAAACGCCATCCGCCCGTCCAGCTCAAGCATACGGACGATCTCACTGTTCAGACGCTCATCCACCGAATGCGTGCTGCGCTGACGCAAGGGTCTGTCCGCTTCTGGTTTGCGCGATAAGTTCACAGCGCGTCCTTCTTGTGTCTGTCGGCCCAGCGGCCCGTTTTGTGAACCCCGATCATAAGGTCCAACCCGCCGGGACAGCAAACCGATTTCCGGTCCGATGCATCCTGCCCGCGCCTATTGCTGCAAAAGCGCGCGGATATTGTCATCCAAAGCCGCCGTAAAACCGGCATCGTTGCCAGGATTGGCCGCGCAATGGCCCCAGGGCGAGTCATATGGGCAGAAACGGGCGTTTGGCATGTGTCGGGCCTCGATCTCGTTGTCTTCGGGCGGGAAATACAGGTCCTGCGTGCAGGGCATCAGGATGGCGCGGGCCTTGATGGCGCCCAACGCGGCCTTGAAATCGCCGCTATACAATGACCCTGCCGCGATATCACCCGCTTGCCACGTGGCCAGCTTGGCCAGCAGATTGTTGGCATCCCAACCGTCGACATGATCAATCTCCCAATCCAGCAGCAGATCTTCGATCGTGTCGAACCCCAGCTGTTTATACAGTCTCTCGCGGTAGAAGGTCTGCGAGAACGCCCAGCCCGCATAGACACGGCCAAAAGCTTTCAGTCCGGCGATCGGCGGGCTGTCATAGTCGCCCCCGTTCCATGCCTGATCAGCACAGAGCGCGGCCTTCACCCCTTCGAGAAAGACGAAGTTATGCGGCGAGGTCCGGGCCGAGGCGCAAAACGGCAAGATCGCCTGCACCATGTCGGGGTATTGTGCCGCCCATTGATAGGACTGGCATCCGGCCATTGACCAACCGGCCACCAGCGCAATCCGGTCGATGCCGAGATGGTCATGGATCAGCCGGTGCTGCGCCGCGATATTGTCCCACATCTGAACCAGCGGAAAACGCGGCCCGTCCTGTGGTGCGAGCGTGTTCGTCGGGGACGAAGATCGCCCGTTGCCAAACAGGTTCGGGCTGACGATGAAATGCCGCGCCGGGTCAATCGCGCGACCCGGGCCGAAAAACCCCTCGTTTCGGGAATTGGTGCCGGTGTAGAAGGTGGGCAGAACGATCACATTGTCACGTTCGGGCGCAAGCGTGCCATAAGTCTGATAGGCCAGCTTCGCATCCCGCAACACCGCGCCGGACAACAGTGGAAAATCGCCTAGCTCAAGGATCTGATAGTCTTGCGTCATGCCCGCCTCTGGCTGTTGGACCCGAGCGACCCCAGGGCCGTCCGAGGTGGAAATCAATAGAGCCGCAGGTATTCCTGCACTTCCCAATCCGTGACGGATTGGTGGTATCGCTCCCACTCGTCGTTTTTGTATTCCAGATACGAGTTGCGCATCACCGGTCCCATCACATGCGCGGCCATGTCGTCACCACGCAGCGCCTGAATGGCGTTCCACAAAGTACGCGGCAGGCGTCGAATGCCAAGTTCAGCCAGTTCGCTTTCTGTTTTGGAATACAGGTCGAAATCCGTGGGCTTGCCCGGATTGATCTTGTTCTTGATACCCTTCACCGCGCAGCTCAGATGCATCGCCATCGCCAGATAGACATTCATGGTCATATCGCAGGCACGGTTTTCGATGCAGTGGCGGCTTTGCGGCAGACGGAACTGGGCTGAGCGGTTGTTGAACCCAAAGGTGATATTGGTCGGCGCCCAGGTCACGGTGCCACCCTCGAACCCACCCACGCGCGGGACCAGACCGTTATACGAATTCACCGTCGGACAGGTGATGGCAGTGATCGCCTCGGCGTGCTGCATCAGGCCGCCCACGGCCCAACGGCTTTCATCCGACCAGTCGCCTTCGGAGGTTTCAAAGATATTTTCACCGGGTCGGCTTTCATGCTGCATCGACATGTTGATATGCGCGCCCGAACGCCAATCGCCCACTGTCGGCTTGGGCATAAAGGTCACGAAGCAGCCATGCTTCTTGGCAACTTCTTTCAAAACAATGCGCAGAAAAGCCAGCCGATCGGACATTTCCAGCATGTTGGTATAGTGGAAATCCAGCTCAAACTGGGAATAAGCACCCTCGGCCACCACGTCGTGCAGGTTCCAGCCCAGCCCTTCGATAATATCGATCATGTCCTTGAGGAAGGGCATCGAATCCACCGAATATTCCACGTCATAGCCAAAGGCCTGACGGCGCGGGCGCAGGCCCTGTGCCGGGTCGTCGTCGAAGGCTTTCACAGGCTGACCGTTTTCATCGTATTTCATCACGATGAACTCGGGCTCGACCCCGGCATAACCAATGTAACCTTCCTGCGCGGCCTCATGGATGGCGCGTTTCAGGGCCTGACGGGGGCAGACGTTGTACGGTGCGTCCTCCCAGTAGAGGTCCGAGAATATGATCGCCATCGATGTGTCCCACGGGCAGACATAGACCGCGTCCAAATCGGGAACCACTACTTGATCGCTGTCGGCGGGGCTCAGCTCGGGGACGTAAGAGATCGAGTGCACGGCGAATTGCGGCCCCTTGCCCAGACATAGCGCCTCAAAATCACTCATGGGAACGGGTTTGGTCTTTGGGATGCCGTGCAGGTCGATCCATGCCCCCATCACATATTTGACACCCGCATCCTCAAGGCGCTTTTTCACCTCGGGGATCTTGGGCCGGTTGCGTTCGACCGCGTCGTGAAAGCTGTCGTAGTAGATTTTGGCAGTGGGATTATCTTTTGGCATCTGGGCCTCCTCCTGTCAGCGGGCCGGGGCCCCGGCAATTAGCCGGGCACAAAGTCGTCGGGGTCGATGCCGGGCACTTGCGTGATACCGGCCAGTTGCTTCCAGTTATGGGGATAGGCGGCATAGAAGATCACACAGCGTGCGTCCGCCTCATACGAGATGTGATTGTCCTTGGGGATATACAGCACGTCGCCGCGGTTGCAGATATAGGTTTCGCCGTCGCACACCAGCCGGAAGGTGCCTTCCAGCACATAGATGATCTCATCACAGGTCAGATCCCACGGCACCTTGATGTTCTTGAGAACATTGATCCCACCGCACATGGTCTTGCTGAATTCGCTTGTGACCATGGGCTTGATATAGGTGTCGCTGTCGCTTTCACCGATCGCGTTATAGCGATCCTCGACTAAATCCCATTTCATAAGTTTTGGTGCATTTCCCATGGGTCACGCCCCTTCCTTGGCCAGATGTTTCAGAATGCTTTCGTTCAGCTCGACCTTGTAGCCGTCCGGGTCCTCGCAGAACGCAATGACGCGGGTGCCGTTCTTCATCGGACCGGCCGGGCGAGTGATATTCACGCCTGCGGCCGCCAGTTCTTCGCAGGCCTTATAGACATCCGGTGTCTCGATGCAGATGTGGCCCCAGCCATTGCCCTTTTCATAGGGGTCTTCCTGATCCCAGTTCGCCGTCAGCTCCAACGTCGGGAACTCAGCCTCGGGGCCGTAGCCGATGAAGGTGTTGGTGAATTTGCCCTCGGGGTAATCGGTGCGTCGCAGGACCTGCATGCCCAGAATGCCGCAGTAAAATTCCAGCGACTTCTCCATGTCCATCACTCGCATCATGGTATGCGCCAAACGGAATCCGCTGCTGATATTCTCGCTCACTTTGGTCTCCTCAATTCAGTGTTTTTCGAGTGTGGTCACATCCTGCGCCACCAGTTCCTGAAAGGCGCGCACGCTGTCTTCCCAGGCGGGCGACAACACGCCCCCGGCCTCGGAAACGGTCGAGGACCGACCCAGTTGCAGCCGCTCGGTCATCTCGTGATCTTCCTTGTGCACGTCCCACCACAGCTTTTTGAGGCCTTCGATCACGTCGGGCGTCAGGGTTTGACCTTCGGTCGAATACAGCGCCCTTTTCTGGACCATCGTCCCCGGACCCGTCGGAATGTTCAGGTAAACCCCCATCTGGTCGGGAAAATACCGCCCCAGAATGAAGTTGGGATACAGCGTCAGATAGCGCGAGCTGACGCCCAGACTGCCGGATGTCCCGATCTCTTCATCCAGATCGACCGCGCTGCCAAGGCAGTTGCCGTCAACGATGGTATAGTGGTCGGCAAGCGGCTGATCCGTGGTCGAGGCATGGACGAACTGCACGTGATAGGGTTCGATGAAGTTCTCCATGATGAACTTCCAGTTGCATGCGATCTCTCCGAAATCGAGCGTTCCGATACAGTCGACCTTATCCCAGTCGATGCCCTCTAGACGCGCCTGCATCGAGGCGGAATAGGCATCAAAATCCGGCGCGTTGCCGTCCAGATTGACGAATACCCAATCGTTCCAAACATGGCTGCGCACCGGCACAAGGCTGTTTTGCGACGCGTCGAACCCTTCGGCCTGATGCTTGTTTACACCGCCGAAATGGGGTGCGGCACGCAGTTTCCCGTCCAGATCATAGGCCCAGGCGTGATAGGGACAGCGGATCAGCTTGCCCACATTCTTAGGCGCATCTACCAGCGTCAGGCAGCGGTGGCGGCAGATATTGTGGAACGCCCTGATTTCACCCGCCATATTGCGGACCAAAAGCAGCGGATGACCGGCCAGCGTGACCGGCACCGCATCCCCGGCAGCCTGCAATTCATGGGCAAACCCGACACAAACCCAGTTGCGCGTAAAGACCGAGGCGCATTCGGCCTCCCAGAATTCCGCATCCTTATAGGCCGCCGCAGGCAAGCCCCGTTTGGGTGTGGTTTCTTCGTAAAAAGACTCAAGCAACGAAGAGATCGTATTCATCGTTCAAGTTCCTGACGCAGAGTTTCAAAACCTAAATCGCAGGTGGGCTGCGGGTGTGTGGCCAATGTGGCTGTCAGGAAGTGAACTGCGAAATAATCACTCTGTCTAGATTTTTTTGCGAATTCGTTAAGCTATATTGAAGTATCAGTAAGTTTATGTCGCAATTAGACCAATACTTTGTCGATTTCGCACCATTCTCACTAAAGAGTGACCCGACTGCCATAGGACAGCCGGGTCACGTTCTACCAATTTCGAAAGGAGGTCTGCGGTATCCGAAGAATCGCGGTGCCTGTTGCAGGCGGCGGACAACACCAAAGGCCCCTGTCCCGTCGACAGCAGGGCCAGAACAGGGCACCCTGCCCGGTCAGATATCCAACGTGTTGTCTTTTTCCCAGCGCGAGAAATGCGACACAAACGAATTCCATTCCTGATGCTTCATCTTCAGGAACGCGGATGAGAATTCATCGCCCATCATCGCCTTCAGTTCCGTGTCTTTGTCGTAGTCGCGCAGCGCGTCCAGCATGTTCAGCGGCAGTTTCGGCGCATCGGTGACGGTGTGGCCCTCGGCATACATATCAATGTCATGGCGCGGGCCGGGATCGGCCTTGGAGCGCAGCCCTGACAGCCCCGCCGCGATAATCACCGCTTGCAGCAAATAGGGGTTAGCAGCCCCGTCTGCCAAGCGCAGCTCGAACCGGCCCGGACCGGGCACGCGCACCATATGGGTGCGGTTGTTGCCCGTCCACGTCACGGTATTGGGTGCCCAGGTCGCGCCCGACATGGTGCGCGGCGCGTTGATGCGTTTGTAGCTGTTCACCGTGGGGTTGGTGATCGCTGCCAAAGCGCTGGCATGTTTCATGATCCCGCCAAGGAAATGTTTGCCCTTCTCGCTTAGGCCCACTTCTCCAGTGGGGCCGTCACCCTCACCCGCGAATACGTTGGTCTTGGCCTCAGCCCCCGGTGCATCCCAGACCGAGATATGGGCGTGGCAGCCATTGCCCGTCAGCCCTTCGACCGGTTTGGGCATGAAGCTGGCGCGGAATCCGTGTTTCTCGGCCACGGATTTGGTCATGAACTTGAAGAAGGAATGCTTGTCGGCGGTGCGCAGAACATCGTCAAACTCCCAGTTCATCTCGAACTGGCCATTGGCGTCCTCGTGGTCGTTTTGATACGGGCCCCAGCCCAGATCCAGCATATAGTCGCAAATCTCGCGCACCACGTCATAACGGCGCATCACCGCCTGCTGGTCATAGCAGGGCTTGGCGGCGGTATCGAACGGATCGCTGATCTGTTCTCCATCGGGGGTCAGCAGAAAGAACTCGGCCTCGACCCCGGTTTTGACATGCAGCCCTTCGGCGGCGGCTTCGTCGATTAGGCTGCGCAGAACGTTGCGCGGGGCTTGGGCGACGTCCTCGCCCTCCATCACGCAGTCGGCGGCGACCCACGCAACCTCGGGCTTCCAAGGCAGCTGAATGACCGAGGACGGATCGGGCACCGCCAACATGTCTGGGTGCGCTGGGGTCATGTCCAGATAAGTGGCGAACCCGGCAAAGCCTGCGCCTTCGATCTGCATCTCGGCGATGGCTTGTGCGGGGACCAGTTTGGCCCGTTGTCCACCAAACAGATCGGTGAACGAGATCATGAAGTATTTGACGCCTTTTTCCTTGGCGAAAGCAGCCAGATCTGTCGTCATGGTCGGCTTTCCTTTCCCTGTTGAACCCAAAAGAAAAGGCGCGACCCCGGTCAGGGTCGCGCCCACTTGTCTCAGAACCCCGGCTTGCCCGGATACCACTCTGTCCCCGCCAGAGGCACGCGCGCCATGGCGGCGGCCTCCATCGTCAGGGCGCACAGGTCTTCGGGTTCCAGATTGTGCAAATCATTGTGGCCGCAGGCGCGCGCGATGGTCTGTGCCTCAAGCGTCATGACCTTGAGGTAGTTGCGCAGACGCCGCCCGGCCTCGACCGGGTCAAGACGCGCGGCCAGTTCCGGGTCTTGCGTGGTGATGCCGGCCGGATCGCGGCCCTCGTGCCAGTCGTCATAAGCCCCGGTGGTAGTGCCCAGCTTTTGATACTCGGCCTCCCATTTCGGGTCATTGTCACCCAAAGCGATCAAGGCCGCCGTACCGATAGCCACCGCATCCGCGCCCAGTGCCATCGCCTTGGCCACATCCGCGCCATTGCGAATTCCGCCCGAGATCACCAGCTGCACCTCGCGATGCACACCCAAGTCTTGCAACGCCTGCACGGCGGGGCGGATACAGGCCAGCGTCGGAATGCCCACATGTTCGATGAACACATCCTGCGTGGCCGCTGTTCCGCCCTGCATCCCATCCATCACCACCACATCCGCCCCGGCTTTCACCGCCAGCGCCGTGTCGTAATAGGGGCGCGTCGCGCCGACCTTTACGTAGATTGGAACCTGCCAACCCGTGATTTCGCGCAGTTCGAGGATTTTGATCTCAAGATCATCCGGGCCGGTCCAGTCCGGGTGACGACAAGCAGAGCGCTGGTCGATCCCTTTGGGCAGGGTCCGCATCTCGGCCACGCGGTCGCTGATCTTTTGGCCTAGCAGCATCCCACCGCCGCCGGGTTTGGCGCCTTGCCCCACCACAATCTCAATCGCATCGGCCTTGCGCAGATCGTCGGGGTTCATGCCATAGCGCGAGGGCAGGTACTGATAGACCAGCTTGCTGGAATGCCCGCGCTCCTCGGGTGTCATGCCGCCATCGCCAGTGGTGGTCGACGTACCCACAGCTGACGCTCCGCGACCCAGCGCCTCTTTCGCGGGGCCGGACAGCGCGCCGAAGCTCATGCCCGCGATGGTGATCGGGATATCCAGCTGGATCGGGTTCTTGGCAAAGCGCGTGCCCAACGTGACCGAGGTGTCACAGCGTTCGCGATAGCCTTCCAGCGGGTATCGGCTGACCGAGGCGCCCAGAAACAGCAGGTCGTCGAAATGCGGCACCTTGCGTTTCGCGCCGCCGCCACGAATGTCATAGATGCCCGTTGCCGCCGCCCGCCGGATTTCCGCATTGACCGGGTTGGAAAACGTCGCAGACTGTATCGGCATCGTGCGTGGTGTGTGATCGTCCATTACGGTCTTCCTCAGTATTCTGCCGCGTTGTCGACATCGAAATTGTAAAGCTGCCGGGCCGAGCCATAGCGTTTGAACTCTTCGGGCTTGGCATCTGCTCCTGCGCGCTCCAGCAGGTCGGCCAGAAGGGTCAGATGCTCGGGTCTCATCTCTTTCTCGATGCAATCGGCACCCAGACTTTTGACCGAGCCGCGCACGAATAGCCGCGCCTCATAGAGGGAGTCCCCCAACGCATCGCCCGCATCACCGCAGACCACCAGCGTACCGGCCTGCGCCATAAAGGCGGACATGTGGCCGATATTGCCATGTACCACGATGTCGATCCCTTTCATGGAAATCCCGCAGCGCGAACTGGCATTGCCCTTGATCACCAGCAACCCGCCATGGCCCGTGGCCCCGGCATACTGACTGGCGTCACCTTCGACGATCACGGTGCCCGACATCATATTCTCGGCCACGCCCGGCCCGACCGAGCCCTTAACCCGGATCGTCGCCTGTTTGTTCATCCCAGCGCAGTAATAGCCGGTCGAACCCTTGACCGTGACCTCAATTGGGGCATCCAGACCGACAGCGATGGCATGGCTGCCCTTTGGGTTCTGAACCTCCCACTGGGTCTGGTTCGTCTCGGTGCTTTGGGCCTGAAGGGCAGCGTTCAGCCCGCGCAGGCCCTGTTCTGCGACGTCATAGCTCTGCATTTTAGTGGCTCCAGAAATAGACGGTGGCGGGTTCGGGTTCCCAAACGCGGGCGTCCTCAATACCCGGCAGGTTGACCAGCGCGCGGTACTCGCTGCCGAAAGCCACGTATTGATCGGTCTCGGCCATCACCGCCGGTTTGCAGGCAATCGGGTCCCGCACCACGCCAAACCCGTCCTTGGTGCCGACCACAAAGGTGAAGAACCCGTCCAGATCCCCAAGGCAGCTTTCCAGCGCCTCACCCAGTGTTGCCCCATTCTGCATCTTCCACGTCAGATAGGCGGCGCCGACCTCGGTATCGTTCATCGATTCAATCCGCACCCCTTCGCGCATCAGCTTGCGGCGCAGCGCGTTGTGGTTTGACAACGAGCCGTTATGCACCAGACACTGATCGCCGCCGGTTGAGAATGGATGGGCGCCTTCAGTGGTGACGGCGGATTCGGTGGCCATGCGCGTATGCCCGATCCCGTGGCTGCCATGCATCGACGACAGCGAGAAACGAGCCGCCACGTCCTTTGGCAGACCAACTTCTTTGTAGATTTCAATCGCATCACCATCCGACATGACGCGCATGGCGGGGCGCATCTCACGGATCGCCTGCCGCGCAGTATCGACCTTGTCAGCCTGCATCGACAGCACCGCATGCGTGTCATTGGCACGCAAATTGACTTCAGTTCCTACCGCCGCACTCAGATCTGAAGCGAGAGTTGCGAAATCGGCATCAGGGTCATCCGACTGCACCGTCATCTTTGCTTGGCCTGCCGACTGGGAACCATAGATTGCGATACCGGCACTGTCGGGGCCGCGATCGGTCATGGTGATCAGCATATCGGTCAGCATTGAACCCAGTCTGGGCTCGAGCGTTTGGTCTTTGAGAAACAACCCCACAATCCCGCACATCGTCTGAGACCTTCTCTTGTTGTGTTGCCGATACCCTAAACCACGTCCCTCAGGGAAATCTACCCTTAAGAAAATTTTTTTCCCTATGCGAAAATACGTCTAGGCAGATTCCTAAGGCGAAAGCGCTTTCATTTTCCTCATGGTAGGATAACTTCGCTGCCAAGAAAGACCGCATGAACGGGCAAACTGCGAATCGAAGCGGAAGGAAACAGGTGGCAAAACTGACCCAAGACCCGCATTCCGTAAGTTCAAGTGATCGAGAAAAGGTTCTTGAAGTCGCCATCGGCCGAGAAGTTCACGCCTTTCGCAAACAGCAGAACATCACTGTTGCAGATCTTGCGCAGATGACCGGGCTGTCGATCGGAATGGTGTCGAAAATCGAAAACGGGAATACATCGCCTTCTTTGACGACGCTTCAGGCGCTGGCGGATGCACTGTCGGTTCCACTGACCAGTTTTTTCCGTCGGTTCGAAGAACGACGGCTGGCCGTTCACACCAAAGCAGGGCAAGGGGTCGAGCAGGAGCGAGAGGGCACCCGCGCTAACCATCAATACAACCTGCTGGGCACCATAGGCGCCAACACGTCAGGCGTGATCGTCGAGCCCTATCTGATCACTCTGACCGCTGAATCCGACACCTTTCCGACCTTTCAGCACAGCGGAATTGAGACGATCTATATGCTGGAAGGCGAGGTTGACTACCGTCACGGTGATCAGGTCTATCCGCTGAAACCCGGCGACACGCTGTTTTTCGAGGCTGATGCGCCACACGGCCCCGAGCGTCTGGTCACGTTGCCCCTTCGCTATCTGTCTATCATCAGCTATCCGCAGACAAACTGAAGGGCGCCAGAAATTCAGCCGTCAAATATGGTTTTCGAAATAAGTTTAGTGACCAAACCGAAATCAGCCGACATCGATTTCTCGCATTCGTAAGACTTGACCGGGCATTGACGAGCATTGGAACGCCTTTCCCGACATTGACTTGGGATTTGTCTGACCCTTTTGAAGAAATCGACCGCTTTCAGGCCGACATGTCCTTAGGATCAGCACATCAGGTCGAAGACGACTTAATCATCAGGAACTTCTGTCAAACGACGCTCGTGCCAATAGCCCACGTACCGATAGCAGGACCGAAAGACGAAGATCCGATTTGGATCGGTTGGGTTAAAGCAGAGGGGCCTCTGAACCGGTTGTACGAAAGCCAACAAGTTCCGACAGAAGTGCGCTGAGGTCGCGGCTCAGGTATCACTTGCAACCTTCCCTGCTCTTTCTATGCTTTCATTTGGTGGGTCTGGCCCACGGCCTATGCGCCCCAAGTCAATGATTTTACGCGACCTAATAAGTTGAAGAGCAAGACTAATACACAAAGAGCTTCGTCAAGAGCCAGATATTCAGTGCTTCAGGAGGGAACACCATGAAGAGAATTGTTCAAACCGCCGCATTGAGCGCGGCTGCTTTCATTTCAGCCATTGCCGCAGGCAATGCGGAAGAATGGCGATTCAACAATTTTCTACCCGAAACCCGCCCAGAAACGGCAGAGCTGGAACGCTTTGTCGAAGAGGTCAATGCGGCCCATGAAGGTGAGAATAAGCTGAAGCTTTATAGCGGCGGATCGCTGGGTCTTCCGAACACGGACACCCTGCGGTTCCTGCCAAAGGGTGCGGTCGAGATGAGCCTGATCTGGGCGAACTATCTGGGACGTGACGCGCCAGCGCTCAGTTCAGTTGTGGTTCAAGGCACCATTGGCTCGATCGAGGAATTCGAAAAGGCGATCCCGACAGTGCGCGAGATTTATCAGGAAGAGTTTACCGATTGGGGCGTGACCTCGGTTGGGTATGTGCCGATCCCGATGCTATCTGTGTCGGTCTTCTGCCGGGATGAGCCGGTGCGCACCATTGACGCTCTGAAATCGAAAAAGCTGCGCGTCTGGGCTCGCGATCAGGTTGAAACCTTCACACGCCTTGGGGTCGCCGCGCAGATCATTCCACAGGAAGAGATGTATGTGGCGCTGAAAACCGGCGTGGTCGATTGTGCACTTTATCCTGCGCTTTACGCACACACAGTGTCTTTGCAGGAGGTCGCCAAATATGCTTCGTTCCTGTATCCGATGGCGTCCGGCCCCTATGTGATCGGGGTCGCAACCGACAAATGGGACGCTACGGATGACGCCACCAAGGCGGCAATTGCGACCGCCGCAGAAGCCTTGTGGGAGCGTACCAATCAATACGAGGACGATTTCGAACGCGAGCTGGCCGCACGTGAGCAGCTGGTCGCAGATGGTGTCACCTGGGGAGAAGATTTCTCGCAGGAAGACCGCGATCTGTTTGTGTCGAACGTCACCGAAATCTGGGCTGAACTCGCGGAAGAAGCTGGCGGCAACGCCCCTGCCTATCGTGAGCGTGTCCTGACCGCCCTGGGCCGCTGACGTCAAAATGGCGCTTAGTCCGGGAAACATTATCGCGCGGGGGCTGGACCGTCTGGCCCTTGCGTGCGCCGTTTCTGCGGCCCTCGGAATGATCGCCATTGTCGGCATCATTGTCACCAGCGTATTGATGCGCAAATTTGCCAATACGCCGCTGCACATCACCGAAGAAGTGGTCGGCCTATTGCTCAGCGTTTCGTTGTTTCTAGGTCTGCCGATGGTGACGTTGCGGGCCAAACATGTGCGTGTGGCACTGTTGGCGGATTTTCTGAAAGGTCGACTGCATGTCGCAATACAGATCGCCGCCCTTCTGGTCGGTATCGTTTTTTTCCTGTGGTTGATCGTCGAAACTATTCCTTGGTTCGAATTCGCCTTCAAGCGCAACCTTAAAACAGAAACCACGCGCATTCTGCTTTACCCTTGGATGGCGCTTATGCCGCTGTCGCTTGGGCTGACTCTGTCTATCTTTGTGGCACGCCTTGTCGGCATTCTGGACAGGGTGAACGACGCCGAGGCCGACATCAAATGACCCCAACGAAAGAGACCAATAAATGTCGTTCTGGCTGACGTTGACAGGCGCGCTGGTTGCCACCGCTGGCACGGGCGTGGCCCTTGGAGCGGCGCTTGGTCTGACCGGGTTGATCATTCTGCACTTTTTCTCGAACGGGGCCACGTCGCTGGCTGTGGACGCAATCTGGAGCGTCTTCAATTCGTTCACCCTCAGCGCAGTTCCCATGTTCATCCTTCTGGGCGAGGTGCTGCTGCGCAGTGGAATTAGCGAGCGGGCCTACTCCGCCTTTTCCCCGCTGTTTCGTCGCATCCCGGGGGGCTTGCTGCACACCAATATTGCAGTTTGCACCCTGTTCGGCGCGGTCAGCGGATCCAGTCTGTCTACGGCTGCGGCGGTGGGTTCGGTCGCATACCCTGAGATGTCGAAACGCGGCTATGACAAGGATACGATTGTGGGCAGCTTGGCGGGCGGCGGTACTTTGGGCCTGCTGATCCCGCCCAGCTTGTCTTTTCTGATCTATGGCGCGCTCACTGAAACCTCGATCGGGCGCCTGTTCGCCGCCGGTATTATCCCTGGTTTTCTGGTTGGTCTGATGTTCATGGCGTATCTGTTGGTCAGATGTACCCGAAATCCGGCCCTGGCCCCGCGCGACGAAGCCCCATTGCCGCTGCGGCAGACACTGGCGGGGTTCAAACAAATCTGGCCGTTGCTTGCGCTGATCATTGCGGTCATCGGCAGCATTGTCGGAGGGCTGGCGACACCGACCGAAGCGGCAGGCGTGGGCGTTGTACTGGCCGTGATCATTTCCTCCATATGGGGCGACCTGACTTGGAAGAAGCTTGTCGAAGCGGTCTATCAGTCGGTTCTGTTGTTTGCATCGGTTGGGTTTTTGGTGCTGGGCGCGACGATACTGGCGAAATCGACCAGTATTCTGGGCGTGCCGCAACAGATCCTAGAAGTCGTGGCCGAAAGCGGGATGGGCACATACAGCGTGCTGTTGATCGTGGTGCTGATCTATCTGGTGCTGGGGTGCTTTTTCGACGGGTTGTCGTTGATGATCATGACCTTGCCGGTCGTATTCCCCTTGCTGACCGGGCTGGGCTTTGACCCAATCTGGATCGGGGTCATCATCACCATCGTCATCGAGATTGGTCAGGTCACGCCCCCAGTCGGGCTTAACCTGTCGGTCCTGACCGCGCTGACCAACAACGAGGTTGGCTTGGGCCGTGTGGCAATTGCGACAGTTCCATACTGGCTCATCCACCTGTTGGCCATCTTCATCCTGACGGTGTTCCCGGCACTAACCCTTTTTCTTCCCAACCTTTTGTTCTGAATGAGCGTATATGAGCTCTTGCAACGGCCCGTTCCGGCCGAACAGGTTGTGTTGCAGAGTTTTTCTGCTAGCCAATGAGACTCGGCGTGTCTTCAAGTTAGACGGCCAGTTTAGCAAATTGTCGAAAGGGGCAGAGTCCAGGCGTGAATCGGCCCTCGCGGATCATCTTCGCGACTTTGATTTCAGCAACGGTTGCTGCAGTAAAACCGAAAGCTTTGAACCCCAGCATTGGTCAAGTTCGCCTTTTGATGAACCGGTGGTCCTGTCCACGATGTTGTTCTAGTGTTTCTGCCTCACCACCTCGACTGGAATCGGACATCCAAAGCCCTTCAGCATTTTGTTGATGGCTTTGATACCTGCTGTTTCTGCGCCGCTTTTGTCGATGACGATCTTTCGCGGCGACCCGCGGCTTCAGCGATAACGCCGGAATACCGTGTAACGCATCGGTTCAGTGTTGTGTGGTCTACCGCAACGCCGTGCACGGGTATGACTTCTTCTATATGTCGATAGGAACCACCGTAGCTGACGAAACCAGGGTCAATGGTCAAAAGTGTGAAACGCAAGCTGGTGCAAGCGCCAGTTTCGTTTTCCTCAAGATCAAAATGCGGTTCGGCCAGCTTCGCCTATTGGGTTACGGCCCAGACCTGTCGTTGAGCAAGCTGCACTGCGGCTTCACCAAAGCAGTCACTCAACAGCCAACCGCAATACAGCAGGGGCAGTCCACCACCCAGACATTCACTGCTTACACCCAGTTCTTACGCCGCAAGAAGTTAGTCACGACAGAATGTTTGATAACTTACTGGTTTTTCCACCCTTCAATCAGCCCGACCGCCGCCTGGGCGTAGCTCTGCGGAAACTGATCCGAGGTTCGGGCTTTCATAATCGTATGAAGGCCCAGCAAAAGACCGGTCAGCACCCGTGCGGCCTCATCCGGATCGACCTCGGAACGGATGGCCCCGTCATCCTTTGCCCGGCACAGTATCGCAGCAAACCGCCCCTCCAGTGCGGTCAGGTACCGCTCGATTCGTGCGTTAACCTCGGGATCAGAGCGGTCGAATGAACTAATCGAATTAAAGGCAAGACACCCGGCATCCTCAATCTTTGGCATTCGCTCGGTTGATGCGATGCCCCGGAACCAACCAGCCAGATCGTCCAGCGCATAGGTTTCGGGATCAGGAAAGTGCCGGGCTTCGGCATTGTCCAAATAAGCATCCAGAGTCTTTAGAAAAAACTTTTCTTTTCCCCCATAAGTGGTTTGGAGCGTGAACCGTGTCAGCCCCGTCTGCTGCTCCAACTCCCGCGTACTGGCACCGTGGTAGCCCCTTCGCCAAAACAGGTCCAAGGCTCCCGCCACAGCACTGTCGTGATCCGTCTTGCGTTTTCGCGCCACAGATTTCTCCTTGCTTTTTCTAACCATGTGGATAGTAATAAATTTCTATCCACATGGATAGCATTAGAGATGCGCGGCAGCAAATGCTGCGTGATCGCACCTGAAACGGAGACCTGACATGACCGCCATCGACCCGACACCCGGCGCATTAAAACCCGTCACCCTGCGCATGATCTTCATCCTGAACGCGCTGAAAATCCTGCTGGCCTTTGGTTTCTTCGCCGGTTTCAAATTCTACGGCCTGCAGGTCGGAGAGCTAGCTGGCCCGCAAGCCGCCAACCTGATGCTCTATACGATGCTGGGTTACATCGTCACCTTTGCCTGCATCGTCGCGTCCATTCTCAAGCGCAGCATGACCGGTATCCGTGCCGCAATTGCTGTTGATTTTCTGGTCTCGATCCCGGCGACAGCGGTTGTCGGCTTTGTCATCGCGATCACTAGCATGGGCCTGACATTCACCACCACTGTCCGCGCGTATTTTGCCTATCGTGTTTGAGATGAGCTCTTTGGCGAGTCACCCAGACATGATCGACGGGCAATGTATCTGCGGCGCAGTGCGCTATCGGGTGCAAGACAACATGACCGCCTTCAAATTGTGCTATTGCAACTTTTGCAAAAAGGCCTCGGGCTCGGCCCATGTTGCGAATGCTTTCACCACGCCTGACCGGATCGAATGGCTGGAAGGTCAAGAGCAACTGACATCTTTCAATGTGCCTAATTCCCAAGTGCGCCGGGTGTTTTGCCGAAGCTGCGGGACATCGCTTCCATTCAAGACACAGAACGGCAAGTTTCTGGTTGTCCCCGTCGGCAGCCTGTCACGCCCGCCGTCCCAGCCCGTTAGCGCGATTGTCGGCTGGGCGTCCCGACCCGCATGGTATAATGAGGCGCTGGGGTTGGAAGGCGTGGTCCTCCCGTTGAACTGAGCTGGACGTCCGCGCTGGGTTTTGCATTTTGCGAACATCAGGTCTGTGGTGGATATCGGCAAAGGCATTCATTTCCTGCAGGAAGATAATCCCCATCTGATCGGAGAAAAGCTGGAGGAGTGGTTGGCGCGCCTGCCCGCATGAACCTGTCCTGCCATCTGTAGTTGTTGAACCGTATACATAAATCAGATTTCCTGATTTTATGCTCTGACTATCGCCCAACGCGTTCAAAGGCCAAGCACCGGAGGGAACCCTGTTGAATCTGACGATCCCCATTCCTTTGATCCTGGCGGCTGTCCTGCCCGCTTTTCTGGACCGGTGCTCTGGGTCCGATACCAGCATCGCTCTGGGTGTGTTGGCGCGCGACCGGGTGGCCTTGACCGCGACGGCCAGCGAAATTGTCGTCGATTTACCAATTGCCGAAGGTTCCGTGGTCAAGGTAGGCGACACGCTGGTTCAGCTTGATCCCACATTGCAAAGCGCCAAGCTGGCACTGGCGCAGGCAGAACTGGAAAAGGCACAGGCCACGCTTCTGAAACTGCAGGTCGGACCGCGCGAGGAAGAAATTGCAATTGCCGAGGCCAAAGTAGCAGGCGCTGTTGCGCGCCTTGCCGATGCCGAGGCCATCTATGACCGAAATGCCAGACTGGTCGAGAACTCGGTCGTGACCGAGGCTCAGGTGGCAAATGATCTGGCCATGCGCGATTCCGCGCGGGCTGAATTGGCCAGCGCTCAGGAATCGCTGAAAGAGCTGGAAAACGGCACCCGTCCCGAAGATCTGGCGGTCGCCGAGGCCAATGTGCGAGCTGCCGAAGCCTCGGTCGCCGCCGAACTGACATTGCTGGATGATTTAACGGTCATAGCCACCCGCGACGGCGTTTTGGATTCCCTGCCGTGGAATTTGGGCGAGCGGGTGACATCCGGCAGCCCGGTTGCCGTGATCGTCACGGGCCAGACGCCTTACGCGCGCGTCTATGTACCCGAACCACATCGCGTCAAACTGAAACCCGGTGACACGTTGGAAGTGCGCGTAGACGGGCTGGCCGATCCGTTGGATGGCGTGATCCGCTGGATCAGCGACGACGCGTCCTTCACCCCTTATTACGGGTTGAACAAGGACGACCGCACGCGCCTTGTCTATTTGGCTGAGATTGACCTGCCCAATGCCTCACCGGACCTGCCTGCCGGGGTCCCCGTACAGGTCCCCATGCCATGAACGATGTGGTCGTCTCGACGAAGGGCTTGACCCGCCAGTTCGGGGAAAACATCGCCGTCAACAATCTGGATCTTGAGATTCAAACCGGCCAGATCTACGGGTTTCTGGGACCGAATGGCTGCGGCAAAACCACGACAATGCGCATGCTGACTGGGCTGCTGACCCCCAGCAGCGGTGCGATCTCGGTTTTGGGCCGGTCAATGCCCGAAGCGGCTGAGCCGCTAAAAAATGAGATCGGGTACATGACCCAGATATTCTCGTATTACCGCGACCTAACGGTGCTGGAAAACCTCAGGTTCGCGGCGGAGATTTACGGCATTCCGGTAAAAACGGCCAAAGATCGGATCGATGAGTTGCTGCACACCTACGATCTGACAACAAATATCAATCAACTCAGCGGAAGCATGAGCGGCGGGCAACGTCAGAAACTGGCCCTTGCTGCAACCGTAATGCACCGACCTAAACTGTTGTTCCTGGACGAACCGACCTCGGCCGTTGATCCCGAAACACGCCGCAACTTCTGGGAACAACTGTTCGATCTGGTAGATCAAGGCGCAACGATGATCGTTTCGACCCATTTCATGGACGAAGCCGAGCGCTGTCACCGGCTGGCGATCCTGCAACACGGTGTGAAAAAGGCGGACGGGTCTCCGCGCCAGTTGATGGATGATCTTCAGGCCGATGTAGTTGAGGTTGAAGGGCCGGATCTGAGAAAGGTCAAACACGCGCTGGATGGCAAACCCAAGATCCTGTCGACCGCGCAAGTCGGGTCGCGGCTGCGTGTGCTTGTGGACAAATCCGAACCTCAACCGGTGGACATGTTGCGCGGCCAAATTGCTGCGTTTCCTGGCCTGTCCCTGACCCCGCAGAGGCCAAATCTGGAAGACGTGTTCGTCAGCGCCACACGGGGGCCAGAACAGTGATTTCGCCACGTCGCATCGCTGCTGTACTGAAGAAAGAACTGCTGCAACTGCGGCGGGATCGGATGACCTTTGCCATGGTCATCATGATCCCGCTGATCCAACTGCTTCTGTTTGGATACGCGATCAACACAAACCTGCGCCATGTCCCTGTCGCGGTGGTGGACCAGTCCGGAACCGAACTCTCCCGCACGCTGGCGCAGATCGTTCAAGCGACGCAGGTCGTGACCATCACCGAGCAGCTGACCACCCCGCAAGAGGCCGAACGCGCAATAACCGAGTCCCGTGTGCGTGCTGCGCTAATCATCCCCCCGGACGTGAGCCAGCGCCTTGCCCGCAGCCCGTCTGTCGGGCTGGGCCTGCCCAACGCAACCAACCAGACAAGCAGCCGACCGGTTGCCCATTGGATCGTGGATGGTTCGGACACGATGGTGGCCAGCGCGATCAAGTCCATGCGCACAATGCCTTTGACAGAACTGCTGAAACAACCACCAAACCGGCAGGTGCCCACGTTCGAGGTGACGCTTTACTTCAACCCCGAGCAACGGTCGGCGGTCAATATCGTGCCGGGTCTTGTCGGCGTGATCCTGACCATGACGATGATCCTATTCACCTCAGCCGCCATCGTCCGCGAACGCGAGCGGGGCAATATGGAAATGCTGATTAACACGCCAATCCGGTCGATCGAACTGATGATCGGAAAGATCATCCCCTACATCTTTCTGGGCCTGATACAGGTCGCAATCATCCTCGGCCTCGGGCATGTCCTTTTCGATGTGCCAATAAACGGCGGATTGGGCACTCTGCTTGTTGTGACTTTGTTATTCATCGTCGCCAGCCTGTCGCTTGGGCTGGTGATTTCCACGCTTGCGCAGAACCAATTGCAGTCGATGCAGATGACCATCTTTGTCCTGCTGCCCTCAATCCTGATGTCAGGTTTCATGTTCCCTTTCGACGGTATGCCACCACCCGTCCAGATGATTGCTCAGGTCCTGCCGGCAACCCATTTCATGGACATGATCCGCGGCGTGGTCCTTCGTGACGCGTCGCTATACGAGTTACGCTGGGGAATTCTCTGGATGATCGGATTTGCGATATTCGGATTGCTGGCGGCAACTCTAAGATTCAAGAAACGGTTGGGTTGAAGATCGACCCTGATCTGCCGTTCCAGATTGGTACTGAATTCTGCAGTCGCATTCTACATTGCTGACATTTGCCAGACCTTCGATCTCTTGACCGGCGACGGCGTTGGTAGGTTGGCGGCTCAGATCTGATGTACAGGGGCTGGCATTTTTCTTTTGGGGCCAAAGTGCTACAGGCTTGGCCGCGCAGTGGGCCAGCCGCCCGCCGTCAGGCGGTGACAAACACCTTCATTCCGATGGTGTCGTGGAAAGGAGCGCAGTCCATATCTGCAATACTAGCACCATCTACTTTGATGCGTCCTGTGCGCTGGAGGCATCAAAATCGCAAGATAGTCGACCCAACCTTAGTGTCGCCCATTGGCAACTTCAGCGAACCGTATTTGTAGGTTTTGTGAGGGGAGGACTATTGCCCAATGACGCTTCATTGAGAAAACATCTGAAGCGGCATGAATGTCACCTCATATACGAGATGACAATTGGGTTTATGCTTTTCGCGGCTCTTGCTGCGCGTGAGGCCTATTTAAAGTCACAAAAGGTTGCAAGCCTCTCGGCATCTCAGGCCAAAACAGCGCAGATGTTTAGCAAGGCTTGAATGACCGAGTTTTCAAGTCTCACCGTACCATTCGAATTGGACCTGCAGGTGCGCGGCATCTGACTGAACAAAAGGCAAGGCTTCGCTTTGAGCACTACAAACAGCAAGTCGAGCTGCGCCAACTGAGCATTGGGTGGCCGAACACGAAAGACAGTATGCCAACGGGAAAGCAGTACGGGTCCGGGCGCACAAGCGAGGACAACCAACAAGCAGGGATGTACCTACGCGCGTCATAGGCTCGAAAATGAAGAGGTGAGTTTCTGACAATTGTGTATGAAGGGTAAGCACGCAGCTACATTTTTTAGTAAGGCCCAATCCTGCTATTAAACTGTGTGCTTAAACACCGCAGCCTACTCACATTGCGGACATTCACTGCCTTCATCCAAAAATGCCTTGCAGACCTTAGTATTACAACCTGAACGGCATACACATAGAGCGCTTTGTAGTTTTCCCTCTACATTCAATCCTATTGCAGCAAGTAGAATCAAACCGGTGAGACGCCGTTTACATTCAGATAGATCGCGTAAAGGCTGCTTGTTCCCGCCGCGAACAGTCGGTTCAGCTTGGCACCGCCAAAACACACATTTCCTACCATCTCGGGCATGTGGACCTTGCCGATCAGATCTCCTTGGGGGTTCAGGCAATGAATACCGTCTGCGGCGGAACTCCAGATGCGGCCTTCACGGTCTGGCCTGAACCCGTCGAACAATCCGGCAGAGCAATTAGCGAAGACCTCACCTCCTGAAAGGGTTTTTCCGTCGTTCGATACGCGGAAACGGCGAATATGTGCCGGACCTTCGGGGTCATGCGTGATACCGGTATCCGAGATATAGAGTGCGCTCTCATCCGGTGAAAAAGCCAAGCCATTAGGCTTGACGAAATCAGTTGCAACCGCTGTGACCTCGCCCGATGTCGGGTCCACGCGATACACGTGGCACGCGCCAATCTCGCTTTCGGCGCGCTCGCCTTCATAGTCCATCATGATCCCATAGGACGGGTCCGTGAACCAAATGGACCCGTCTGATTTAACAACGACGTCGTTTGGAGAGTTCAGGTGCTTTCCCTGCCATGCGTCCGCCAGAACCGTGATGGATCCATCATGCTCGGTTCGGATGACGCGTCTGGTTAGGTGCTCGCACGACACCAAGCGTCCCTGCCGGTCTACCGTGTTGCCATTGGCGTTGTTGGAGGGTTGCCGAAACACCGAGACCGAGCCATCTGTATCGTCCCACCGCATCAGCCGGTTGTTGGGAATATCCGACCAGACCAGATAACGCCCGGCGGCAAACCACGCCGGGCCCTCGGACCAACGAGCACCGGTCCACAACCGCTCGACCCGAGCATGGCCGATGAAACAGGCCTCGAATTCTTTTTCGATGACTTCAAAACCGGTTCCGTCGAGAACGCCGTACATCCGTTTTCTCCTTCGTTTTTCTGTTCTCCTGGAGTGAAAAGCTGCGCACTCCAGGCAGTTCCGGGTCAGGCCAGAGATGGCCTAAAGGACCGTATAGGGGCGGTCACCTGACGATTGCGACCGTCAGGCACTCAAGCCTTTCAATTCATCCGGCAAAAGCGCGTCGGGAATGTTTTGATAACTGACCGGGCGCAGCCAGCGCACGATCGCCAGAGTCCCGACGGAGGTTGCTCGGACATCTGTGCTGGCCGGATAGGGCCCGCCATGCATCATTGATGAACACACCTCGACCCCGGTGGGATAGCCGTTTGCCAATAAACGACCTGCTTTTTCCTCGAGAATGGGCATCAGTGACTTGGCCAACGCGGCATCCGAGTCGTCCAGATGCAAGGTCAGCGTCAGCTGTCCTTCCAGACATTCCGCCAGCTGTTGCATCTGCTCTGTGTCGTCACACAAGACGATAATGCCAGCAGCACCAAATACTTCGTGCTGCAGCTTGGGGTTCGCCATCCACTCCGCCGCACTGACTTTGAACAAAGCAGGCACAGCGGCGCGTTTGCCCGTCGCGGCACTGCAAGACGTAACCTCGACCATCAGATCGCGGAATTCGCGAACCCCCTGCTCATAAGCGCCAAGGATTCCGTCTGTTAGCATTTTCTGCTCTGCCGTGTCGTTCAGCGCGGCGACACAGGCGGTTTCCAACGCATCCGCATCCGGGCCTTTCAGCATCACGGCAACCCCGGGATTGGTACAAAACTGTCCGGCCCCCATGGTCAGAGACGCGGCCCAGCCTACGCCGATCTCGGTCGCGCGGGCACGCATCGCGTCTGGAAGGCAGAACATAGGATTGACCGAGCCAAGCTCACCATAAAAGGGGATAGGGTTTGAACGCGCATGGCATAGATCATAAAGCGCCCTGCCCCCGGCGAGTGATCCTGTAAAACCGACGGCAGTGATCCCGGGATGCTGCACAAGGGCGGAACCCACCTCGCGCCCTGATCCTTGCAAGATCTGAAATGTAGCAGCTGGCATACCGCAAATCTCGATCGCCTTGGCAATGGCTTGTCCTACAAGTTCAGCAGTGCCTGCATGAGCGCTGTGTCCCTTGACGATCACCGGGCACCCAGCAGCAAGGGCCGAGGCGGTGTCCCCGCCCGCCGTGGAGAAGGCGAGCGGGAAGTTCGACGCACCAAACACGGCCACTGGACCTATTGCTTTGTGCGTCAGGCGCAAATCCGGACGAGGGAGAGGTGTCCGGTCAGGGAGGGCGCCTTCTTTACGTATATCGAGATACCCAGTCTCTTCGATCAGGTCGGCAAACATGCGCAGCTGGCCCGTTGTGCGTCCACGTTCACCCACCAGCCGCGCCTCGGGCAGGCCTGTCTCGGCCATGCCGGTTTGCGTGATCTCATCACCCAGCACATCCATCTGTTCGGCAATCGTGCGCAAGAATGTGGCGCGCTCGGCCCGCGACTTGCCCGAATAAGCACGGAAGTCGCGGCGTGCGGCGCGGCAGGCGTCATCCACCTGCGCGGCGGTGGCCTGAGCAAAGCTTTGGCCGTCAAGATCGTCTGAGGCACGCAGATTGTCTGACCCGACCCATGCGCCGTCGATCAGATTTTGTCCAAGTATCATTTTATTTTCCCCAATTCAGGACCATTGGGTCCAGCGGTTTTAAAAGGTCTATCAACCGGTCTCGGATGGCCGGTTGCAGCGGATCAATGGGATGGCGGCAGAACTCGGACCCGATGACGCCCCCTTCGACCATCGCCGCTTTGCAGGATTGCCAGCCGCATTGGCGGTTTTCATGGTTGATCACCATCGCCACCCGGCCATAGGCCGCTGTCGCCTCGTCTACACGGCCTGCAAGGTGATGCGTGATGACCGGCTTTATCTGGTCCACGATCATGCCCGAGGTCATCGAACCGGTCGCCCCCGCATCCAGATCGGCCAGTAGGGTGATACCTTCCTCGCCATCAAAAGGTGCTTCAATCGCCTCTCCGCCTTCGGCAATCAGCGCGCGCAGCTTGTTCGCTGCCCGAGGGCATTCGATCTTGAACAGCTTCACCATTTCAATCTCTTGCGCCATGCGCACCAGCAACGGCACCGGCAGATCAACGCCCGACAAGGGCGCGTCTTGGACCATGATCGGAATGCCGACCTCGCCCACGGCTGCAAACTGATCATAGGTCTGCTGCGCGGTCCCCTTCAGAAGCGCCCCGTGATAGGGCGGCATCATCATCACGATGTCCGCGCCCAGATCTTTGGCGAATTTGGCCCGTTCCACTGCGATCTGCGTCGCAAAATGGCTGATCGTCACGATCATGGGCACGCGGCCCGCGACATGTTCAAGGCTGAGCCGGGTCAGGATCGCGCGCTCCTCATCCGAGATCAGGAATTGCTCTGAGAAATTTGCCAAAACGCAGATCCCGTCCGCGCCTTGATCGATCAGGCAATCCAGAACGCGCTTCATCCCTTCCAGATCAAGTGTTCCGTCTTCGTGGAATGGTGTCGGCGCAACGGGCCAGATACCGGTATAGCTCATGGACTACTCCGTAATCTCAAAGTGTTTCAGGTGTTTGTCTGTGATCTCAATCCCCAGACCGGGCTTATTGTCATCCAGATCAAGGAAGCCGTCCACCGCCTCGGGGTCACCTTCGAAGATGTAATAGAACAGCTCGTTACCTACCTCGACGTCGAAGACAGGGAAATATTCGCTGATCATGCAATTCGCGTTGGCCATGGTCAGATGATAATTATGCATCTGACCTGCATGCGGGATGACCGGTATCTGATGCGCCTCGGCAATCGCGTTGATCTTTTGTGCCGCCGTAATACCGCCCACGCGGTTGGTGTCATATTGCAGGACGCTGACGGCCTTTTTCTCGATCAAGTCCTTGCACCCGATGATCGAGAATTCATGCTCACCGCCCGAGATCGGGATGATGTTCATCGCATTCAGCTCGCGATAACCTTCAACATCGTCGGCAATCACGGGTTCTTCCAACCAGCGCGGTTCGAATTTAACAAGCTTGGGCAGCATGCGTTTGGCATAGTCCAGGTTCCAGCCCATGTAGCATTCGACCATCAGATCGACGTCATAGCCGATGACCTCGCGCACGGCCTCGACCCGTTTGAGGTTTTCGCGCATGCCCGCCATGCCGTCCTTCGGCCCCCAGCCGAACCGCATTTTATAGGCCGAATAGCCGTTCTTTTGCGCCTCGGCGGCCTCGGCCTGCATCACATCGATCGGGCCAGAGTAGAGCTTGGAGTAATACACCGGGATCTTTTCCTTGGTGCGGCCACCCAGCAGTTTGAACACTGGCTTACCCGCCAGTTTGCCCATCAGGTCCCAGATCGCCAGATCAACGGCCGAGATCGCGATCATCCCGATCCCCTTGCGCCCCCAGGCGTGGCTGCGGCGGTACATCTTTTCCCACAGATAGGCATAGTCGAACGGGTCCTCGCCGATCACCAATGGCGCGAACCATTCGTCAATGGCGGCCTTCACCACCGAGGGTGCGAGGGCTGCGTTGCCGATGCCGATGGTGCCGTCTTCGGTTTCGATCTCGCAGGTCAGCCATTGGTGAAACCGGAAAGACGACATCGCATCGCCTTTTTCGTACAGCACGTCCGACGCGTTGGTGCAGAAATTGCCGGTGGGCGGGACGGTCGGTCCGGTCCAGTTCCAGACGCGGGTGCGAACGGATTTAATCTTGGTCATCTTTGTCCTCTCAGTCCGCGCGGCGTTCGGCGCGATGTGTTTTGGCCATGCGCACCAGCAGGTCGAATGCCTGCCGCGTTGCGCCCGGATTGGCCTTGTTCTGTCCGGCGATATCAAAAGCGGTGCCATGAGCCGGTGTGGCAACGGGGATGGGCAAGCCACCTGCAACCGTCACGCCGCGTTCAAACCCCATCAGCTTGATCGCGATCTGGCCCTGATCGTGATACATGGTCACGACCGCATCGACCTCGCCCCGCTGCGCCTTGAGGAACACCGTGTCCGAAGGCCATGGGCCCGTTACATTCAACTGTTTTTCCTGTGCTTGGCGCACAGCGGGTTCGAGGATGTCAATCTCCTCGCGGCCAAACTTGCCGTTGTCCCCCGCATGCGGGTTCAGCGCCGCGACCGCGATGTTGGGGCGCTCCTTACCCGCCTTGCGCAGCGTGTCATTGGCCAGATTGACCGCCTTCATAACACCCTCTTCGGTGATATTGGCCGCGACATCCTTGAGGCCGATATGCGAAGTTACACGGGTCGTCATCAGCTCATCCAGAACGTTGAGTTCCGAGTGATAACCAGTATGTCCCATATAGCGCGCCATATAGCGGTGCTCATCCTCGGCATTCAGCCCTGCGGCGGTCATTGCCGCCTTGTTGAATGGCCCAAACAGAATACCATCGACCTGCCCCTCCATCGCCAGATCCATGGCCTTGTCCAGACAGCGTAACGCGGTCGTGCCGCCTTCAACCGTTACTTCAGCAAGCTGGACATCCCCGGGCGAGATCGTGTCCATCTCAAGATGGATCAGGCCCGGCTGGTCCGTCACTTCGTTTATTGTATTCAGCGGCACATCTAGTTCCGCTTGGGCGGCACCGCGCTGCCAGAGGTGACTGTCACCAACCAGCACGATATCGGCAGCGTCCTGCACCCCCTCCTGATTAAGCAGTTTGGCGATCAGTTCCGGCCCGATACCCGAAGGGTCGCCGGGAACAATTGCAATGCGGGGTTTGGTCATGCCGCTTTCTCCCAATGTCTCGAAAATCCATCGGGCAAGATGACCATGACATCTGGCTCGTTGCCCGTGTCGAAAGTTTGAACCACCTCGAACGTATCAAGGTCGAACCGCTGCACCTGTTCGCAATCAACTGCGATGTAGGCAAAGTCCGCTTCGTCGTCGATACACAGGGCCAAAGGGTTCGCTGGTGTTTTTTGTTCGTGCAACAGCTTGCCTGTCGCTTCGTCAAAAACGGAAAACGACCTGCCAAAATGGTTCATTGTCAGAAGACGATTGCGCTTTTCATCGTAGTAGATGCGACAGGGATCGTTGGGCGTCGGAAACGTGCGTTCGGTCTCAAGCGTCTTCGTATTGATTACAGCCACTGTGTTCGAAATGCGTTGCGAGGTATAAAGCGTCGCTGTTTCTTCACGCAGGCAGCGCCCTTCGGGCTTTTGTCCGGTCTTGATCGAGATAGGCTCGATCGAGGCGTCGTAAGGATTGAACTTGGTAACGTCGCCTGACGTCAGATTCATCGCAAAAGCCGTCAGGCCGTCTTTGGTCAGCGCAAAGAGGTGCCCTTTGGTGCCCCCTGTTGGCGTGATGTGATCCCAACCCTGGTCGAAAGCGCGAGGGTTTTCCTTGACCAGCAAGTGACCCG
Organism: Ruegeria sp. J8; assembly: GCF_056531925.1. Lineage (NCBI taxonomy): Bacteria > Pseudomonadati > Pseudomonadota > Alphaproteobacteria > Rhodobacterales > Roseobacteraceae > Ruegeria > Ruegeria sp. J8. The sequence continues at coordinate 353,829 of NZ_JBQFMR010000004.1, forward strand.
ACCATTCCGACAGGACGTAGAGACGCCCCTGCCCATCCAGCCCAATCCCGTGGGGTCGCGCGTGTTCACCCAGATCGTAGACGTGAACGATTTTTCTCTCTCGGATATCAATCACGATGACCGAGCGGCCGTGATTACCAGCTATGTCTGAATTCTGCACACCGTAGTGACCCACATAGGCATAACGAAATTCGTCATCCACAACGAACTCGTGGGGGAACTGCGGCAGCTCCAGACACCCCTGCGATGCGCCGGTGTCTATGTCGTACCAGCTTATTCGATGGCTGCATTTTTCAACCAACATCATGGACTGCGCCATGTAGACCTCATCTGAATAGTAGAATGTCGAGGTGTCTGTGGCCGACCACTCACATATCGGCCACAGACGCACTCCTTAGCGTTCCAGCGCCCCGACGCCTGAGAAGCGGAAGGCTTCCTGTTCCAGCGCGTCAAGTTCTTCGGCACTCATCTGATCATGAGCAACCGTGATCCGGCCAAGGAAAACAAAGGGCAGTTCGTCTTGACGTCCTTCCAGATGCGCCTTGATCGCCTCGGCCGTGGCGGCCCCAACGTCATCGCCCATACGCATCGGCGTAGCATCCAGCTCACCCCGGCGGATGGCATCCAGTTCAAGGCCTGTGCCGCCCCAGCCGGTTGAGAACACGTCTTTCTCTTTGCCGACCGCGACCTGAGCCTCAACCGATCCCATCGCCATTGCAGTGTTGGCGTTGTGGATAATTGTAGCCTCGGGATAGGCTTGCAGGATCAGGCTGGTGCCTTCGAACCCGCCTTCACGCTGATACTCGCCGTAGTGTTCGTAAACGGTGTTCCAATTGCCTTTCTCCTCGACGCAGGCCTTGAAATCACCCGAGCGCTGATCGTCCGTGATGCCCGGAATACCCCGGTTCATCGCCATGGTCACATCATTGCCAAGACGCTCCAGCATGTAGTCGCACATGGTCAGTGCGCCCGCAGCCGAACTGAAGTCGAACCACGCATCGGGCTGATTGGTCAGGTCTTTGGGCGGTGTGTGGAAGGCCCAGACAAAGGTCGCAAAGCCGTCATTGCCTGCCATCTTGTCAATATTGTCGGCCTGAATGGCCAGTTCTGACGGCCCGAAGATCACGAAGTCATACAGATCTGCATCCTGAACCACCTGGTTGGCATAGGTCGATTGCAGGCTGTGCTCAATCTGGCGGCTGGCGAACTCGGTCGTCTCGTATTCAATACCCAGCTCTTCCAGACGTTTTGTCATCGCCAGATAATTACGCGCCCAGAAATCGGACGTATCCGCAGACGGATAGATCAGCGCAATCTGCAACGGCGCATCCTGCGTACCGGTGTATTTCACGGCTTCCGCGCCAGTCGTTGCCTGAAGCGCCTCAAGCTTGCCCTCGGCATTCACTTCGCCGGGCACCCAGTAATCTCGGTCGCCGATGCCAGGCAGTTCCTTCAGAGGCAGCTTGGTTTCCGCCATGGCCGAAGCGGCACACAGGCAAAACAGGCTTGTCGTCAGTAGTGCTTTGTTCAATTGTTTCACGGTAAGTCCTCCCTTTCGCGAACATTGTGGGGTCTTGCAGGTGCGCCAGGACTCCTACCTCCGGGCGCACCACTTTGATTGCCTTAGCCGCTTGGCGCAGGCTCGGTTGCCAGTCCCGCCCCAAGGGCCAGCAATAGGATCAGGGCGCCGATCAGCGCTGCAGAGAAGCGGATGAGTTTCTGCGCCTCCTTGCTGCGCAGAGCCGCCATCAGGCCATGCGCCCCGTCCCGGTCTTTCTTTTGCATCCAGGTGTACAGTGCGACCGAGCTGACTATCACCACACCCGAGGCGACGGATTGCCAGAAGAATTCGATCCGCAGGGTCACCAGCGCGTTGATCATCATCGACAGCAACAACACCCCGGCCAAAGACCCGATCATCGAGGCACGCCCGCCGAACAGGGACGTACCGCCGACAACAACCGCAGCGATGACGTGCAGATTGAAATAGGGGGCCGAGGTTGCCTGAATGGCATTCAGCTTTCCGGTCAGCATGACACCAGCCATAGCTGCTGCAGCGCCCATCAGAACATAGGCATAGATCTTGTGGCGATCGACGGCGACACCGGTCATCTCGCTGGCCTCGGGGTTCGAACCGATAGCAATGGTGTAGCGCCCGAAATAAGTGCGGGTCAGGACCACGTAGCCGATGGCCATTGTAATCAGCCCCAGGACCACCGGGACTGGAATAAAGCCCGGGATCTGACCCCGTCCAATTTCCGTGATTAGGTCCGGGAAACGGGCCAGAACCAGACCTTTGGCAATCACCAGCGCCAGACCGCGATAGACCAGGTCCATCGCCAGCGTGCCGATCAGGTCGGGAACTTTAAACCGGGTGATGACCAGACCATTGATCAGACCCATCAGCGCCCCAAGGACAATTGCCAAAGGAACAGCGACCCAGGCGGGAAACCCGTATTGTTTGACCAAAAACGCCATGAGGATCGCGGACAGCGCGGCGATTGAGCCAATAGATAAGTCGATCCCACGCTGGGTGATAACGAAAGTCATCGCCATGGCCATCGGCATATAGAGCGCCGCGTCCAGCAGGATCAGGTTCAGGTTGGTCAGACGGAAATATCGCGCCGGTTCAGCGATGCCCATAAAGATGAGGATCGCCAGGATCATCACCATTGGACCAATGAACGCCAGATAAGGCTCGAGCCGGTCCATGATGGTCTTTTGTTCGGGATTTGTGGTGGTTGCGGACATACCGTTCTCCTTCACGCGGCCGCATCCTGGGCGCCGACGATCAGGCCCAGTACGTCTTGAACGGAACTATCCGCAGTTTTGACAACGCCAACGGCGCGCCCTCGGCGTTGCACATGAACGCGGTCGGCGACCTCGAAGACGTCGTCAAGCGAGTGTGAAATCAGTATTACGGTCAGACCTTGTTCGCGCAGCGCCTTGATCAGTTTCAACGTCCGCGCGGTTTCCTGCGGACCCAAAGCTGCGGTGGGTTCATCCATCACCAGCAAGCGAAGGTCTTCGTGGTAGACCGCACGCGAAATAGCAACCGCCTGACGCTGACCGCCCGAAAGGCTTTCCGTCATGACATCCATTGACCGCAGCCGGACACCAAGGCGTTCTTCCAAAACCCGCGCGGCCTCGGACTTCATGCGTTTGTTGTCCAGAAACGGAATGCCGAAAACGTTCTTGGTCAACTCATTGCCAAGAAACATGTTCGCTGCTGGCGACAGATGATCAGCCAACGCCAAAGTCTGATAAACCGCATCAATGCCATGCGCGATTGCGTCAGAGTGGCTGGCCATCTCCAACGGTTTTCCATCCATCAGAATATACCCTTCGGTGGGCTGATACACTCCCGTCAAAATCTTGATCAGGGTGGATTTGCCTGCCCCGTTATCTCCAACAATAGCGAGCACTTCGCCCGCATACGCGGTCAGATCAACATCCTGCAGCGCCGTCACGCCGCCAAAACGTTTGGTTATTCCTTGCATTTGAACCAATGGCTGGTCGCTCATGGTTTCCTCCTCTGCGCAAAGCTCCGCCATGGCGGTCAAAAGACCGCTGAGTTGGCTGTGCGCTGTGTCATTTTTTGAACGGGGCTCCTACCGATTCAGGCAGGGGCCGCCGGTTCGCTTACTTGCCCCAGATCTTTGCGTAAGCTTCGCGGTAGGGGCTGTCGGGATCGAACTGATTGCTGTCGCCCAGTTTTGCCAAACCTTCCTCGGTCACCAACGCAGGCGACGTGACATAGCCCGAGCATGGCTCGCCTTGAATGGCACGGTTCAACTCGTCGACCAATTGCCAGCCCTGCAGGTTCAGCGGCTCGGCCACTGTAATTGTCTGGTAGTTGCCGCTGCGGATACGTTGGAAAGCGGCCTCTGATCCATCACCAGCAGACCCAGCCTGCGGCCCATCTTCGGACGAGATACCCGCCGCCGCCAATGCAGGCCCCATGAAGTCGAAGTATAGATCGTTGATTGCAAGCGCATGGGTCCACTGATCACCATATTTCTGCAACAGGCTGGTGGTCAGCGGCCCCATCCGCGCCGAGGTATCGGCGATGGGCGTGTCGACGTATTCAAGCACCGTACCGCCGGCAGCCTCAATGGTTTCCTTGATCCGGTCCGCTTTGTCGATGGCGATCTGATAGGTCGAATCGGTGAAGATGATGGCACCAACACCATCGGCGCCGTCATCCATCGCCCATTCCGCGGCCACCTCAGAGACGGTCATGGCATCGGTCGAGACATTGGCGAAAATTCCTCCGGGTGCGTCACACCCGATCTTGGGACCGGAGTGCCAGGCCACCATCGGAATGCCTGCGTTCACCACGCCTTCCAACGCGGCCTGCTGTTCGATGGCATCGAAGCCGTTGATGATAATCCCGTCAGGTTGCAAAGCCAGTGCCTGGCCAATGGCCCCGGTCCGGCCCTGAATAGAACCCGCACCATCCAGAACGCGCACGTCCCAGCCAATGGTTCCGACAGCTTCCTCGACGCCATTGGTTACGCCCAGAATACCGCCGTTTTTCAGATCGCCCGCGACGACGACAATGGATTTGCCCTCGGCGGCTTTGGGTCCACTGGTGGGGCCGTCGAACGCCGTCTCGGCGGTCACCGGAAGTCCCAAACCAGTCAGAAGCGCAGCAGCGGATACTGCCATGAAAGTCCGTTTCAGCATAATCTCCTCCCTTATGCTGTTTACTTGTTGGCGCCTTTGCGACGCTGAGCGTAACCGGCAATACCGATTGCAATCAGCAGCGTGACACCGTTGAACATCGGCTCGACCCAGAAGGATCCTCCGAATTGCTGAATGCCCGAGATGCCAACAGCCAGGATCGCGACACCCACGACTGTTCCCCAAACATTCACGCGTCCCGGCTTGATGGTCGTGGACCCAAGAAAGGCCCCAACCAAAGCAGGTAACAGGAATTCAAGACCGACCGAGGCTTGCCCGATCCGCAATTTCGACGCCAGCAGCACTCCGGCAAAAGCCGTGATCAGCCCCGAAGACATGAAAGCGCCGATGACGAATTTCCGGGTCGGAATACCGTTTAGTTGCGCAGCGCGCTGATTGGCCCCAATCGCATAGAGATACCGGCCAATCGGCGTGTATTCCAGGATCAGCCACATCGCGACCGTGATACCCAGCACATAAAACCCCGTGATTGGCAGGCCGAACACGAAGGTGCCGTTGATTGCGTAGAAACTATCCGGCAACGCCCCAACCATCTGACGTCCGCCCGTGTGCCACAGTGCCAGAGCGTACAGCACCGTGCCCGTGCCCAAGGTCGCAATGAAGCTGTCAATTTTGGCAACCTCGACCAGCAGTCCGTTCAGGAACCCGGTTAGCAAACCCAGCGACAGGACGATTGCCACGGCAATCGGCCATGGAATTCCAAACGTGGTTTGCAACGAGATCGCAAGGATATGCCACAGCACGATCCCGTATCCCACGGTTAGATCGATACGACCCGCCGCCATCGGAATCATCGCCCCCAGCGACAAAAGCGCGATAATCGCCTTGTCCGAGATAATCGCCCGTAGATTCAAAAGAGTCGGGAACGTGTTTGGCAGCAGGATGGAAAATAGGATGATCAGAAAACCTGTCAGCAAAACCAGGCCATAGACCGGTAGGAACCTGAGGATCCGTGTCTTTAGCGAGACATCTTTCAGCTCGGCCTTGGTTGGTTCCAGCGCATTGGATTCAAGCGATTGCATTCTCGTATTCCTTAACTCGCGACGGCGTTCGAGGCCGAAGCAGCTTGTATCAGGTTTTCAGTGGTCAGTTCGGTTCCGGTCAATTCGCGCACGATCTGACCCTGACTGAAGACAATGGCGCGATGGCAGATGGCTGCAACTTCCTCGAAATCGGTGGAAACGACGATGATGCCGACGCCCTCTTCCATTGCGCGGTTCAACAGCGCGTAAATTTCTGCTTTCGCACCAACATCAACCCCCGCCGTCGGGTCTTCGCAGATCAACAGCCTGCGCTTGGTTTCCAGCCAACGTCCGATGACCACTTTTTGCTGGTTTCCACCCGACAAGCTTTCAATCGCCATGCTTTGATCATTGGGAGACAAGGCGACGTCCGCTCCGATCCGGGTGGCGCTCTCTGTTTCAGCTTTGTGGCTCATGAACGACAACAGCGACCGCCCGATCGCGGCAGGGTTCAGGAACGTGTTCTCTCGAATGGTCAGTGACATGGCGACGGACTCTTCAGTTCTGTCCCGCGCAACCAGCCCGATCCCTGATGCCATCGCAGTTTGCGGCGTGCTCAGGTCAGGCGTTTCACCATGCAGGGTTATCTGGCCGCTAAACCCTTCCGACCCGAACAGCGCGCGCGAGACGTTTTCGTGACCCGCCCCGCGCAGCCCGACCAGCCCGACGATTTCATTTGTCTGCAACTGGAAACTGACGTTGTGTGCTGCTTCCATGTTCAGGCCAGACACCTCAAGCAACGTTGCACCCGGCGGCATGTCTGGTTTCATCACCTGCCGAGTCTTGCGGCCGACGATCATATAAACCAGTTCTTCGGGTGTGGTGTGGTCAATGCTACGCAGCCCAACCATCTCTCCGTCTCGTAGTACGGCAACCCGATCAGCAATCTGAAAAATCTCATCCAGCCGATGCGACACATAGATCATACCGACGCCTTGTTCCTTCAGCGGGCGCAAGGCTTCGAACAGTCGTTCGACCTCATCCGCAGGTAGGGATGCGGTTGGTTCATCCAGCACCAGATAGTCACAATCAACGGCCAAAGCGCGTGCAATCGCGACCAGAGATTTCTCGGTCCGCGACAAGTCCTGAACCCGCGTAGTCGGGTCGAATTCACATCCCACCTTGTCCAGCGCGTCCTGTGCAAAGCTCTCCACGGATTTCCAATTGATCAAACCGCCCTTTCGCGAATAGCCCAGAGCAAGCGCAATGTTCTCGGCCACGGTCATCCATTCGATCATGCCGAGATCCTGATGGATAAACGCCACGGACTGACGCTCGCCGAACCCGCCTGGACGATGTTCGTAGGGTTCACCGTTGATCAAAACCCGCCCTTCATCCGCTTTGTGAATTCCGCCGAGGATTTTGATGAGGGTCGATTTCCCGGCTCCGTTTTCTCCCAGTAGGGCAACAATCTCTCCGCGTTCGACATTCAGTGACACGTCGCGCAGCGCATAGGTACCTCCGAAATGCTTCTTTATCCCGTCAAAGAACAGATTGTTTTGCGCTGTGCCGGGCACGGCTGTCTCCTCCTGGGCTTGGGTCACCCTGATGCTCCTCAACATCGTATTGAGTTACCCGTAACGTTACGCTAGCATTCGCACAGACCCGCCCATTGTCAATAAAAAAGAGTTACCCGTAACGTAAATGAGCAGCGACACTGATAAATCAAGTAAAAACAATAAAGTAAGCCTTGCCGAGGTGGCAAAGGCTGCGGGTGTGTCTAAGATGACGGCCAGTCGAGTCCTGCGCGATGAAGGCGGGTTTTCGGAAAAAACGCGCGCGAAGGTTATGGCCGAGGTGGACAGGTTGGGCTACCTACCGAATCGGCTAGCGACGGTTTTTGCGGGCGACAAGAAGTCCACTTTTGTCGGGGTCAGCATCCCTGAACTGGGCAACGAAATATTTGCGCAGGTTCTGGAAGGCATCGACCGAAAACTTGGTGCATTTGGCCACCAGACGGTGCTGGGACTGACCGAGCATGAAATCGACCATGAGGAAAAATGGATTGAGACCGTACTGTCCTGGCAACCTGCCGGGCTGATCATTACCGGTCGCTCACATAGTCAGAAAGCGATCCAGATGTTGCGCGGCGCTGGCATTCCTTTGGTCGAAATCTGGGACTTCAATTCCAGCCCTTTGGACATGTGCGTCGGGCTGAACCACTTTGACAGCGGCTATAGCATGGGTCGTTATCTGGCCGGAATGAATTACCAAAAATTCGGCTATGTCGGCACATCTCATGACGTGGCGAACGCGGCAACCGCACGCCTTAACGGCTTCTCTAAAGCCATCGAGGATGCAAACGGCCGACTGGAAAAACAACTGCTCCTAAAAGATACGCCGGGGTTTTACACCGGGTTCTACGGCACCGAGCAGTTGCTTGCCTCGCATCGCGATATCGAAGTCATATTCTATCAGAACGACAACATGGCGATTGGCGGGCTTCACTATGCCCAGAAAATCGGCCTGAGCGTTCCGGAAGATATCGGCATCGCCGGATGGGGCGATTTGCCAATTTCGGCAATACAACCTTATCGGCTGACATCAATCGCAGTTCCCCACCTTAAGATTGGCCAGATCGCAGCCGAGATGGTTCTGGCTCAGATCAACGGTGAACCAGCCAAGTCCACTACGGATGTCGGGTTTCGACTTATTCCAGGGAGCACAGTAAGGAAGTCGAGATCGGCTGAGTAAACACCGAAGCGGTGCGAGGAATGTATGCCAGTAATCGGCCCTCTACTTCCGTTGATCGGCGGGCATCGTCGAGGAGGCGCAGCGAACCAAAGGAAATATTCGCAGCACGCATACTATCAAAGCGAAGGTGTGAGTGAACTGAATTCTAAGCCCGAACCAGCGGGGCTATGGTGTTGTTCACAGCTTTGAAGGCTCCAACGTGGCATAGTGCCAAGCCTCGCTATTGCCCTTCAAGCCACAGCAAAATTGCGCTCCAGTTCTTTACTGCCTTAGTCAACGCCTGAATCTTTCTTGAGTTAAGAACAAAGTACCCACCGGTAGCAGTAAGAAGCAAAAAGTCAGGCGACCGGAACGCGAACTAAATAGCACTTCGCAGCTGAATGAATCGGTCTTATTGTTCCTAGAAAAGGGGGATTGACGTGAGCGGAGCCGATATTTCGATCCCGGACGGGTCAAACCAGAGCCTTGATATCGCCATCTCAGTTGACGGGACTGCGGAAGTGGGGCGAACCTACAAAATACCTGCCCGATGCGGTATCGCTGTCAGGCTTGCGCGGGGGCAGGTTCTAAACATCGTAAATCCAAGTGGTCATCAGGTCTGTGACTTCTTCGCCTTCGCTGCCAAGAACCTAAACGAACATCTTTCGATGCCGCATCTGCACACTTCGATTGCATCAATCTTCCCAAAGGTTGGCGACGCCCTTGTCAGCAACCAGCGGAGGTCTTTGCTGACTATCGTCGCGGACACTTCGCCAGGCGTGCATGACACAGTTATCGCCTGCTGTGACCACGCGAGGTACCGCGAACTGGAATGTGAAGGGTATCACGACAATTGTGCGGACAACCTGCGCATGGCGCTTATCGCTATCGGGCTGAAAGCGCCGCTCATCCCCGCCCCGTTCAACATCTGGATGAATGTGCCGCTCAAACCGGACGGATCAACCAGTTTTGAAACTCCGGTCGCGCGGGCGGGCGATCGAATATCTTTGCGGGCCGAAGCCGATCTGGTCGCCGTGATGTCGGCCTGCCCTCAGGACATGACGCCTGTAAACGGCGAAGGGGTTGCGCCGGACAAGCTGGAATTCTTTGTGTCAGCGGGCTGAACCGACAGCGCAGAAAAACTAGTTCTGAAGACGAGTTGTCAAAGCATAGGCGAGCGCCGTCCGAAATATCGGGTGAAGTATTAGAGCACTTTGTGGCCACACCTCGCGAACGGGGGCCTCGTGCAAAACACAGTATCCTGTGAAACGCGTGATATCTTGAAATCTGTTTCAACGATCATTGTGTTAAGGTGACAGAGATGGTCGAACTTATCGCTCTCTTAAGTATTTATTACAAATGCACGGCTCTTGCTGTCGATGACAAATTGACTCAATCAGAACGCTTTGCATGCAATAACGCCTATCAAGAAGCCAAACGGATATTTGTCCATGATAGTTTGGACAGCGAAGAAACGCGTTTGACAGCGCAGCAGAACATCCTTGCCTACAGACGCTTCAAGAGTTGGGAGTTTGAAAACGCTGATCTGGTTCGTGAGTTGCGAGCCGCGGAATAAGAAGCGACCCAATTGAGGATGAAGGCGTTTCAAAAGACGAACCAAAACACCCGCTACCGTTGCCACAATTCTGTATCGGGGTGGAATTGAGACCAAGCAAACCAAAAGGCTTGGTGGCTGCCAAGGTCTGATCCGTCTTTGCCTACGGCCCTAATCCCGCCGGCCGTAATTTCCAACCGAACGTTTTCGACAACAATCTCCTCTCCGCGTTGCAAAGCCAAAAGCGCGGTGCTTCTTTGAAATGCAACAGGCTTGCCCGAGGCTGTCACCACACCAATGATATCCTCGTGAACGGGCAAACGCGGGTCGACATCACCGATCGGAAAGATGGGGCCGTTTGCGTCTCGTCCGTTGCGGAAATCGGGATAGCGACCCAACGCATAGCGCTCAAGCAAAACCGTGGTATCCGGATACTCCGCTTTCCACGTGCCCCAGTCGGTAGTGATGACTGTGGCTTGATCAAGCTGCAAGCCTTTTTCGGCCAAGGGACCCGTTACGGCGTGACCCAAGAACGTGTCAAACACAGAGTAGGTGTTCAGGTCGTACATCACTTTGTTGGATCGGTTCAGCAACCCCGAAGTCCGCAGAATCGGGCGCTCGATCCCCTCGAGCAAACCGTCGGTAAAATAAGCCTGCGCAGCCCCACACAAAGTACAGTACGGAATACCGAGATCGCGACCACCCAGAGTGTCGTTTACCATCTCGCGCACTTCCATAATACGACGCGGATAGGCCCGATGTTCGCCATTTATAGAAATGCCAAAAACGACGTCGTCGTCTTGCAACCAAGTTGCGTCTTCGGCACTGCTGGTCCGTGGGTTGTCGGCGGCGGGGATACAATTGCATCCATTGTCAGTCGTGTCATAGGAGCGGTCATCAATAAGCACTCCGCCCCAGGATACCATCCTCCAGTCGATGTCGCCTTCGACAAAGATGCGTTCCCATCCGGGTACGATATTGGTGAAAATCGACCGTTTGTACGAAAGATATTCAGGCGGTGCGGGAATGTCCCACGCAATAAGATGGTCCGTCAAATCACCCCAGCTGTTATCCAGCCTGATCTCTTTCCCCAAGAGCGCTGAGGCGGCAGTCGTCAGTTCTGTGTTCAACTGTTCTGAGGGCACAAATCGCATCAAATCGCTGATGATCCACGCCAATCGCGGGTCACCAGAAGATGCGATTTCAGCTAGTGCAAGCTTTTGATTTTCATCCCATGTCGACAGAACAACGCTGTCAACGAACGCAACCCGAAGCGCAAATTGCATCGCAGGGCTCAGCGGGTCCGTCGGCAGATCTGGTGGGTGGCCGAACTCTTCTATCACGTATTCAGGCAACTGCTTTGCCGTTTGTGCCTGCAACGGCTCCGAGTAAATAAAAGTCAAAATAAGAAACGACGCTGCAAAAAGAAGGCACCCAAAAGCATGGCTTTTGCGTGTCATCAACAAAGCTTTTTGATCAATCGTCTCCATAACCCCACCCATTGTCTGAGCACATACGCGCCTGAATGTCGTTGTTTCAGCAATACGACCCTGCGTGGCGCCCCGCGAAAGGTTGGACGATCTGCGCACGCAGGCAAAATCACTTTTGCGCCAAGCTTTGTGAACCGAGGCAAGCGGGCCAATCCAAGGCCCCAGCAGAGCCTTCAATACAGCGCGCCAATCTGCCAAACATGATCTTGATCCGATTGCGTCTCTTGTCGTATCGGACGGCAGTGTTGCGCTGTTTGCGACCCGGGACGCTCGCGCCATTCCCTATTTCTTTCACCGTTTCTCTGATCCAATCGGCACGATAGCCGCGGTCACCCAGCACCCATTCGACATTTGACAGACTGCTGATTAATGCTTTCGCACCAGTTTTGTCGCTGACCTGACCCGCGAAGACAAATAGTTTCAAAGGGCGTCATTCGCCCTTGTGCTTAAACCAATGGCGCACCATGGCTCATCTGTCACAAACCGCATGTCACTTTGCGTTCATGCCACCCTTGGTGCGCCCGATCTGACATGTTCAACGCTCGTTTCGAACGCGATGAATCACGCAGCAAATCGAAGTCAATTGGTCCTGAGCCTAGACAGCCCCGGATGGCAGGCCTCATGGTTTACTGCAGCTCAGAGATAGGAAAGACCATGATCGCGAAGCGAATGGAAGACCTGTACCAAACAAGATACGAAGCAGATATTGGCGTCACCCTTACACCGATCCTGTCAATACAGGCGCCTCCTGCACTCGATAATGGGCGCCTTGGTCAGCACGTTTTGGCAGCGATCGGCGCCCATGTGCGGGCGACACACGGTGTCCAAACTGGGCGCGCGTGCCCTCAGCCATTTGCGCGACATAAGCTCTGAAGACGATCATGATCGACGAAGTCCACAACTAGCTCGCGGGCGGCTGTCGCGAGCAACGGCGTTTCCATTCGAATGTGTATCCTGCTCAGACAGTTTCACAACTGTCCGACTTGCACGCAAAAAGTCCCTGGTATCTCTCTGCGTCATTGGCGCTACGCTAGGTCTATGACCTGTAAGTCCTGTGCTACTTGCTTATTACCTCTCAGCACAGCGTCAGGCGAAGAGTTTCAAGTTCCCATGCGGTTGAAAGTCCGAGCTTTGAAAGGCGCAACCTGGTTGGAGCAACTATATTGCCTCGGAAGTCAGCAAGTTGGTCGGTGAGTGGACTTGGCGCTACAGGTCGTATGGGTAGAACTTCGTCACGCGAGGTTCTGCTCCAAGTCTGGCCATGACCAGTTTGCTATGCTCGCTGCTGTGCACCTAGTGATGACGCGACCATTGGCGACTGTATCTATTGCGATGTGTCTTAGTCCCACGGCAGGTTTGGCATTCGCTGATCGACGCAACTTATTCGATCAATTCGTTCACCTTTCATGCAGTTCGCTAGCCCCGGCAAAAGATGATCGCACATTTCAGAAGACCCGGTTGCCAGCACGAAACTCTGAGAACCTAACGAAACCCGATTTTCTGGCAGCGGTGAAAAAGGCAATCGAACAAATCGGTGTAAAGGCGGATCGCACCTTCGAAATAGGTCGCCGGTGGCCTGTGGATACCCGTGAATTAAGGGAAAAAACCGGGCCAAATGCCCGGCAATGTGTCTGCGACTAGCAATCTAGGTGTCGCGGCTAAATGCGTGAACGGCCATATTGATGCAAATATGGCCGTTCAATTGATGATTAGTTCGGTTAAGACACCCGCCACAAGGCACAGCAATCAGGAGGATCGCCTGCTTTTGGCAGTCCGCACAAAAAACTATGCGTTGGCCAGGCGGGCGTTCACGTATTCCCAGTTGACGATACTGTCGACGACAGCAGCAACGTATTCTTTGCGGCGATTGCGGTAGTCGACGTAGTAGGCATGTTCCCAAACATCGATACCCAAGAGTGGGACCATGTCGTGCACAAGCGGGTTTTCACCGTTTGGCGTCGACAAAACGACTAGTTTGCCCGAGTTGTCTATGGCCAGCCAGCCCCAACCAGAACCGAATTGTTTGCTGGATACATTGACCAACTGCTCGCGGAATTCTTCAAAACTTCCGAAATCACTCTCGATCTTTTTCTGCAGGCTGCCGGGCACGCCGGTGCCGCCCGGAACCAGCATTTTCCAGAATTCGGTGTGGTTCCAGTGCTGGCCTGCATTGTTTAAAACGGTCTGATATGTCCCGCGATCCGCAGCCGCGGTCTTGATGATATCTTCCAGAGACTGGCCCTCAAGACTGGTTCCAGGGATCAGTTTATTCAGGTTGCGGGCATAACCGGCAGCATGTTTGCCGTGGTGCAGCTCCATCGTTTCTGCTCCAATTACAGGCTCCAGCGCACTGTGGCTGTAATCAAGGGACGGGAGTGTGTAGATTTCGGCGGCATTTGCTTTTTTTGCAAAAGCCGGGGCTGCGGCAACCAACAGACCCGAGCCGGCAGATGCAAGAAAACCGCGACGCGTGAGAGACATTTTTCGATCCTTTCCATTGCCTGCCGATTGAGCCGACAGATGTCTCAAAAACACCTGTCTGAGGCTTTTATTCGAAAGAGTTGGTGTACAAATCGCCGCACAGCTCGTTTGGGACAAGGCGATTGCGGATCACGGTAGGCCGTCTACCGCGCGGGTTACTCAGGTTCTACAACCTTGCTGCACAGGTCGACCAGAAATTCGAGCGTAGTCTGGACATGTGGATAGGGGGCGATGTCGCTATGGGTCAGAACCCAAAGATCCAGTGATTGCGTTAAAAAGCCAGGCAGGGCTTCGATCAAATCTGGATTGTCCCCGGCCATAAACTTCGGCAGCGCGGCAAACCCCAGTCCGCTTTTGACTGCAGAGAGTTGAGCGTTTACGTTATCTGTTCTGGCCGCAATATTGCACTGATCCGTTATTTTTCGGAACTCGGTTTCCTGGACCGTGTTTCCGAGTGCGCCAGTGGCGACGACCACGTTATGCCCCAGAAATTCGTCCAGCGTATGGATCGGCTCAAGGTCGCACAGGTATTCCCGTGACGAGTAAATACCAAATTTTACTGTCCCAAGCTTTACCGCATTCACTCTGTACGCTTCTGGCTTACCCAGACGAACGGCAATGTCAGCCTCGCGGTTGTGCAAATTTACCTTCTGATTGGACAAAAGGAGGTCGATCTTGATGTTCGGATTCAACGTGTGAAATTCGATCAGTTTGGGCGCCAGCACCGACGCACCGAACCCTTCGGGCGCAGCGACCGACACCCTGCTGCCTTTGAAGTCACGATGCCCGCGCGCCACTTCGCCCATATGGCAAAGTTCCGTTTCAATCCGTTGCGCGATTTTCAGAATATCCTCGCCAATTGGTGTAAGCGCGACGCCCGTTGTCCCGCGATCAAACAGCGGCAGGGACAGCGCTTTTTCCAGGTCTCTCAACTTTCGCCCGACCGTTGCCGGGCTTTCGGACAATTGCGACGAGGCGCCTGCGATGCTTCCTGATCTCGCGACCGAAACGAGGAAGCGCAACAAGTCCCAGTCCTGTACCGGAATCTTTTCTAATGCGTCTGTCGCCGCGTTGTTGCTCATCTGTCCACACCCTTGTTCTTTACTTACTTTTTCACAATTCAACAGAAAAAAAACCGTCTTCAACTTTACTTGTTGTTTCGTGATTGGAAAAAAATTTCACAATTTTTTCTGAGACTTAACGTTTTATCCGAGGTCCCTTCTCAATTGATGATCCACCCTTCATTTTTGAATGGTTGAGACGAGTTTTCCCAAGCTCAGGTAACGCCGCGTGAGCGCATCAGCGTTTGCTTATTAGCTTGGAGTGTAAAATGAACCCTGATGAAATAATGAGCCCGATTATCGAGGGCGACGAGAACGACAATATGCTGATGGGAACGCCCGAAGACGACATTATCAACGGTCTGGGCGGCGATGATCAGATTGAAGGTCTCGGAGGCAACGACGTTCTGACTGGCGGTTTGGGCAATGACATGTTGGATGGTGGCGAAGGTATCGACACCGCAGCCTTCAATGACATTGACGTGCCCGTCGACGTTGATCTGGTCGCAGGTGAAGCAACGCGTGAGACAGGTTTCTCGGTTTCGATCGTAGATCAGCCTTTCGTAAACTTTGGTGATCCTGAAGACAGCCTGGTTGACGAAGCGCTGGCCGGAAATCTGTACTACAACATCCACACAGCCGATTTCCCCGGCGGTGAGATCCGTGGTCAGTTGGTGGTTGACGAAAACAACCTGGATCAGGACGGCAACGGTACGCTGACTCTGACCGCAGTACTGGATGCTGCACAAGAGCCCGGCCCGCTGTCGGATTCGTTGGCAACAGGTACAGCCAGCGTCACTGTCACTGTTGTTGACGGTGTCGCAACCTACTCGTCCGAACTGTCGGTAACCGGCCTGGCCGTATCCGACCTGCTGACCCCTATCCCAGGCGTGGTTTCGGCGATCCACCTGCACAACGCACCCGCCGGCCAGAACGGCCCGGTTGTGCGCGACTCGTTGGTTGATGCCGGTGGCGAACTGGCAAGCGCCGAAGAGGTTTCGGAAAACCCGTCGGGTGTTCTGAATGTCGAAGAAGTGACCACTCCGGATTCGGAAACTGACACTCTGACCAGCATCGAAAACATCATCGGTTCGGATGACCCTGACAACCTGATCGGTGACGAGAATGACAACGTTCTGACCGGCGGTCTGGGCGATGACACGCTGGATGGCGGCGAAGGCATCGATACTGCAGCCTTCAATGACATCGACGTTCCTGTCGAAGTTGATCTGGGTGCAGGCACAGCAACACGTGAGACAGGGTTCTCGGTTTCGATCGAGGATGCACCTTTCGTGAACTTCGGTGATCCTGAGGACAGCCTGGTCGACGAAGCGCTGGCTGGAAACCTGTACTACAACATCCACACCGAGGATTTCCCCGGTGGTGAGATCCGTGGTCAGTTGCTTGTTTCTCAAAACAACTTGGACCCTGAAGGGAACGGCACACTGGTTCTGACCGCACGGTTGGACGCAGCTCAAGAGCCCGGCCCGTTGTCGGAATCAGAAGCAACCGGCTTGGCGACCGTGACCGTTACTGTTGAAAACGGTGTCGCAACCTACTCGTCCGAACTGTCGGTAACCGGTCTGGCCGTATCCGACTTGCTGACCCCGATCCCAGGCGTGGTTTCGGCGATCCACCTGCATAACGCACCCGCCGGTCAGAATGGCCCGGTTGTGCGCGACTCGCTGGTTGACGCTGGTGGCATCCTGGCAAGTGCCGACGAAGTCTCCGAGAACCCCTCGGGCGTGACCAACATCGAAGAAGTGACCTTTGCTGTATCTGAAACCGATAGTCTGAACAGCATCGAAAACGTCATCGGATCGAATGACGGTGACGTACTGATCGGTGACGCGAACGACAACGTGTTGAACGGCCTGGACGGCGACGATGTTCTGAGCGGTCTGGGTGGCAACGATACTCTTAACGGCGGTGCAGGGGATGACACTCTGATCGGTGGCGGCGGTACCGATATCATCGATGGCGGCGAAGGCTTCGACACCAACGACTTTTCGAACATCAACGTGGGCGCCGCAGATCCGACGATCGCAGGTGTTCGTGTCACGCTGGCTGCTGATGGCAGCGGTACGGCCGAATACAATGGCGGTGGCGGAAATGGTCCTCTGATCCAAGAAACCTTTACCAGCATCGAAAACATCACCGGTTCGTCCAACGATGACGAGATTGTTGCGACAGGTGCTGCTCCGAACACCATCGACGGTGGTGCGGGTGATGACTTCATCGCTGGTGGCGGTGGTCTGGATAACCTGAGCGGTGGCGAAGGTATCGACACCAACAGCTTCCAGGGCATCGGTGCCGAAGTGATTGCGGATCTGGCAACAGGAAGCGCATCTTACGCGCCAAATGAAAACGTCACGATCTTCGAGAACTTCGACGGGTTCGAAAACCTGGATGGGTCTGCCAATGACGACCAGCTGTTTGGTGACAGTGGCGCCAACACCCTGACCGGCAATATCGGCAATGACCTGCTGGTTGGCCGTGGTGGCAACGACATCCTGCGAGGCGGAGAAGGCAATGACGTCCTGCAAGGCGGCGGCGGTAACGACATCACCGATGGTGGTGAAGGTATCGACACTGCTGATTTCCAGGACATCGGGTCTTCGGTCACAGCCAACCTGGCGAACGGTATTGCGACCTATGCAGCGCCGAACGGCAATGCGGTTGCGGACCAGCTGATCAGCATCGAAAACCTGACCGGGTCGGTCAACGACGACTTCCTGACTGGTGACGATGGTGACAACCTGTTGGCAGGCGCTGCTGGTGACGACGTCATTAACGGCGGTGCGGGCAACGATATCATCCGCGGCGATGCTGTCGGTGAAGGCGAAGCTATCACGGTGTCGGTGACCAACACACTGGGTGAAGGCGGAACCTTCCTGACACCTGTCTGGTTCGGTTTCCACGATGGCGCCAACTTTGATCTGTTCACAGTTGGTGAAGAAGCCAGCCTGGGTCTGGAACGTCTGGCCGAAGACGGCAGCGTCGAAGGTATCGCGGCTGAATTCAACCAGCAGGTTGGTGACAATGGTGTCGATGCGACAATTATCGGCGGCATCGGTGCTCCGGGACCGATTGATCCGGGTGAAACGGCCAGCTTCACGCTGAACGTCAATCCTGATCAGGTTGGGCAAGGTTTCTTTACTTGGGCAACCATGATCATCCCTTCCAACGACGCCTTCCTTGCCGTACCGGATGACGCGCTGGCTGATCCCATCTTTGACGAAGAAGGCAACTTCATTGGCCCGATTGTCATCGAACGCTTTGGCAACGATGTTCTGGATGCGGGAACCGAGGTCAACAATGAAGAAGGTGCAGCCTTCCTCAACCAGACCGCGCGCGATCAGGGTACTGCCGAGAACGGCGTCGTGGGTGCGCACCCGGGCTTCAACGGCTCGGAAGGCAATCCGGATGGTGAGCCTGTCAACATTCTGGGTGGAACAACCGCTGCCAACACGATTGTTGACCCGATCGAAGGGGACTTCACCCGCAACAATGGTGAAGAGCAGCTTCTGCGGATCGTGATCGACATTGCAGAAGGTGGCAATGACGAACTGTTCGGTGGTGCCGGCGACGACATCATCGATGGTGGCCGTGGCGACGACATCCTTGATGGTGGTGCCGACAACGATACCCTGATCGGTGGGTCTGGCCGCGACACGTTCACGTTCCGTCGTGGAACGGGCTTCGACGTCGTGGCGGACTTCTCGGCCAGCATCGAAGACGGTGACTTCCTGGATGTGTCAGACTTCGGTGTCACGCAGCTCGAAGAGCTCAGCATCACAGCCGATGGTGAGAACACCGTAATCGACCTGGGCAATGGTGATCAGATCACTCTCGAAGGGGTTAGCCCCGATGAGCTGGTGGCCGAGAACTTTATCTTCGCTGAAGAAGAAGTTGTCGCTCCGACCAATGGTGATGACGATCTAGTTGGCGGCGTTGGTGACGACGAGATCGAAGCTGGCAACGGCGACGATATCGTTGAGGCCGGTGCAGGCAACGACGTGGTCGACGGTGGCAATGGCGATGATGATCTGGACGGCGAAGCCGGAAACGATCAACTCATCGGCAGCAACGGCGACGATGATCTGGTCGGTGGTCTGGGTGACGACAACCTGGATGGCGGCAACGGTGATGACCTGCTGGAGGGCGGCGATGGTGCCGACACTCTGGACGGTGGTCGCGGTGACGACATCCTGGACGGCGGCCTGGGCAACGACATGATCGAAGGTGGTCGTGGCAATGACGTCATTGATGGCGGCGAAGGTGATGACGACATTTGCGGTGGTACCGGTGATGACATCATCAACGGTGGTGCTGGCAATGACCGTCTGGAAGGGAACCGCGGTGCGGATACCTTTGTCTTCGAAGCTGGCTTTGGCGACGATGTCATCGCTGACTTTGAAGCCTTTGCCAACGGCGACACACTGGACCTGACCTCGGCAGCGTTCGACCTCGACGACTTCGAGGATCTGGCCGCAGTCGCGTCGCAGGACGGTGATGACGTTGTCATCGACCTGGGTGCCGAAGGCAGCATCACGCTGCTGGGTACTCAGCTTGCCGACCTGAACGAAGACAACGTTCTGGTTTAACCCAAACACGGCGGCGGCCCAGACGGTCGCCGCCGTTCCATTCCTTTATGTCAGAAAGAGGGCCACCATGTCCCATAGTCCCCTCAAACGTACCGAGCTTGAGCAAGCGTTCCGTGCTGCTCGCCCGGGTCTTTTTGCCACCGGTGTCATCAGCATGGCGATCAACCTGACGATGCTGACCGGTCCTTTGTTCATGATTCTGGTTTATGACCGGGCATTGCCCAGCCAGAGCTACCAGACCTTGCTGGGTCTGAGCGTGCTGATGCTGGGGCTGTATTCTGTGTTTGGCCTGCTGTCCCTGGTGCGGTCCCGCATTCTGGTGCGTATCGGCAACCGACTTGGCAACACGTTGGAAAAACGCGTTTTCGAGGCGCAAATTGAACGCTCGGTCAAGGAAGGCGGCGCCAAGGGGCGCGATGCCGTGGGCGACTTGGGCACGTTGCGCGACTTTATGGGCGGCTCGACCCCAGCAGTTATTTTTGATGCCCCCTGGACCCCGATCTATCTTGGCTTTGCCTATCTGCTGCATCCTTGGCTGGGCTATGCCGGTCTTGCCGGTGTGGTGTTTTTGCTGGCGGTGGCCATGCTCAACAACGTGCTGACGCAGCGCGGCGTAGCACGTGCCAACCAGTTTCAGGTCCGCAGCAATCGCGTCCTGAACGACGTAAACCGCAACCATGAAGTCGCCCACGCGATGCGGATGCGCGATGATCTGTATGATCACTGGCACGGTCTAAACGGTCAGGCACAAGTGAAACAGAGCCAGATCAGCGACATGGCGTCGACACTGTCATCCATCTCGCGGACCGTGCGCTTGATTTTGCAATCCGCCGTTCTGGGTTTGGGTGCCTATCTTGCCATTTCGGGTGATCTGAGTGCCGGTTCGATCATTGCGGCCTCGGTTCTGGTTGGGCGCGCGCTTGCACCTGCCGAACAGGCGATCGGCAGCTGGCGGCAATATGTTCTGGCCAGCGCTGCGCGCAAGCGTCTCGACAGCTTGCTGGAAGACTATCCTCCTGCCAGCCCATCGGTTCAACTGCCGCAACCGCGCGGTGTTCTCGAGCTGAAAAACGTCTTTGCGACCACCCCGAACGGCGGTGCAACGGTACTGCGAAACGTCTCCCTGTCGCTGGACCCTGGTGAGGTGCTTGCGGTTATCGGCCCCAGTGGATCGGGGAAATCCACGCTGGCCCGTGTGATCGTCGGTACGTTGGAACCCAGTCGGGGCAGCGTGCGGCTTGACGGCGCGGACATGAGCTATTGGAACGCCCTGCAACTGCGCGACTCTGTCGGCTACATGCCGCAGACGGTCGAGCTGTTCGACGGTACGGTCCGCGAGAACATTGCCCGTTTCCAAGCCGATGCCAGCGACGCCGATGTTGTCGCAGCGGCCCAAGCGGCAAATGCGCATGACCTGATCCTGAAGCTGCCCGATGCCTATGACACGTCTCTGGGCGAAAGCGGTAGCGCGCTGTCGGGTGGCGAGCGTCAACGGATCGGTTTGGCCCGTGTTCTTTACAAGAATCCGTCCCTGATCGTGCTGGACGAGCCGAACTCGAACCTGGATGCGGCTGGTACGGCGGCTTTGTCGATGACGATTGATCGTCTCAAAAGCGAAGGACGAACCGTTGTCATGATCGCGCATCGTCTTGGTGCCTTGAATCAGGCGGACAAGGTTCTGGTAATGGATGGCGGCACGGTCTCGGCCTATGGCCCGCGGGACGAAATCCTTCGGACCTACTCGGAAAACCGCAACAAGAAAGCCAGCGCAGACGCAGAGACTGCTGCGCCAAAACGTGAGGGTAAGACCAATGCGTAACGCAAAGACAGCTCCGGCAGACGGAATTGGAAAGTGGGTTCTGCTTGGAACCGCGATTATGGGTCTGATGGTAGGCGGGCTAGGTTATTGGTCCGTTGCGACCCGCATCGACGGCGCGATCGTTGCCCCCGGCATGGTGGCGCTTGAGACGGATCGCCAGACGGTCCAGCACCTTGAAGGTGGCATTATTTATGAGATCCACGTCTCGGAAGATGATGCCGTGAAACAGGGGCAGGTTCTTGTCAGCTTGGACACGACGCGCGAACAGGCGGAACTGAATGCGCTGAGCAGCCAGATTGCAACTCTGACCGTTCGCAAGGCGCGGTTGCAAGCTGAATTGGCCAACCTGGACTTCCTGTCTTTCGCCTCGGAATTTGATCACAGCGAAGATATTCGCGAGATTTTCGAAAGCGAAGCGCAGCTTTTTGAAAGCCGTGCGATGGCAAAAGCTGCCAATATCGCTCAGCTTGAAACCCAGAAGGACGCGCTGTTGGCTCAGGTGGCAGGCCTGCGCAGCCAGATCAAATCGCAGGAAGCCAACCAGAGACTGACCCAGGAAGAGCTTGAGACTGTTTCGGTCTTGAACGACAAAGGTCTTGCAAACGTGACACGACTGCTTCAGGTGCGCCGCGCTGCGTTGGATATCGAAGCAAGCTTGTCCACGAACACAGCTCAGATCGACAGTGTCCGGGCCCAGATCGCCGAGGTCGAAAGCGCACTGATCAGCAATGCGGCCACATCCCGTGAAGAAGTCTCGACCGAACTATCCGACGTATCTCAGCGGTTGCGCGAAGTCTTGGAACGTAAGACAACAGCTCAGGACCGAATTGCTCGCAGCCAGATATTGGCGCCGCTGGACGGTCGGGTTCTGAACCTTGGATTCCACACCAAAGGTGGCGTTGTCGCGCCCGGGCAGGCGATCATGGATATCGTTCCGGTCGCCGAGCAGCCCATTCTTATGGCGAATATTCCCGTCACCGAAATTGACAGGGTCGTTCCCGGTCAAGACGCGCGGGTTCGTCTGACCGCGTTCAATTTCAACCAGACCCCAGAGTTGAATGGGTCAGTGAAATGGGTGTCGGCTGACACGTTGTCAGACCCTGCGACAGGCGCTGTTTACTATAGTGCCGAGGTAGAGATTCAATCCGAGGAATTTGCCAAGATCAAGGACAACGAGTTGGTTCCCGGTATGCCGGTGGAAGTACTGGTTTCAACCGGGGAACGACTGGTCATCTCATATCTGTCGCGGCCCATTCGGGATGCCATGTCCAAAACGTTCCGGGACGAATGAAACGGTAATTCCGCCCGAGAGGGCGGAATTTGTTTAGCAGGCAAGAACAATGAGAATCTCACTCGAGGCAATTGAGTCGTTTGCGATCCTGTGTAAGGTCAAGTCCTATTCGAAGACGGCTAAAGAGCTGGGTCGATCTCAGCCAGCCATAAGCAACAGGATCCGATCGCTTGAAACTCTGGTCGGGGTCAACTTGTTCGAAAATGGTGACCCCAATCTAGCGTTGACGGAAAGCGGCCGCGAACTTCTGGATTGCAGCGATAAAATACTGCAAAACATACATCGCATACGGAACATCTCAGACAGTAGAGGCAGCCAGCCTGTTCGCATCGCGTTTTTGTCAACGATCGAAGCTTTCCTGAATCCCTACAATTTATTTCACACGGCCCCCGATATCGCCCGGTCCTCGTTATTTATAGAAATGCAAAACTATGATGACCTCGAAGATCAAATTCGTTTCATCGAGGGGAATGTCGCGTATTCGGTCGTTCGGGACGAAAACTTGCCGTCACTCCGGAAAAGCTGGCCATTCACTATGCGCTGGATCGCCAGCTCTGATTTTCCATTAGAGAATTTCGGGGGCAGTACTCAGCTTCCGATAGTAGAGCTTTCTGAATTTGTTAGGTTTTCCAATGTCTTTTATTCAAAACTCGAATCCTTGGGCGTCGGATATAAGGTCGTATGCCGCGCGGCGGGCATCAACTCTTATCTGAATGCGATTTCTGCCGGTCTTGGCATCGGTTGCATCGGCGATTTGTTCGTCGTGCAAAAGATGAAATCCAGAAACCTGCGCTTTCTTGATAAAAGTTTGGGAGATTTTGGGCGCTTCCATTTGGGTCGGTTCAACGTTGGAGATCTTTCCTACGACGCCGCAAAAGCGACGGGTATTTTTGACAAAGCAATCGACAATCAAAACCGGGTAATGCGGGAGTTTTTGTCTTCGATTTGAGCTGAAGTGTCCCCATCGGATTGGAAAGGACCTTCTCGCATGATTGTGTTTCACACTTTTCACCGGTGACCTTGAAGTACATCTTTCGAACAAGCTGAATGCAAAGGCCGTTTTCAAGGCGGCATTGCCCTTATGTGCGCAAAATAAACACAAAATGACCACTTCACCGCCAACCCAGCTAAACTGGACAATCGTAGCACCTGATTGCTTAGCACCGGCATCGTTGAAGCGTAGGATTTTTCAACATCGAAAGCCCCTTAAAGTCCAAGGCACAGACGAAAGTATGTCGGTATTACATCGACGGGTTCCAAGTAGCGGCCACCTAACTTCGAACGCAAATCAAAAGTCCGTTCCGCGCAGATTGCCAAATCTAGGCTTGGGTCGACGTTAACCTATGGCGTATTGTGCCACTTTACCCTCGTCCCATTCCAAACCCATTCCCGGGCGATCGGGCGGGGTTACTTTGCCGTTGACCACTTCGTATGGGTCTTTGAGGATTGGATTCGCCCAATCGACCCACTCCAACCAATGTGCGCCCGGATCCGCACACATCAGATGCGCGCTAACCTCGGGGAAAAGATGCGACGATACCGGCCATCCTGCGGCGCGTGCAAGGCTTGAAGCCTCGAGCCAACCCGTTACCCCACCGATTTTCATGGCGTCTATCATGACCAAATCAAGCGCCCCCGCGCTTGTCGCTCGCGCCATGTCACCCGGCCCCCAATGGTTCTCACCCCCTTGAATAGGAATGGTGGAAACTGCACGCAGTTCGGCCAGCCCATCATAATTGTCGAACGCAATCGGCTCTTCGATCCATCCCAACTTCTGCCCGGCCAAGGCGGTTAGCCGCTGTTTTGCCTCAGCTACTGACAGCCCCTGGTTATAGTCAGTCACAATTGTCGTCGCTTCGCCAACCGCGGTCCGCACTTCGTCCAAAACAGCCAGATCAGTATCTACGTCGGGATAACCCAGCCGAACTTTCAAGGCTGAGAATCCACCCTCTGCCAACAAGTCCAGGGCCTCGCCCGCAACCTTACTGGGCCCAATCAAGCCCATTCCATTCGAGTTGTAAGCAGAAAGAGCTTTCGCAGCGCCGCCCAGAACCTCATACAAAGGTCTGCCAATAGACTGCCCAACAGCGTCCCATGCTGCCATGTCAATCCCGGCTATGGCCATCAGTGTAACCCCCTCGGCCCCCAGCAGTTTGAACTGCCCCAAGATACGCGTGTGCAGTCCACGCGGTTCCGCAGGAGTTCCTTCCACTACTGGCGCCAGATCGCGCAATAGAGCCGCCGTGGCTTTTAAGGCAATCGGAGAATACGTGAACAGGTAACTGCGGCCAACGGACCCATCACTTCGTTCGAGATCAATCAGCACCAAAGGGGCCATCGTAACCTGCCCGGTCATCACAACGACAGGGCGTCGCAATGGAACCAATACAGGGCAGATCTTCAGCTTTGTGATGGTGATTTCTGACACAACAACCAAGCCTTTCTTTTGCAGATTTAGAAGGCCACAGCGACCAGTTCTTTCGTTCACCAAAACCTACGCACAGAGCCGCTTCATCGCAATCACTGACCCCGAGCCTTACACCTGTTCCTCAAACGCTCCGGGTTCCAATTCATCCCAGAACGCAAAGATAGCAGTCGCGTTCAATCCGGATCGCCACCCATGCGCGCGAAAATGCTCGCGATCCAGATCATCTGACAAGCCCGATAGAAAGAGCCTTTTATCTGCGTCGCGTTGCGTGGGGTTTCGCCGCGAAACCAAATCTTCAACCACCGACAGTTTCCGCGCCCGTTCCGTGCGCTCGGCCGCGCGACTTTCATATGCCTGATCTTCTTGTGCCTGATCAGCCTTTCGCTTCCGAGCGGCCTCCAAAATCTCGGGGCTGGGATCGGAAGGTACGGGCTTATCCGGAACTTTGTAGTCATCGCGCAAAGCCGCAGACAGATACCCTATCGTCGACTTTACGCCCTGTTGCCGTTCATTCATGTAATCCAGTTTTTGCTGAACATAGTCCTCACCATGTTCGGCGATCCATTGTCGGGCCAACCGATCCGCGACCCCCTGTTTACGCAGTTTTTTGTAAACCGGAAGATTACGGACCCCGTCGCCGTCATCAATTTGGAACATGGCCATCTGCGGATTTTCCCGGATCAGAAACCGAATATCCGTGACCGCCCTGCCCTTTTTGCGAAACTCTGGTTCAATCACGATGTCCGAGCTTTTGTTCACCTCAGCCACTGCTGGCTTTATGATCTTGGCGTTCAAATGCTTGAAGCTGCCGTAATAGTCGCTGCCATCCACGCCCATCAGTTTGCGAAATACATCCAGCGCCCACCATCCCGTCGACCCGGTGCGTACAAAACGGTAGCAATTTTCGTATAAGGCCAAGCCATGGCCTGAGCTGAAATTACGTTGGATATGTACATTGATCAGTGCATAGATCTTCGGATCGAACAGCTTTTGCGCCAACGCCGGAGAGTAAGCGTATTCGCAGATACCATTCTTGAGTTTGGCGAAACTCAAAAGCGACGAAACACCCCATTCCTGCCGCCCTTCTTCATCCAGCATGTCCCATTCGGCCACCGTCTCGGCAAGGGCGCGCAAGCTGGATCTGAGTGTGTCAAAATCGTTGGAATTATATCCGACCATCATGGCCAGCGTCCGCGCATCAATCGTGTGGGTCGCAGCTGATGTCAAAGTGTCGTAGGCATTTAGCAGCAATACATTTGACAGTTTACGCTGTAATAATGTGAGCTTGCCGCTGATATGAATAGCGGCAACGTTCTTTTTCACGGTCTCACGCCGCAGCGCGCCCGTGAGAGTATCCATATTGACCTGTGTCTCTGGCATTTTCCTGCCTGACTGCTCGTTTGCGTTAGTCTGTCACGAAAGGTACCTTGATTTCAATTCTTATTGGGTGCCCAAATACAGGATGAGATACGTCCTGTAGACAGGTACCTTACTAGGTTGAACGGCGTGTCTTTCAGAGTTGATCTAAGGAATAGAACAACAGCGATCATCACGTGACGCTGAAACTAGGGGCTAAACGGCAATAATAGACTCCTTTTTCAGCCATTTGTGACGTCCCGAGAATCGGCGCTCTTGTTCCCGAGAACGGCAACCTTTCATCCCGCATTTGGGTTCCATTGATCCCGTATACAGGCACCCAACAGCCTGAATTCGGGCACCCAGTTGCGTCTACCCTGTTGATAATAAATAATATTACAGCTGCAAAGTTTCTAAATACCCTAAAGAATCAAAACTATTTGTCGCTGTTTTTTTCTCGAATCCTACAGGTTTCGTAGCGAAACTGATTCCACAACCGCCTAAAACCCGAATAATTTTCAAACAAGGATAGCCCAAGAACAGAATGTACGTTAGATTGATGAATATACGCTGATAAGGCGAACATTTTCTGAGGCACCGACAGTGAACAAACCTGCACAACCTAGCCTGCCCCCCTATCTGAATCTTGATCCAGAGGCTGCGGCTGACCGATTACCGGATCCTATTGGGACTCAGCGATTCGCGAAAGCCGCCGCTTTTTGCGCCAAAGGTCGTGATGATCTTGCCCGTCGTGGATACGCGCCCGATGGTGAAAAACGCTTGCGACGGTTTTCCACATGGGAAATCACCAAATATCTCATCCCTGTCGCTCCCGCCCATCTCCGGCGTGTACTCAAGGCCAATCCAGAACTCCCCCAGGGCGAGGGAGAGGGCGGGTCCAAGTGGTTCACGTTGGAAGAAGTGCTGGCCCTACGCAAGTTCTTTGCCAGCGAAGGGGTCAGCACTAAAGAATACCTGCCCTATCGTCCCGAAGGTCTGCCCGCCAAGGTGGTTTCGGTGGCCAATTTCAAGGGTGGCGTTGGCAAAACCAGCACCGCCGCGCATCTGGCCATGTCAGCCGCGTTGGACGGCTACAAAGTCCTGGTGATCGACTTGGATAGCCAAGGCTCGATGACTTCGATTTTGGGCGGCAATGTTGCAGATGAATGGCAAACCGTGTTTCCGCTGATCGCCAAGGACTATGCGCGTGCTGTTCAGCAGGAAAATCAGGTTCGTGCCGCAGCTGAGCAGCCGGAAATTCAGCTGGATGAAACGTTGCGAGAGGCGCTGACCATTCAGCCGCATGACGTCATCCAGAAAACGCATTGGCCCAATATTGATCTGATCGGTGCGCAGTTGAACCTTTACTGGGCCGAGTTTCAGATTCCCGTCTGGCGTATGGGATTGCGCAGTTGGCCTCTGTGGGATGGATTGACCAACTTTTTGAACGATGACGGTGTTCTGGATGCGTATGACGTCATCTTTCTGGACACACCCCCTGCCCTTGGCTACCTGACCATCAATGCGCTGGCCGCGGCCGATATCTTGCTGGTGCCGCTTGGGGCGTCTTTTCTGGAGTTTGATTCAACCGGCCGGTTCTTTGACATGCTGTATTCGACATTTGCCAGTATCGAAGATGGCGAAAACGCAGCCCACCGCGCTGCTGGATTGCCTGAGATGAAGTTCGAATGGGACGTGGTCCGCGCGATCATTACGCGGTTTGATGCGAGCCAACAGACCGATATGGCCAATGTGATTCAGGCCTATTTCGGCGATTTCATGAACGCTTATCGCCAGGATTATACCGCTCTGGTCGGGCAGGCCGGCGAGCAAGTGAATGGAATCTACGAAGCGGATTACCGTGAATTTAACCGAGAAACATATGTCCGCGGACGCGAGACATTCGACAGAACCTACGCCGAGTTCAAAGAGCTTTTGATCGGATGCTGGTGGCGGGACGCCCAGATGGAGGAGCAGGCAGATGGCTAAGCGCAGAAGATTGACCGCACCGGACGCCACCGCGTTGCAGGAGATGGAGGAGGGTTTCGCCGCGAAACCGCAATCCAATCCGTTTGAGACCAACTCACTGACGCCCCCAATTGCACAGGTTGCGGCCGAGGCCGCAGCCCTCTCGGGCATGGCCGCTGTCACGGATCGCGCTGCCTTGGCTCAGGATCAGGGCGATGCTGAGCGTTGGCGCGTGGCGCAAAGTGACGGGTTGGTTGCACGTAAGGTTGCTCTGGATGAGGTCGAGCCCGACTACATTCGGCGCGATCGACTGGACATCAACGAAGAGGAAATGGCGGAGTTGATCGAGTCCATCCGCGCGCATGGTCTTCGCACACCGATCGAAGTCACCGGGCTTGAGGACGGGTACGGATTGATCTCGGGGTATCGGCGGTTTGAAGCGTTTCGGCGTTTGGCTGCGACGGATTCGAATTTTGCAGAGATCCCTGCATTCATCCGCGATGCCGGAGCGGGGCAGGGTGCCTATGTCTCGATGGTGGAAGAAAATGAGTTGCGCTCGAACCTAAGCCACTATGAGCGGGGGCGCATTGCGGTGTTGGCTGCAGGGCAAGGTGTGTTCGACTCGGTTGAAGACGCGGTCAATGCCTTGTTCTCGACTGCGTCCAAAGCCAAGAGATCTAAGGTTCGCAGCTTTGCGGTAGTGCATGAGGCCCTGGGCGACCTGCTTCAGTTTCCGACGGAACTGACGGAGAAAGCGGGCCTCCAATTGGCGGCAGGGTTGCGCAACGGTGCTCAGGCACGGTTCCGTGAGGCGCTAGACGGGGCCGAGGTACTGGATGCCCGATCGGAATGGAAGCTTCTGGAGCAGGCGGCAAAGGACGCGCCCGTGCAGCCTGTCATCAAGTCCCGAGGGGGACGTCCGCAACAGGTCGAACGCATTGACCCTGTGGCCTTGGCAAATGGAGGTTCGTTAAGCGCCGAGGTCGCACCGGGCGAGGTGCGTATCCGGGTAGAAGGGCGAAGCCTGGATCGTGAGGCCGTTGAAGTGCTGCTGCGTCAGCTTGCAGATCACATCGGTTAGTTTCGCTGCGAAACCCGCGTTTCAACGCTCGTTTGAAGCGATGTCTAGGGTGTCGGGTTTGTCTTGGGTGGGGCAGGGAAGGATTCTTGAGTGTGGTGTCAATGTGTGCTTCATTTGAATTGATCAAACTACCGGCAGGGCAGGGCTTATGACCCGACGGTGTAGTGACATCGACTTTGTTCACGGAAATCACCAGCAGACAGTAGTGCGCAAAAAGATTTATTAATGAGTATTAAGTTCCAGAGATGCTAGAATACAGGACTATGCCGGAGGGCTCTGTTGCAACAGATCCCGACCAACTCTTCAGGCTTGTGTGGACCGAGCAAGGGATCAACTTCTCCGAACCACTCTGCCAAAGTCGGTGCGTCTGGGTCGGGGTGCACAAACATCATGCCGCGCCAGACATCGACACTTGCAGGCTTTAAACCAAGGCAAGACTTATCGACACAATTAGGGAACTCGGACACCTCATCAGGGACGGAGATCAGGTTGCCTTCCAGGTCATAGGTCCAGTCATGATACGGGCAGGTCAGCGCCTTTTGCGTTTTTCCAACTGCGCGGATCAGTTGGGTGCCCCGATGACGGCAAATATTGTGAAAAGCGCGCAGACGGTGATCACGCCCCATGACAATGAACAGGTTGTTCAGGCCTGCCTGAACGGAAATGTAGTGCCCCGGGCCCTCGACATCCTCGACCAATCCCGCGAACCGCCAGGTGCGCGAAAAGATTTGCCGCTGTTCCCGATCGAACCAGTCCTGCGAGGTATAAGCCGAGACCGGCAGGTGGTGGTACATTTTGGTCATGTCAATTCCTCAGGCAAGCAGGTGGGCGTATTGCGGAAACAGGCTGGCGGCGATCATCATCAGTCCCGACAAAGCCCACAGGCAAACTATAGCCCAGTAGAGCAAAGGGTCGTCATCTCGGTTGATCTCGAAGACCAGAAAGGCTTGCCGGTTCAGAACGGTTGGGACGATCCACCAAACAAAAAGCAGCCCCCATACCCAGTAGAGCTCTAAGACGGTGGTGATCAGCAGGATAGGCAAAGCAATGTAATTCGCCGTTCTGGTATGGCTCATGGCGTTGCCTCCAGAGTGGAGGCCAGCAAAGAGGCCGCCAGTTTCAATTCTGCACGCCAGACTTTGGGTGGGTCCAGCGGCGACAGGGCGTCCATACTGACAAAGATTGCAGAAATTCCCTGAGTCACGGCGCGAATGTGTGTATCTGGCGCGTTAGGGGTGGCACGCCTTAGGATATCCTCGACCACGTCGAAAAACTCCGTAAGGCTGTCCATCAGATCTTGCCTCAGATCCGGACGATTCGGAACCGCGACCACCAATGCCTGATAGGCCAGCATCAACCGTGGATCGGTCCCGCTATCGTCGGCAAACAGTGCGTCTACAAGGTCAGACGGCGTTGCTCCGCCTGGCAGCGCCTGTCGGAGTCCTTCTAGCGATTCAGAAAAACCTGCAACAACGTAGCCGGCCAAGGCGGTTACCATTTCGTCCTTGTTTCCAAGGTAGTGACGCAGAAGCGGTCGTTTCACGCCAGCCATCTCGGCGATCCGCTCTTGCGTCGCACCGTCAAGCCCGAACCGCGCCACACATGTGAGATATGCGTCCAGAATTTCCTGAGATCTTTGGTCTTTTAACGAAGGTCGCGGCATATTGGCCCTATAAATTGTCAGTGATGACAAATAACTATGCTCGATAGTTTGTCAATGGTGACAATTTAACTTCTTCGTCTCGGGAAGGGTCGCAGTTTTTCGGTTGATACAAGGGAGGCGAGGCTAAGCGTGTGAGGCTTGCCTTCCACCAATCTCCGCATCGCGTCGGGGTCCAAGGGCAACGACTTCAGAATGCTGCCGAGCCACTTAAACTTCTGCCTGGCTACTATTCATTGGAACCTAGCGACAATGACCAAAAAACCTTTGCGAACAACAAGCCTTAAGTCTTAAGCCGACGGTGAAGCATCTGCGGAAATGAGGTTCGCGACTGGAACAATCTGTGCGGTTATTTGATCTCTAAGCTGAGTGAGAGTCATCTCATCCTGTTTGATGAATTCGATAAACGCCTGATTTAATGCACTGAAGACAAGCGCGCCCAAATCTGTTGCCACCAGGTTTCGGTGAACTTTTCCTCGATCCTGCAGAACCGCAATCAATTCGGTTACTTGCGCCACCAACCGACGATCCTGTTCCGCATAGCGCCGACCGCTTGGCGTGTTGGGGTGTTCAATAGAATGGGCAATCGCCGTGCGCCACATTTCCTTTGAGAGGTATTCAAGCGAGTGATCGTAATACTGGAAAATCAACGCCAGTATCGCATCATCAACGCGCTGCGGAGGGTCGGTCAGGATGGGCGCGCCTGCGGCGATGACCTCTTCGACTTCCATCGCAACAGTTGCAATCAGAATGTCGCCCTTGGTTTCATAGTAGTTGTAAACTGTGCCGACAGACACTTCGGCCATTTCTGCCAATTCTTCGATTTTCACGGATCTATACCCGTGCAACCGGAATTTTATGGATGCAGCTTCGAGGATGCGACGCTCGCGCGCTGCTTTTTGCCGCTCTCTTAATCCTGCCATTTGGAAAAATGACCTCGTGTAGCACAAATCCAAATTTAGAGTTGACTAAAAAGATGAGGCTGTTCAAGTTTTTTCGAACAGACCCACTCAAAAACCGGGCGACCCACAATCAACAGGAGATGAGGAATGCAAACCGGACGTAAAATCCTTGGTGTGTCGGCACTGGCCCTGATGGCTGGCAATGCCTGGGCCGAAGGCGAACTGAATGCTCTGGTGTGGTGCGACCATACCGATCCCGAACTGATCGCTCCGTTTGAGGCGAAGCATAACGTCAAGGTCAACCTGCGCGAATACGAAGGAACGGGCGCAGCGCTGGCATTGTTGGAGCAATCCAGACCCGGCGATTGGGATGTGCTTGTGGTCGATGGGATCGACGTGTTTCGCGCGGTCGAAGCCGGTGTTCTGGCCCCGCTGCCCGAGGGCGCGGTCTCGACTGCGGATTACTTTCCCGAAGTGGTCATGGCCGAAAACAACACAATTGACGGCGTGACCTATGCCGTGACCGAAAAATTTGGCTACAACACGATCTCGTACAACTCGGCCAAGGTCGATCCCGCGGATATGGAAAGCCTGAGCACTGTTTGGTCCGAGAAATACGACGGGCGGATTTCGATCTATGACTACTACCTGCCCGTGATGGGGCTGGCCGCCATTGCCGAAGGCATTGCAACGGACGCAATTGGCGCGGGAGATTTGGCAAAGATCGATGGTGTCCTTTCAACCATGCGAAGCCGAGCTGCCTCGGTCGCGGGGGTGGTTGCGGCGCAAACAGCACTGGCGACAGGCGAAGTAGATATCGTTGTGGGTGGGGGTGAGTGGCTGACGGCCGTGCTCGCCTCGGAACAGCCGGAACTGACATGGACCATCCCCAAGGAGGGCGCGGTTCGCTGGGCGCAATCCATCGGCGTGGTCGAGGGGGCCAGTAACCCCGATCTGGCGGTTGAGTTCATCAAGTACATCACCAGCCCCGAAGGGCAGGCCCGTCTGGCGACGTCTTCGTGCTTTTGGGGAATGCCCGCAAATGCCAAGGCCGGAGACGTTCTGACCGACGCACAAAAAGACATCCTGCGCTGGGATCAACAGCCTGACTATCTGGCGTTGACACAGCTTTACCCTGCACCGAATGCAGATCTGGACATCGAAATGCAGGATCTGTGGCTGGAAACTCTGCAGCAGTGAACATGTCCAAGGACCAGGTCCGCGGCTGGGGCTTTGTAACCCCGGCCCTGCTGTGGACCATCGCCTTTTTCATCGTGCCTTTCGTTGTGATGGGCGCGATGAGCCTTGCTTCGCTTGAAGGGCGAACGCTTGTTTGGGATCTGTCACTGGCCAACTACGCCAAGCTGCTTGAAAAGAAATATTTATGGCGGGCGATCCTGGTTTCGCTGGAAATCACACTGACGGTGACGGTGATCTCGGTCGTGCTGGCTTATCCGCTGGCCTGGATCATTGCCTTTCGTGTGTCACCGCGCTGGCAGCGCTTGGCCTTGCTGCTGGCGATCCTGCCGTTCTGGACATCTTATGTGGTGCGATCTTATGCGTGGCTGCTGGTACTGGCGCGTGAGGGTGTGGTGAACGAAACGCTGATGTGGATCGGAGCCATCGCCGAGCCGATCACGCTGGCCAATACGCGCTTTGCGACGGTGACGGGCTTTGTGCATTTCTTTGTGATGCTTCTGACCCTGACGATCTATGCCAACCTGATCCAGCTGTCCCCGAACTATCGCCGGGCGGCAATGGACCTCGGCGCTAACGCGTTTCAAACCTTCCGGCACGTGATCTTGCCGTTGACTCTGCCCGGTATCGTCACCGGAGCATTCTTGACCTTTGTCCTGTGTATCGGCGACTACGTCACGCCGCAGATTCTGGGCGGCAACACCGAACTGACCGTGCCACAGGTCATCATGGTGCAACTGGGACGGCGTGCGGATTTCCCGCTGGCTTCGGCGCTGGCCATTGTCTTGATGAGCATCGTTGCGCTGGCCTATCTGCTGTCAGCCCGCTGGTTAAGGCTTGACCGGTTATGATGCGCTTTCTGCCCTGGGCGTACCTGATCGCCGCTTTTGTCTTTATCTACCTTCCGGTGGGCGTGCTGGTCCTGTTCTCGTTTCAGGAAGGATCGCTGCCTGTGCCACCGTTCAACGGGCCGTCCCTGCAATGGTACCAAACCATTCTTGGGGACGAGGATTTGATGGCAGCGCTGCGCAATTCGATCCTTGTCGCGTTCGGGTCGTCTGCGGTTGCCGTGGCGCTTGGGTTTCTGGCGGCATACGGGCTTGCGCGGCACGTTCTGCCGGGATCGGCCCTGATCCGAGGGCTGCTGATCGCCCCCTTGACGGTCAGCTACCTGATCGTCGGGCTGGGCCTGCTGATCGTTCTGACGCGCTCGGGCTTTGGCGTTTCGCTTTGGACCGCAGCGATCGGGCATGTGGTCATCAACTTGCCGCTGGCTTTCGCCATCATCTATGCCTCGATGGGAGCGCAACAGCAAAACGCCGAACGCGCCGCCCGTGATCTGGGCGCGTCCGAGCCCAAGGTGATCGCGTTGGTGACAGTACCGATGTTGCTGCCCTCGATTGCGGCGGCCTTTTTCTTGTCGGTCACCCTCAGCTGGGATGAGTTTATTATCTCCTTCCTGCTGACCCGCTTTGACGTCACCTTGCCGGTTGAAATCTGGTCGCTGCTCAGGTCGGGCCTGTCGCCGCAACTGAACGCAATCGGCAGCTTTGTCTTCTTGATTTCAGTTGCGGCTGTGCTGCTGCTGGAACTCACCATCTTTCGGAAAGGCCGCCAATGACCGCGTCTGTCACGTTTTCGGGTCTCAATCACTGGTTCGGT
Organism: Ruegeria sp. J8; assembly: GCF_056531925.1. Lineage (NCBI taxonomy): Bacteria > Pseudomonadati > Pseudomonadota > Alphaproteobacteria > Rhodobacterales > Roseobacteraceae > Ruegeria > Ruegeria sp. J8. The sequence goes on from NZ_JBQFMR010000004.1 coordinate 388,789, forward strand.
CAGTTTCAGGCGCTGTCCGGGATCGACCTGCAGATCGAGGCCGGTGAATACGTGACTCTGCTGGGCCCGTCCGGCTGCGGTAAGACCACTCTTTTGTCGATCCTAGGGGGGTTTCTTGAGCCTACCCAGGGCCGCGTCCTGATCGGCGGTCAGGACATGACCCGTGTAGCACCGGTCAAACGTCCCACGACCACGGTGTTTCAGGATTATGCCCTGTTTCCGCACATGTCCTTGCGCGACAATGTTGGCTTTGGCCTGCGTATGAGCGGTATGGGTCGGAAAGACCGCCACGCACGCGCCGAACAGATGCTGGATCTGGTTGGTCTGAAGGATGCCGCGCTCAAACGTCCTCATGCCTTGTCCGGTGGGCAGCGACAGCGCGTCGCCCTAGCGCGGGCCCTGGCGGTCAATCCGGACGTTCTGCTGCTGGACGAACCGCTGGGCGCGCTGGACCTCAAGCTGCGGCGATCCATGCAGGATGAGTTGAAAAGCATTCAGCAACAGATCGGCACAACCTTTGTCCACGTCACCCATGATCAGGAGGAAGCAATGGCGATTGCGGACCGGATCGTGGTAATGAGCCGTGGCCGGATCGAAGATCATGGCACCCCAGATCGGGTCTACCGCCATCCGGCAACCCTGTTCACGGCGGATTTCATGGGCGAAAATAACCACATTTCAGGTGTGAAATCCGGGACGGGTTTTGAAACGCCGTTTGGACTATTGCCAACCCTGAACGCCCCGGCCTCGACCAAAGCCGCAATCTGCCTGCGTCCCGAGGATATCCGCGCCGACGATCAAGGATCATTCCCGATGGGGCAGGCCACGGTGACTGCGGCGGCGTTTTTCGGAACCTATTGCCGGGCGCACCTGTCGCCGGCCTGTGCCCCGGACCTGAGCCTGACGGCCTATCTGGCCCCTGACCGCCCTTGGGCGCAGGGCGATGTGGTATCGGTGTCCGCAGATGTCGAGAATTTTCGCCTGTTCGAACCGGAGACCCCCTGATGCAACGCGCGCAACCGCAGGATTGGTACCGCACAACCCGCAAAGGTGAAGACGTTACCCTGATCGATGAGCCTTTCATCACGCCTTTCTATCGCTGCAACATGTGGCATGTACGTGGGCGCGACCGCGATATGCTGGTCGACAGCGGCATGGGCGTTGTGTCACTGCGGACATGGGTGCCTCTGGTGACCGAACGTGCGTTGACGGCGGTCGCAAGCCACACCCATTTCGACCATATCGGCTGTCATCATGAGTTCGAGGATCGCGCGGTCCACAGGGCCGAGGCCGATATTCTGGCCAACCCGACGCGCGTGGCGACGCTGGCCGACCCCTACGTGACGGACGAGATTTTCGACTGCCTGCCGCCCTTGCCCTACCGATCCGACACATATGCGGTCAGCGATGCGCAGGCGACGCGACTGCTGGACGATGGCGATATCGTCGATCTTGGGGACAGGCATTTCGAGGTGATCCATACACCGGGTCATTCACCGGGCGGAATAGCCTTGTGGGAGGCCGCAACGGGCATCCTGTTCTCGGGCGATATTGTCTATGATGGCGAGTTGATCGAAGACACCTATCACAGTAATGCTCAGGACTATTACCGCTCGATGGTGCGCTTGTATGATTTGCCGGTGGAAACCGTGCATGGGGGTCACTTTCCCAGCTATGGCCGGGATCGCCACCGCGCAATCATTCGCGCGTGGTTGGAAGGAAAGTACACGGCGCCATGACTGGCCTGCCCACCAGGATGAAAGCGGTGATCAGTACGGGGCCGGGTGCGCCGCTGGTCGTGACCGAGGTACCAGTGCCCATAGCAGGTCAGGGTCAGGTTCTGGTCAAACTGGAAAGCTGTGGGATTTGCCACAGCGATCTGCATCTGCGTGATGAAACGTTACCCAACGACGCTTATCCCAGAGTGTTTGGGCATGAAGGGATAGGGCGCGTTGTGGCTGTGGGTGCAGGTACTTTCAAGGCTCCGACTATTGGCACGCGTGTCGGGTTGCCATGGCTTTACGACACCTGCCTTGCCTGCAAACCTTGCCGATCCGGGCTTGAGAACTATTGCCCAACGCAACAAGCGCGGGGCGTTGAACAGGATGGGGCTTTTGCAGAATATGCGGTGCTTGAGGCCCGCTTTGCCTGCGAAATCCCCGATCAGATCGACCCCATCACAGGCGCACCGCTGCTGTGCGCAGGGCTTACTGCATGGAGCGCGCTGAAACGCTCCAAGCTTGAGGCAGGCCAAAATGTTCTGATCATCGGGGCAGGGGGTTTGGGGCAATACGCTGTCCTGATCGCCAAAGCCCGTGGCGCGCGGGTGATCGTCGTGGATCAGGACCCTGCCAAGTTGCAGACGGCGCAAAACCTGGGGGCGGACTTGGGTATCCTTGCCGGTCCCGAAGCAGGCGCGGCTGTACGGCAGGCCGGAGGTGCCGATGTGACGCTGAACTTTGCGCCAACCCCTCGGGTCTGGCAGACAATCAAGGACGCTGTGAACCCGCTGAGCGATATTGTGGCTGTGGCTCTAGTGGATGATCCGGTTGATCTGTCGATGCTGTGGCTGATCGACGGGGGGCACAGGGTTTACGGTTCCTCTGTTGGGACACGGCAGGATTTGTTGGACTTTCTGAACTTTGCGGCGCAAAACCCTTTGGCAGTGAATGTTGAAACTGTACCGTTGGATCAGGTAAACCATGCGCTGGATCGGCTGCAAGCGGGGGATGTAGCCGGCCGTTTGTGCGTGGATTTCAGTCTGTAGCCAAGTATGTCACGACCCCGTTGCAGATCGTTGCCGCAATGGCAGTGTCGCCTGCGTTGCTGTCCGTCAGCATCCGGTCCAGCACCACTATATCAGCCAGCAAGCCGGGCGCCAGACGCCCAAAATGATCATCGCGGCGGCAGGCATAGGCCCCTTCGCTGGTATAGGCGGCAAGGGTGTCTTCAAAACTCAGACGCTCGTCCTTTTGATCGCCGTCCCAGACCTGCCGGGTCAAGGCGATGTCGATCCCGGTCAAAGGTGGCAGGGCTGCAATCGGCCAATCGCTTGAAAAACAGACACGCGCGCCCGTCTCTTTAAGCGTCCGCCACGTGTAGGCGTCGGGCCATTGGTCCCTGCCGATGATCGAGGCCAGAGGCTCCAGCGGGAAATCCCCGCATCCCGGCGGATGCGGCGGCATGAACGAGGCGACCACATCAAGCGCGGCAAAGCGGGGCCGGTCTGCAGGGTCTAGCAACTCGATATGTTCTATCCGGTGCCGATTGCCCTGCGGGCCGTTGGCAGAGCGGGCGGCCTCATAACCATCCAACACCGCGCGTACGGCCCCATCCCCAATGGCATGAACCGCGATCTGGAACCCGCGCTTGTCCAGTTCCACCGCCAGATCGGAAAATCGGGCCGGGTCATGCAGCGGCGCACTTTTGTGGCCGGCTGTATCGGGGTAGTCCCGCACCCGGTATCCGGTGTGCGCATCCAGCGTGCCGTCCATGAAAAATTTGACCCGGTTGCACCACAGCATCGGGCTGTCCAGCTTACGCCGCATCTGCTCGGCAATCTCGATGTTTTCGACGGGTTCGCCGGGCGTGAAGTGATAGGGAAGCTCAAGCCGGCAACACAGATCGCCCTCGGCCTCGATCTCTTGTAAAAGACTGGCCTGATAAAGGTTGCCGTCCATATTGATGATTGTCGTGATACCGTGCTGGGCGCAGTATTTCAGCCCTTCGCGCATCAATGCCTTGTCGGCCTCGCGCTGAGCTTGCGTCACTTCTTGGGCCGGTTCGACCCCCTCTAGCCCCAGAACCTCGCGCCCACCATGGGGGCCACGCGCCTGTATTGTGGCAACGGCCGGAGGCTCAATCAGCGTGCCAGTGGCCATCCCGTCCGCGTCCAGTTCAATATGCGAACCCGGCCCCAGATCGCGCCCCCGTAGCACATCAGCAGCCTGCAGCGCCGCGGTATTTGCCCAGCCGTTGTGAAAATCCGCGCTTTGCAGCAACAGCGGGCGATCGGGGCATATCGCGTCAAGAATATGCCGGTCCGGATTTTGGCCACCGTCAAAACTCGCATAGGCCAGACCCTGTGCCACAAGCAGGTTGTCATCAGGGTTTTGTGCGGCAAATTCCTGAATGGCGCGGGTCAGTGCTGCAGTGCCCGTGATCGCCTCAAGCCGCAATACCTTCAGGGAATAGGCGCCGAAAAACAGATGCATATGGCTTTCGACAAAGCCCGGCAGAACCGTTGCGCCCTCGGCGTCGACGACCCGAGTGTCGACGGTACATAATGCCTTGATCTCTTCCGTTGATCCAACCGCTGCGACCCGATGCCCCGACACGAATATCGCCTGGTGTCGCGGGCCACCGGGCTCCATCGTGCGCAGATCGGCATTCACGATTGCAAGCGAAGAGGTCATGCGCGCGGCTTTCGACTAAGGGTGGGCTAGATTCAGTGCCACGGTGTCTGACAAATAGGGGTTCTCGTAGCGCGATTGGGCATAGGCATCTGGATCAATCGAGGCCGAGATCACCTGTCCGCCCTCAGTGGCAAAACCCAGTTGCTGACCGTCTGGGGCCACGATCGAGGACATGCCCTGATAGGCATAGCTTTCGTCAGAGCCTGCGTGATTGGCATAGACGACAAAAACCTGATTTTCGAAGGCGCGCACCGGTACAACCTGTTGCGTGATGAACGCACCGGCTGGGCCTTCGGCCATCGCTGTTGGCACAATGATCACTTGCGCCCCGGCATGCGCCAACCGACGCACGTTTTCAGGAAATTCGATATCGTAGCAAATCAGAAAACCAAGGGTCAGACCGGCCATTGTGGTCATCACCAAGGACCGCTCGGGCGTCTGGAATATACCTTTTTCATAGGGGCCATACAGACAGTTTTTGCGATAGATCAGCGGACTATCAGGGTCATCACGGTCGATGATCATGGCGCTAATATAGCGGGCATCGCCCTCGGCCTCGGGGAAACCGGCGACTAGGCTGACGCCGCTGTCGCGTACGGCTTGGGTCAACCGTTGCACCCATGGCCCATCCTTCGGTTGCGCCAGATCACGTAAGATCGCGCCGCGCCCGTATCCGGTGATGGCCAATTCAGGCGCAACCAACAGGTCTGCTTCCGAAGCGTGTAAGGCTTGTTCGATTTGGGTCAGCCGATCCTCGGTGCTGCCTTCGGCTTGCATCTGATATGCGGCGATCTTCATGTCACGGGTCCCTTGTTTCGGCGCAGTTCGATCAAATTTTCAGCGCCTGCAGCTGTGACGGTATTCAGCACGCCAGAATTTGCAAATAGTGCGTTGCAAAACGATACATTTCTCTGGCTCAATGCAAGGATGAAAATCACAGGCTCAGATATCCATCTTTTGACTGTTTTTGACAGTGTTGTTCGGAACCGGGGATTCTCGGCGGCGCAGGTTGAGCTGGGCCTTAGCCAGCCCACGATCTCGAACCACATCACCGCGCTCGAGGAACGTCTGGGCGTGCGTCTGTGCCAGCGTGGACGGCGCGGGTTTTTGCTGACTGAAAAAGGGCGGATGGTGCATCAGATCGGTCTTGCGCTGATGGACTCTCTGGATCAGCACTCGACCCATCTGGCCGAGTTAAAGGGCAACCTGGTTGGACGGCTGAAACTGGCCGTCGTGGACGCCACCACAACCGATGAGGCATTCAAACTGCCCCAAGCAATCAAGCAGTTCACCGAGGCCGCTCCTGCCGTGCGCATCGACCTTGCGATTTCCGAGCCGCAAGATATTCAGCAAGGCGTATTGGACGGTACGTACCATATCGGATTCGGAAGTTTTGATAATGTGAGCAATGGCTTGCATATAACCGATTTGTATTGCGAACATCATGCGCTTTATTGCTCGGACACCCATCCGTTGTTTTCGGCACCCGCGGACGCCCTTGGTGACGATGCTATTTCTCAGCACGCTTGGGTTCATCGCGGGTATTGGAACCAGCAAAGGCAAAAGACCCAGCATTCCTCGGATCGAGACCTTTTTGTGCAAGAAATTGAAGCGCAACTGATCCTGATCCTCAGCGGGGCCTATATCGGGTTATTGCCGCTGCATCTGGCCGCTGACTGGGAAGGTCGGGGGCGGTTGCGTCGCTTGCCCAACAGCAGCCGCGACTACTCTTGCGACATGCAGATTGTCACGCGATCCGGTGCGGCACCCAAGGTAAACACGCTATTCATCCAGATCCTTCGGCAGATGTACCAAGGGGATTACATTGCAAAATGAAAATGTAAGAGTTTGTGGAACGCTATTTTTTGACCCAATTGGGCGGCGTACGGTCCAAGAGACCCTTGTATGACTTCAGCCGCAGGACCCTCAATGCCAGACACGACCGCGCCGCGATACAATCAGCCTTTGGGTGGCAACGACATGCCCCGTTTCGGAGGCGGCACGACAATGATGCGCCTGCCAGCGCAGGAAACCGCCGCCGGGCTGGACGCTTGTTTCGTGGGTATTCCGATGGATATCGGCACCTCGAACCGGACGGGTACGCGTCACGGGCCACGTGCGATCCGGGCCGAAAGCTGCATGTTGCGGCCCTTCAACATGGCCACGGGCGCGGCTCCTTTTGCCAACATGCAGGTTGCCGATATTGGCGATGTGGCGATCAACACGTTTGATCTGAAGAAAACCATGGACATAATCACCGGCGCCTATGATCAGATTCTCAGCCACGATGTCGTTCCGGTCACACTGGGCGGAGATCACACGCTGACCTACCCGGTGCTGCGCGCGATCGCCCGCAAACATGGCCCAGTGGCCTTGATCCATGTGGACGCGCATTCAGATACGAATGACGAAATGTTTGGCGAAAAAATTGCCCATGGCACTCCGTTCCGCCGAGCGGTCGAAGATGGGCTGCTGCAGAATGACAAGGTGTTCCAGATTGGCCTGCGCGGGACGGGTTATGCGCCTGACGATTTTGACTGGGGCCGCAATCAGGGCTTTACTGTCATTCAGGCCGAGGAGTGCTGGCACAAATCCCTGACCCCCCTAATGCAGGATATCCGCGCGCGGATCGGGGATATGCCGACCTACCTGACCTTTGATATCGACAGTCTGGACCCGGCCTATGCGCCCGGAACCGGGACGGTCGAAATGGGCGGGCTGACCAATATTCAGGCGCTCGAAATCGTGCGCGGTTGTGCCGGGCTGAACCTTGTCGGAACCGATCTGGTCGAGGTCTCGCCGCAATATGATGTCAGCGGCTGCACTGCGCTGATCGGGGCCAACTTGGCCTATGAAATGCTTTGCGTCCTGCCCAAGAACCGGGCCAACTGAACAAAACCAACAGGAGATCACAATGCCAACCACCCTTTCACGTCGCCGATTTTTAGGTACCGCTGCCGCAACCGGGGCTGCCGCGCTGGCCGCACCCGCCATCGTGCAAGCCGCCCAGTCACTTAAGGTTGGAACCTATGGCGGGTTCTTTGAAGACAGCTTCAAGCAGTTCATCTTCCCCGAATTCACCAAGGCCACCGGGATCGAGGTGAACTCGGTCGCCGTACCTACCGGCGAGACATGGCTGGTGCAGATCAAGAACGCTGCCCGCGCCAAAACCGCCCCGGCGGATGTGTCGCTGATGGCGGGTATCCCGCGCAGCCATGGGGCGGATCAGAAAGTGTTCAAGGCGCTGGACGACTCCAAAATCCCGAACCTGTCGAACATGCCTGACAGGTTCAAGGACCGCTATGACGACGGTACCCTGTACGGTGTCGGCGCGGTGTCGTGGTACATCACGCTGTGCACGAATTCGGACGAAATCCCCGAAGCCCCGGACAGCTGGGCCGCGCTGTGGGATGAGACCTATAAGGATCAAATCGGTCTGCTGGGACTCGCGTCGAACTCGCATATGCTCGAGGTAACGGCGGCCACTTTCTTTGGTGGTACAGATATTCTGGACACCAAGGACGGTATCCAGCAGGTGTTCGACAAGCTGTCTGAACTCGTCCCTAATGTGCGGCTTTGGTACAAGGACGAAGGCGCGTTCCAGCAGGCGCTACAAGATGGTGAGATTCCGATGGGTCAGTACTATCACGATGTGGCGGGTCTTGCCGCTGCCGAAGGTTTCCCGGTGGTCTCGACCTTCCCGAAAGAAGGCGCGGTTGTGGACTCGGGCTATTGGATCGTGCCCGAACACGCCCAGCCGGTGGATGAGATTCACGAGTTCATCAACTTTATCTCGGCGGCCGAAACGCAGGCCCTGTTGTCGCGCAACGTGGGCACTGCGCCGGTCGTCGACCCTGCGCTGACTGATTTGACCGAAGAAGAACTGGCGGCCGTCAGCAGCCCCAAAGCGCCGATCGTGCCGCGCTATGACATTTACAAGGATCACGCGGACTGGATTTCCGACACCTGGAATCAGATGATCGCGGGATAACACCACTCACGACACTGGCCCGTCCCGCGCAGGTGGGGCGGGCCGCTTCCTTTGTTGAAAGAATAGACCCTTATGCCCGGTTTAAGCATCGAAAACGTCACCAAGAAATTCGGCACCGTGACGGCCGTCAAAGATGTGAACCTTCAGTTCAATACCGGCGAGATGATCTGTTTTCTAGGCCCGTCTGGCTGTGGCAAGACCACTCTGCTGCGGATGATCGCCGGGCTGGACGAACCCACGCAAGGCACGATCCGGTTCGAGGATCAGGACCTGACCGGCGTGCCCGCACATCAGCGCAATATCGGCATGGTATTTCAGTCTTTTGCGCTGTTTCCGCATCTGAATGTGGGCGAAAACATCAGCTATGCGATGCGCATTCGGGGTCATTCCCGGTCGGAATGCGAAGACCGCGCGCGGCAGTTGCTGGATATGGTTCACCTTCCGGGGCTTGAGGATCGCAAGATCTCGCAATTGTCGGGGGGTCAACGTCAGCGCGTGGCCATCGCGCGCGCCTTGGCACTGAACCCGCAGGTGTTCCTGCTGGATGAGCCGATGTCAGCGCTGGATGCCAATCTGCGCGAGGTCATGCAGATCGAGCTGCGCAAGCTGCAACAAGAGCTTGGGATCACCACTGTCGTCGTCACCCATGACCAGACCGAGGCGATGACGATGGCCGATCAGATCGTGGTCATGGGAAAGGCGCAGGTGCTGCAGACCGGCACCCCGATGGAGATTTACAAGACTCCGGTCGACAAATTCGTGGCCGGGTTCATCGGCACCAGCAACCTGCTGCCTGCCAAGATGTCAGGGCCTGACAGCGTGCATGTGAACGGGACCGCTCTGAACGTGGGCGGCAACACAGGTCATTTTGCCCAAGGCGATGACGTTCTTCTGATGACCCGCCCGGAAGAGGTGTTCGTGCATCACCCCTCAGATGTGGATGTGGCCAATTCGGTCACCGGCACAGTGACATTCGTACGCGATATCGGCGCCACGATCGAGATTTTGGTGGATTGCGCCGGGCACGAGGTGATTTCGGTCTTGACGCCAAAGGACTGGCCCAATGTGAAAGTGGGCGATCAGGTCCATGTTGAAATGCCCGCTGCGGCCTGCAGCGTGCTGGCGGTTTAGGAGGGAGAAGATGCAATCGAGCGCGCTTTCCCGCTATATTGGGCTGATCCCATCCTCGGTGATGATCGGGGCGTTTTTTGTGATCCCCTTCGTCCTGATCTTGCTGACCAGCGTGTCCACGCCAACCGATGACGGAGGCTATGCCACCGGCTTTGACCTGCAGCATTTTGAACGCTTCCTGACGTGGTTCTACATCGAACGGGCGCTGTTCTCGGCAGGTCTGTGCGCGCTGATCGCGGTTCTGAGCCTGTTGATCGCGTATCCCTTCACCTATTTCCTGACCACGTTCCCACCGCGCTCGCAGACCTTTTGGTTGATCTACATTCTGGCGCAGCTGTCCCTGTCCGAAGTCCTGATCGCGTTTAGCTGGCAAATTCTGCTGTCCCGCACCGCAGGCGTGGCCAATATCCTTGTCTGGTTTGGCGTGATTGAGAAAAGCTTTGCCATGACCCCCTCCGCAGGCGCAGTGGTGGCCGCGCTGGTCTACCTGACCGTGCCGTTTTCGGTCCTGCTGCTGTTTCCCGCGCTCAGCCGGTTGGACAAAAGCTTGATCGAGGCATCGCGCACGTTGGGGGCCTCGCCTTTGCGGACGTTTTTCACGGTGATCATTCCCGTTACACGGCCTGCGATCATCTCGGGCGGGGTCACGGTATTTGTGCTGACGCTGGGGGCCATCATTGTGCCGCAGGTTCTGGGCAAGCCCGAACACTGGACGCTGTCAGTGCTGATTACGGATCAGGCGATATTCAATTTCAATATGCCCTTTGCCTCAGCGCTGGCGGTGGTGTTGCTGGTTCTCAGCGCGACAGTGATCTGGCTGGTCACGAAATTCTCGGGGAAAAAGGCATGAGAGCGCTGCGCAGTATCTATCTGGCGCTGTTTGCGCTGTATCTGATCGGACCGATCCTTGTGATCGCGGCCGTGTCTTTCAACGCCAAAAAGTTTCTGGCCTTCCCGCCGCGCGGCTTTTCCTTCCGCTGGTATGCCGAGGTTTTCGTGGCGAATGACTGGTTCACGGCTTTGAAAAACTCTTTGTTCATCGCCTTTGCCTCGGCCAGTCTGTCGGTTCTGATCGCGATGCCGGTGGCATATTTCGCGTGGCGCTATGGCCTGCGCTATGCCAAGGCGCTGCTGGCGCTTGGGGTGGCACCGTTCATCCTGCCGCCTGTGATCATGGCGCTAGCCTTCCTGCTGTTTTTCACCGGGATTGGGCTGAACGGGTTGATGATCAACGTCATCATTGCCCATGCGGTCTTCCTGCTGGCGCTGCCTTTGGTCACGATCTCACTGGGGTTGGAAAGCGTCGATCACGCGCTGATCGAGGCCAGCCAGACCATGGGCGCCTCGAACGCCGTCGTCTTCCGCACGGTGATCCTGCCGATTGCTGCCCCCTTTGCCTTTGCGGGGTTTGCGTTCTGCTTTGTCCTCAGCCTGAATGAATACATCATCGCGCTCATGACCGTGGGCTTCTCGGTCGAGACGCTGCCGATCAAGATTTTTAACGCCCTGCGCTATGGGTACACGCCGGTTATTGCGTCGATTGCGGTGATCTTCATGGTGATAAATATCGTGATTTTTGCCCTGATCGCGCGGTTTTCAAACTTGGCTCGTATTCTCGGCGCGATGGAGTAACCGAGCCATGCCCCATGATCACGATCCTCTGGAAGAAGGCCCCGCCTTGCGCGTGCGCGCGTTGGAAGAGTTGATGGTGGCCAAAGGCCTGGTCAAACCCGAAACGCTGGACAGCATCGTTGAATATTATGAGCGCGAAACCGGCCCGCGCAACGGCGCGGCTGTGGTGGCGCGGGCGTGGACGGACCCAGAGTACAAAGACTGGTTGCTGCGCGACGGTTCTGCGGCGATCAATGCGATGGGGTTCAGCGGGTTCCAGGGCGAACATATCCGCGTGGTCGAAAACACGGATGCGGTTCACAACGTCATCGTTTGCACCTTGTGTTCCTGCTATCCGTGGCCGGTTTTGGGCCTGCCGCCCACATGGTACAAAAGCCCCGCCTACCGGTCGCGTGTGGTGCGCGAACCCCGTGCGGTTCTGGCGGAATTTGGTGTCAGCCTGCCCTATGAGGTGCAGATCAAGGTTTGGGACAGTACGGCCGAGATCCGCTATCTAGTTCTGCCACGCCGCCCCGACGGGACCGAAGGGCTTTCCACCGAAGAACTGGCTGATCTTGCCACCCGCAACGGCATGATCGGCACGGCTTTGGTTTAGGGGCAGGGGATGGACGGCATTCATGATATGGGCGGGATGCACGGGTTTGGCCCGGTGCCCTGCGATCAGGACCGGGCGTTTGACCACGACTGGCAAAAGCGCGCTTTCGCCCTGACCGAGGCTTTGGCGTGGTCCGTACCTTTCTGCGCCGATGAACACCGCGCCGCGATTGAACGTATCGCGCCGGAAGACTACTTGCGGCTGGACTACTTCGAAAAATGGACCGTGGCCGCCACCGCGCTGGTACAGGCGGCAGGTCTGGTTGATCCGCAGGAAGTCGCATCGGGCCGCAAACGGTTCGACATTGCATTGGTCGACCACCCAGCGGTTGGCCCGGCTGACATACTGGCGGCTACCAAAGCAGGGGCTGAGATGACATTTCCCCCAACCACCGCCGCGCCACGCTTTACCGTTGGCCAGTCGGTGCGCGTTCTAGCCAATAGCCCCGCCGGCCATACGCGGGTGCCGCGCTATGTGCGCAACCACGTGGGACAGATCACCTTGAATGCCGGAGTTTTCCAGTTTGCCGACACCATGGCCGTAGGGCAGGGACCTAGCCCACAGCATTGCTACTGTGTTGAGTTCTTGGCGACCGACCTATGGGGCAATGACGCGGACCCGAAGGGTCGTGTATGCCTGGATCTTTGGGAGAACTACCTTGAACCCGCTTGACGCGCATCAACAGGCAGCAGCCCAGCTACGCAGCTCTATTCCGGGGCTAAGTGAAGATAACCCGTTGTTCAGGGCTCCCTGGCAGACAAGGGTCTTCGCCCTTGTTGTGGCTCTGGTCCAACAGGGGCACTTTTCCTGGACCACTTTTCAATCCCGATTGGCAGCGTTGGTGACAAAGACCGAAAAGCAGAAACATGCAACCTCGGCCGCGGCGGTGGAAGGCCTCTATTTCAATTGCTGGCTGCAGGCGATTGAAGAAACGCTGGAAAGTCAGGGGATGTTGAGTGCCCGAGACATCGACCAAAGGATTGCAGTAGTGCGTGAAACCGTCAAAGAAATCAGAGCTGCGCAATCTGGATCCTAAGGCCCCAAGACAACCTCACCTGCTCAATATCGAGGGTACTGGGGTAAACCGGTCGATTTCGGTACCTGCCTCAAAAGACCGGTTGGTAAAGTCACTGATGCCGGGCTAAAGCGCAGCTTCGGGTTCCGCCGAAATCTGCCCCTCCTGCACCACGGGTATCAGTAAAAATCTTTTCGCTATTGGTTTTAACTGAATGTCAGGTCACGGTTTCCGGCTAGCACGGACTGTAGAACCCGGGTGACTTGTGACCGCCGCATGACACGCGGAACGGCATAGGATGTGGTCCACGCCACGTTTAACATTGGCGATCACGAAGCGACTCTTCTGGCAATTCTGGGACCATGTGTCGGAGATATGGGGTACGAGATCGAAGATGTCGCGGACAAGGTGCCTTGGAACGGTCTGCGTTAGATTGCAGAAAAAGCGCCTAGGATATTCGCACAAGAGTGCAGCCTTATCACTTCTGGACTTGGTGAGCAGGTCCAGACGCTGGATGGTGAAGGCCCACAATGCGAGATCATGTTTGGCTGCGTTAGCGGCTGGCACCTGTCGCGAAGCGGTACGACGTTTTCCTCACAGCAACTGCCCTCGACGCTTTGATCGTCTGTTGACTGTGAGCCCTGAGCCTAGCGTCGTTCCTGCCCGGTCCCAAGCACCTTGACCTCCAGCCAGTGGAAGGCAACTGCGATCAAGCCAGCGACCAGAATGTAGAATACCGCCAGCAACAGCAGTGGTTCATAGATGATGAATGTGTCCGAACGCACCCGCGATGAAACTGCATAAATGTCGACAACAGTGATGGTCGCCACCAGAGGTGTCGCCTTCATCTGCAAGATGGTTTCGCCGCCCAAAGTCGGCAACACATTGCGGATTGCCTGTGGCAACCAGATGCGGCGGAACATCGTCAGTCTGGGCATGCCGAACGACTTGGCGGCCTCTAGCTGCCCCTTGGCAACACCTTTGAAGGCCCCGCGCATAACCTCGCCCTCGTAGCCTGCATAGGACAGGGTCAACGCCAAAACCGCATAGGGCCAGGCCTGCCGCAGATACGGCCAGAGTTCAGACGAGCGTATCCACGGGAACTGAGGGAACAGTGACCCGAGACCGTAGTACAAAAGCCAAAGTTGAAGCAGCAAGGGCGTGCCGCGAATGATGGTGCAAAACGCTTTGGCCGGGGCAGCAAGATACCAAGGTCCAACAGCCTGCGCCAACCCAAGAGGAACCGCAAGACAGAACCCAAGTACGACCGTGACGACCAGCAGCCAAATTGTCGTCCAAATACCTTGCAAGGCCAGCGGAGCGTATTTCGGCAGCCAGTCCCATTGCAGCGAGACGGCACACCAGATGACGATCCCTGCGAAAATCAGCATCATTGCGACGCGATGCGGTTGCATCAGAGATCTAAGACTGATCATTTACTACCCCCTGTCAGAGAGGGCTGGCCACGGCGGGCCCATTTTTCAATCCGGCCGAAAATGACGCCCGAGCACAGGGTGACCATGAGGTACAGAAACCCGGCAGACAAGAAGAAGGTAAAATAGGCGCGGGTGCTGCTGGCGGCTTGTCGGGTTTCAAGGGTCAGTTCGTTGAAGCCAACGACTGCAAGCAGCGCGGTGTCCTTGGTGGCGATCAGCCATAGATTGGCCAGACCGGGCACGGCAAAGCTCATCATCGCTGGTATCGTTACGCGGCGCATGGTCATGAAGGCTGGCATGCCATAGGACTTGGCAGCTTCGATCTGGCCGGGCGGTACAGCCTGTATGGCCCCGCGCAGAATTTCGGTGGCATAAGCCCCCTGAACAACGCCCAGCACCCAGATGCCAGCGGCCACTCCGTTGATCTCGACCCGTCCGCCTCCTATGGCTGCGGATATCTTGTTAATAATATCCGACCCTACATAATACAGGATCAGGATCAGGACCAATTCCGGCACAGCCCGGATAACGGTCGTGTAGATGGCGAGAAGATCGCGTGTGACCTTCCCGCCGTATAGTTTGCCATAAGCTCCGAACAGTCCGATCACTAGGCCGAGCGCATAAGCACCAAAGGCGATTTGCAATGAATTGGACAAACCGCGCAGCAGATTGCCACCCCATCCTGGAGGCGAGAGCGACAGCAGCTCTGCGCTCTGCGCCAAACCTAGCGATTCCAGTAGTCCGGTCACGTTAATGGCTTAGTAGATGCTGGCGGAGAAGTAGTTCGAGGTGATCTTTTCATGTGTTCCATCCGCCAGGATGGCAGCGATACCCCTGTTCAACGCCTCTCTCAGATCATCTTGCCCTTTGCGGACACCGGCCCCTACGCCGCGCCCCAGAATGGCAGGATCATCTTTAACGGCCCCTTTGATTTCACAGCAGGCACCAGCGTCCGAATTCACAAAGTCCGCCATTGCGATGCTGTCGGCCTGTGTGGCGTCGATCCGGCCCGCAAACAGGTCCTGATTGGCTTCGTCCTGAGTTTGATAGACGCGCAGTTCCGCATCTTTGAAGTATTCTTGTGCATAGGCCTGGTGGATGGTCGAAGCCTGCACGCCAACAACTTTGCCCGCTAAGGATTCCGGAGTTGCATCGATATCGATCGACTTATCTGCGACGATGACCGCAGGAGTGTTGTAGTAGGGATCGCTGAAATCAATGGTTTTCAGACGTTCCTCGGTGATCGACATCGAGGCCATGATGGCGTCGATCTGCTGACCCGTCAGCGACGGGATGATACCGTCCCACGCAACTGGAGTGATGACGCAATCAAGTTCGGCCGCCGCGCAAACAGCGTTGATCACGTCGATCTCCCAGCCGACCCAGGTGCCGGAACTGTCAAGCGACGCGAATGGCGGATAGGGTTCGGCTGCGATACCAATCTTGACCTCTTCGGCACTGGCGACGCCAGCTGAAAGAAGTGCAGCAGCAAGGCTGGATGCAAAAATTTTACTGATTTTCATTATGTTACTCCCTGTTGGCTTTGTTTTGTTGGACTATGCGACCGAACTTAGAAACTGCTTCAATCGTTCAGACTTGGGGTTACCGAAAACCTCAGCAGGTGGTCCCTGCTCTTCAATTCGGCCTTGATACAGATAGACGACGTGATTGGCGACTTCGCGCGCAAACTTCATCTCATGGGTCACCAGCAGCATCGTCCGCCCTTCGGACGCAAGATCGCGGATCACGGTCAGCACTTCACCGACCAGTTCAGGATCCAGCGCCGAGGTCGGCTCGTCAAACAACATGACCGAAGGATCTACGGCCAGCGCTCGCGCAATTGCCGCGCGCTGCTGCTGTCCGCCGGATAGATATTCAGGGTAAGTGTCGGCCCGGTCGCCGAGCCCCACGCGCTCTAGCAACTCATGCGCACGCGCGATGGCCTGAGCTTTGGGAACCTTGAGTACGTGCACCGGCACTTCGATCACGTTCTCCAGAAGCGTACGATGGGTCCACAAATTGAACTGCTGGAAAACCATCGCCAGCCGGGTGCGTATACGCTCGATCTGTCGACGATTGGATGGGCTGCCATCGTCGTGCATCTCGACCTGCTCGCCACCTATCGTGATCTTGCCCGAACTCGGAGTTTCCAGGAAGTTGATGCAGCGCAACATTGTCGACTTGCCAGAGCCCGACCCCCCGATGATTGCGACGACATCGCCTTTATGCGCCGTCAAGGACACGCCTTTCAAAACCTCTAGCGGGCCGAAGGACTTGTGTAGGTCTTCAACCTTAATCGCTTCGTCATTCTCTGTCGTATGATTTACGGGTGTAGCGGCTTTGGCTGCGTCCATATCCAGGCATCTTCTGATTTCAGCTTGCAGTAAGCCCCGAATCTCGTGATTATGCAAGTGTATAATAACTTCATGTCATGGATATGCCCGCGGTGCAGGACAATAGCCGAAAATTTACGCGTGAGTCCGCCGAGCATCGGCGCGAGGCATTGATTTTGGCAACTCTGGACCTGATCGCCGAGATGGGGGTGCGTGGCGCAACTGTGCGTGAGATCGCGGCGCGTGCAAACGTGACTCAAGGTTTGATCCGACACTATTTCACCTCGAAAGACGAATTGGTGCACGCGGCCTACGAGCATCATATGAATACGCTGACCGTCAAAACGGCCGCCTATACCGGGGAAGGGACGGCGGTGTCTCGGTTGTCGAACTTTGTCGATGCGTCTTTGCGGCCACCAATTGTCGATCCCAAGGTCGTCGCCCTTTGGGCCGGATTTCTGAACAAGGTCCAGACGGACCCCAAAATGCAACATGTCCACCAGCGCACTTATGACTACTTCCGAGACCATCTCGAAGCGCTCATCGTCGCTGCGCTCAAGGAAACCCGGCGCGATGTGGAACCCTTCGAGGCGAAACAGTTGGCGATCGCGTGCAACGCGGTGATCGACGGCCTCTGGCTGGAAGGCGGTGCGCTTCCGGATGCGTTTGCCGAAGGCCAGTTGCCCCAGATCGGCCTAGACTCGGTCGGCGCAATTCTAGGTATCACGTTGAACAAAGAGGCAGCAGAGTCATGAGAACCTCAGCAGTAACAGCTCGGTTGGCGGGTTTGGGTGGCGCCAAATGGAGCGTACACCTGAAAGCCCGCGAACTTGTCAAAGCAGGTGCTGATATCGTCGAGATGACGATAGGTGAGCCGGATGTTCCTGTGCCCGCCTCTCTGATCGAGACTACGGTACATTCGCTGCATGCAGCGCGGACGGGATATTCTAATGGTCGTGGAGAAGAGGGCCTGTTGGATGCGTTGGCCGAGCGATACTCGCTCCGCCGGGGACGCAGTTTTAAATCTGAAAACATCCTCTGTTTTCCCGGCACGCAAACCGCCCTTTTCGCGGTTATGGCCGGGGTTGCTGAGGCTGGCGACGAGGTTCTGGTCGGCGATCCGATGTATGCCACCTACGAAGGTGTCGTGCGCGCGTCAGGAGCAGACATGGTGCCCGTTCCCTTGCGACCCGAGCATGGATTTCGCCTTCAGGCTGAAGACATCGCCAAACGGATCACGCCGCGCAGCCGTGCGATCTTGCTGACGACGCCGCACAACCCAACCGGTGCGATCCTGACTGCGCAAGAAATTGCGGAGATCGGGCAATTGGCAATCGCGCATGATTTGTGGATCATAACGGACGAGGTTTACGAAGACCTGGTCTTTGAAGGGTCACAATTTGTCTCGCCCCTTGCGTATACGGAATTTGCGGACCGCGTCATCGGAGTTTCATCCATTTCGAAGTCACACGCTGCGCCCGGCTTCCGCAGTGGCTGGTGTGTCGGTCCATCCGACTTCTGCGAGGCACTGCTGCCTTATTCTGAAACCTTGCTGTTCGGAAATCAGCCCTTCATCGCGGATATGACCGAGAAGGCGATCCGTGACGGGTCAGAGGTTGCCTCTGGCATGGCCAAACGGTTCGCGCGCCGGGCCAGTTTGCTGGCGGATCGCTTGGGGGCCGACACTGAACTTGTTGTGCACCGTCCCGAGGCTGGGATGTTCGCGCTCATTGATGTTGCGAACACCGGTCTTGATGGTGAGGCCTACGCATGGCGCTTGTTGCAAGCCGGAGTTGCTGTCATGCCGGGCTCGGCCTTCGGCGACAGCCTGAAGAACTGGGTGCGTGTGGCATTGACGATCAGTGACGATGATTTCACCACCGCCATCACCCGAATTGTTGATCATGCCAACAACATACCGCGTGAGGTCGCATGAGCGCTCTGACAGTTGGGGAAGCTTTGGTCGCAGAGCTTCGGCGCCGAGAGGTGGCCTGTGTGTTCGGTATTCCGGGTGTCCATACCATCGAGCTGTACCGCGGTCTTGCGGCATCTGGCATTCGACATGTTACCCCTCGGCACGAACAGGGCGCAGGGTTTATGGCGGATGGCTATGCACGTGTATCGGGTAAGCCGGGCGTAGCTTTTGTGATAACTGGGCCGGGTTTGACGAATACGCTGACCCCTATGGCCCAGGCACGGTCGGATTCAGTGCCCTTGTTGGTGGTGTCCGGTGTTAACCCGACGGCATCGCTTGGAAAGGGCATGGGGCATTTGCACGAGCTGCCCGATCAACTGAAACTTGCGCAAACAGTCGCGTTGCTTTCTGAACAGGTTTCTGACGCCGATCAGCTGGACCCGGTCGTAGACCGCGCCTTTCAGCGCTTGACCACCGAGCGGCCCGGGCCTGTGCATATCGAGGTTCCCTTGGATGTGGCTGCCCATCCCTATGTCGCGGCGCCCATTGCCCTTTCCCACACCGAGTGTCAAGCAGGTACTGATCTGATCAGTGAGGCTGCAAGCCGACTGGCCGAGGCTGGGCGCGTCGTAATTGTCGCCGGTGGTGGTGCAAAGCGCGCAGAGGGTGCTTTGCAAGCGTTGGCCGAAGCGCTTGACGCGCCGGTTGTGCAAACCGTCAACGCCCGAGGCCTCATGCATGATCATCCACTGACTGTGCCTGCCAGCCCCAGCTTGCCGGCCGTGCGCTACTTGATTGAAGACGCAGATTGCGTGCTGGCATTGGGAACCGAACTTGGCCCCACCGATTTCGACATGTATGCAACCGGCCAGATGGCAGAGATGCACGGTCTGATCCGGGTGGACCGATGCCGTGATCAACTGGCCCGCCATACAGCCAAGGTTGCGATTCACGGAGATGTCGAACTGGTCGCACCTGTGCTGGCCGCGTCATTGCCAAAAACGGCAAAAAAGGGCGAAGGTGAAATGCGGGCCAAGCTTGCACGCACCGCTGCGTTGGACGAAATTGGCCCGGACTATCGCGAAATAGTTGATATTCTCAATGCGATCCGCGATGCGGTGCCCAATGCGCTTGTGATCGGGGACTCAACCCAACCGATTTATGCGGGTAACCTGTACTATGACCACGACCGTGCGGGTGGCTGGTTCAATGCTGCAACCGGATATGGTGCGCTTGGCTACGGAATTCCTGCGGCGGTCGGAGCTGCAATCGCCGCCCCTTCCACCCCTGTGGTGTGTATTGTCGGGGATGGTGGCGCCCAGTTTTCCCTTCCTGAAATCATGGCCGCCGTCGACGAAAACCTGCCTGTCATCTTCGTGATTTGGAACAATAGCGGGTACGGAGAAATTGCAACGTCGATGAGGGACGTCGGTGTAACAGTGATCGGTTGTAATCCTACGCCTCCCGATTTTGCGGCAACCGCAAAGTCTTTTGGCATTCCGTATTTTGAAGCTCGTGCGGAACCACAGGTGGTCGCGCGAAAGTTACGCGACGCTGTCGCCGTGAAAGGACCGTCCATGATCGAAATCACTGCCGCAAAACTTGCACCCACGAAAGACTGACCCATGACAGACCCCACTTTCGAGTTTTCACGCGCCATCACCCGTCGCCCTGCATCCACAATCGCAAACGGGCTGCGCGCTGAGGATGTCGGCGATCCAGATCTTGATGGGATGTTGGCAGCGCATCAGGCATATGTAGCCACCCTAAAGAGCACGGGTGCAGAGGTGATCGAGCTTGGTCCGCTCGATACCTTTCCAGACGCACAATTTGTAGAAGACACTGCTCTTTGCCTCCCTCAAGGCGTGGTTCTGATGCGGCCTGGTGCGCCATCGCGCATGGGCGAAGTCGCCGAAATGGCTCCGACCCTTCATGACTGCTACGATACGGTACGTGCGATCGAAGGCCCTGGTCATATCGAAGGCGGTGATATTATTGTAACCGGTCGGGAAATTCTGGTGGGCCGATCAGATCGTACCGACGCGGAAGGTGTCGCTGAACTGGCAAGGATAACTTCTGATTGGGGACACAAGCTGCGGGAAGTCTTCACGCCCAAAGGTGTGCTGCACTTCAAAACAGATTGTTCGCTGATGGATGCCGAGACCATCCTGTCCACCCACCGACTGGACGCATCAGGCTGTTTTGACGGCTACCGTGTGTTACATGTCGCCGAAGGAGAAGAAGCCGCTGCCAATGCCATCCGTTTCAACAATCTGGTGCTGATGGCCGCGGGCTTCCCTCGAACGGCCGATATGCTGGACCGCGCAGGCTATGAAGTTGTCGAGATAGACAATACCGATTGTGCCAAGTTGGACGGTGGTATGTCATGCCTGTCTCTAAGGCTTCCCTAGAGGTATCGCCAAGTAGTTCTGTCGCAAACTCTGGCCTATATGTATTGGGCATGCGTCTAAAGTAACGTCTGTCGACCCAGAAGATGCGTTGCGAATTTGTGTCTAAGCCGACCGGCCATTTCCCTGCGGCATCTTCCGGCGGGGGGTAAACCGGCAAGCCATCTGAATCGGGCCCGGCGGTGTTCCGCCCTAGGTTCGGTGAGAGGATGCCGCCGTTGCGCCGGACCTTCTCCAAAACGTGCCAAGAAAAGAAGCTTTG
Organism: Ruegeria sp. J8; assembly: GCF_056531925.1. Taxonomy (NCBI): domain Bacteria; kingdom Pseudomonadati; phylum Pseudomonadota; class Alphaproteobacteria; order Rhodobacterales; family Roseobacteraceae; genus Ruegeria; species Ruegeria sp. J8. The sequence goes on from NZ_JBQFMR010000004.1 coordinate 409,922, forward strand.
GTAGAAAGGTTGCGATCGTGGGCAAGAATCATATGACGACGACTGCAAAGATCTGGATCAGAATGAAGGGCATGACTTGGATTAATAGTGCGCCGATTACCAAAGTTCGAGCCATTGCCAAGCCAGGTTATCAGCTCGTGGCCCGCGCCAACTGACGGAACAGTTTGCCCGAGTTGAAGTCACACAACGGGCATCCGAATTGAGCAGATCCACATTGGATTTGTTGAAGCGTTAGTCGGGCGTTGCGCCGATTGAAATGATCTGCGTGCACAATGTGGTGGCCGCAGCAAGTGACCGAGCCGTGATCTGGGCCATGGTCGGCAGGATCATCCATTCCAATGCCCACGCGCTGCCGGATCGTTCCTGTTCATGCACCATAGCATGGTGCATCCCGGACACCTGTACGGCGTTGAACCGCGCCAGTGTTACCAGCAGCTCAGCCAGAATGGGGTTCTGTTTATGTGGCATGGCCGAGGATGTTCCTCCACCGGACAGCCTGATCTCGTCCACACCTTGTTGGGCCATCAGGCAGATATCCTGCCCCATTTTTCCCAGTGACCCCGAGATGTGCGACAGCAGATCGGCATATTCCACCACCCTGTCGCGGGTGGTATGCCAGCTTTGATCCGTCACATACAGCCCAAGTGCATCGGCGATATGCTTCGCCAAATCGTGCAGCGAGGGCCCGATCGTCTGACCATCGCCAACAGGTCCGGCCAGTTGCACGCATTCCACGCGCGGGCGCAGGTCGGATAGGGTTTGGTGATAGCTGCGCAGCGGATCGCGCCAGGTTTCGATCCGGTGGCCGACCGAGACAGGCAGGGCAACCTGCATCCGCGTGCGTCCCATAATTTGGCGTCCACCAAATTTTTCACTGAGATCGCCCAGCACGTCCGACAACTGTGACAGGCGCGCTTGCAACAGGTTCGTGGTCTCACGCAAGGTCAACGCCAAGGCCGTGTCCATCACGTCTTGCGAGGTCGTTCCAGTGTGAATGGCTGGTGCCAGTGGTCCTGCATCCGATCTAAGGGCCTGAACCAGTGCTGGTACAGGCAGCCCGTCCGCGATGGTCCCCGCGCGCAAAGTATCCATACCGGGCGCGGTTTGTTCAATCCATGCGGCAGCAGCGTCCGCTTGGTCGGTGGGGATTTTACCGATTGCACCCAAGCCGCGCGAATAGGCAGCCTCGAAGGCCAGCATATGGGTGAGCGACCGTTCTGCAGACCAGATGCCCTGCGCCTCGGCGTCGTCGAACAGGCCGGAAAACCAGGGGTGCGAGAACAGATCGGTCATCGTCGTTGTCCTTATCTTGGGTCGTCCGGACTGGCGTTAGGCCGCAGCCGAGCGCAGACCCAGAATAGCGCGCGCCTGGTCTACACTCGCAACCGGGCGTTCATGGGCATGGCACAGATCGACGGCCCGCTGCACCAGCGCTGCATTGGACGGGGCCAGCGTGTCGCGATCCAGACGCATGTTGTCCTCTAGCCCCGTGCGCACATGTCCGCCCGCCGCGATGGACCATTCGTTCAGCTTGATCTGCCCAGCCCCGATCCCGGCGGCGCACCACGGGACGTCTCCGAACAGGCGGTGCACGGTTTTGACGTAGAAGTCGAATACATCTCGATCCACGGGCATGGCATTGCGGACGCCCATGACGAATTGAATATAGGGTGTATCGGGCAATTGTCCCTCGCGGTGCATCCGGGCCGCTTGCAGGATATGCGACAGGTCAAAGGCTTCGATCTCGGGTTTGACGCCGTATTTTACCATCTCGCTGGCCAGCCAGTTCACCAGATCGGGCGGGTTTTCATAAACGCGCGTCGGAAAATTGTTTGACCCCACCGAAAGCGAGGCCATGTCCGGGGACAGCGGCAGCATACCCCCGCGCGCCTTGCCCGCACCCGAACGACCTCCGGTGGAAAGCTGCACTATCATGCCGGGGCAGTGCGTTTCGATCCCGTCCTTCAGCGCCGCAAACAGGTCGGGGTCCGAGGTGGGTTTGCCCTCGGCGTCGCGCACATGGCAATGAGCGATGGAGGCTCCGGCCTCGAACGCTTCGTGCGTGCTTTCGATCTGTTCCGGCACGCTGATGGGAACGGCCGGGTTGTCGGCCTTGGTAGGCACCGATCCGGTGATGGCCACACAGATGATGCAGGGGGTTTGAGCGACAGGGTCAGACATCGAAAAACACCGTTTCTGAGGGGCCTTGTAAGTGGATATCGAACCGGTAGCCGCCTTCCACCTGTTCCGCTATCAGAGTTTGCTTGCGTACGGGCTGCTCAATCAGGTTCAGCACTGGGTCCGACGCATTTGCCGCCATTTCATCGGGGAAATAGAGCCGGGTGTTGAGGCCCACGTTGATCCCACGTGCAACGAGCCACAGGTTAATATGCGGGGCCATCACCGCGCCGGTTTGGTCTGTCACGGCGCCCGGTTTGATTGTGTCGAACGCCCATTCGCCCGTGTCGAAATCCGGTATCACACGGCCCCAGCCACGAAAGCCCGGATCAACAGAGCCCTGACTGGGATAAACGCCATTTGCATCCGCCTGCCATGTTTCGATCAGTACATCCTTGACGGGCGCGCCGGTTCCGTCACGCACCACACCGCGCACGGTAATTTTCGTCGCCGCCGCGTCCTGCCCCGCGATGTCACGGCCCAACTCGTGCCGGTAGATGTCGAACCCGGCATCTCCGGGGGCCAGCCCGATATGCACATAGGGCCCTGCGGTCTGCGAGGGTGTTTCCTTGAGATAGTCCAGCTTTTGCACCATGGTCAGTTCCCCTCGGGCCGGTTTTCGAAATAGGTCGACCGCTGCCCGCGCAGCACGATGTCGAATTTATAGGCAAGACAGTCGAAGGGGACGGAGGCGTTGATATCCAGCGCGGCCACCAGTTGGTCAATCGCGCGCGGGTCGGGGATCGTGTTGATGATCGGGCATTTGGCGATCAGCGGGTCGCCTTCAAAGTAAAGCTGCGTGATCAGGCGTTGCGCAAAGCTGGTCCCGAAGACCGACACGTGAATATGCGCAGGTCGCCAACTGCTGACCCAGTTGCGCCAAGGGTAAGCACCGGGTTTGACGGTGCGAAACTGGTAATAACCCTGATCATCGGTCAGCGTTCGCCCGCAGCCGCCGAAATTCGGGTCGATGGCGGCCAGATAGGTATCTTTCTTGTGACGATACCGCCCTCCGGCATTGGCTTGCCATATCTCGACCAGAGTATTGGGCACCGGGCGGGCGTTTTCATCCAGCACCCGTCCGTGCAGCAGGATACGCTCGCCCACCGGATCGCCGGTTGTTGCGAAATTGCGCAGCAGGTCATTGTCCAGCGGGTCGATGTCACCATGGCCAAAGGTCGGGCCGGACAGCTCGCTTGAGGTCCCTTCCAGTGACAAGAGCGGCTGTTTCGGAGACCGTGTCACGCTGGTTTTATAGTTGGGGTCCAAGGCTTGTGGATGCCAGGCCCGGTCGCGTGGGAAAAGCTGGGTCATTCCGCCATGTCCTCCATCTCGGAAAAGGTTTGTTTGGCAAGCGCAATGGCCCGATTGGCGCAAGGAACGCCTGCATAGACGGCAGCGTGCAGGAAAGCCTGAAGGATATCGTCCTTCGAGGCCCCGGTATTGGCGCAGGCGCGCACATGCATGGGGATCTCGTCAAAGTTCCGCGTCGCGGCCAGCAGCGCCAGCGTGATCATGGAGCGTTCGCGCGGGGTGATCGTGTCATCCGCCCACAGCGTGCCCCACGCGGTTTCGGTGATCATGTCCTGAAACGGCGCGTCAAAGGCGGTTTTCCGGGCCTCGGCGCGATCCACATGGGCGTCGCCCAGAACCTTGCGGCGCACGGACATGCCGGTTGCATGGCGATCCATCACGTTCCCCTTTTCGTCGGTCATCTTCAATAGGGCAACCCTACATAGTTCTCGGCCATCGCCTTTTGCGCGGCTTCGTTGCTGCGCAGAAAGTCAATCTCGGCCCGTTGCATCTTGAGGTCAAATTCGGATTGGTCGGGAAAGCGGTGCAGAAGTGATGAAAACCACCAACTGAACCGCTCGGCCTTCCAAACCCGCGCCAGAGCGTTTTGTGAATAAGCGTCGATCCCGGCTTCAGACCCGTCGCGGAAATAGTCCTTCAAACCTTGAAAAAGGTAGTGCACGTCCGAGGCTGCCGTATTCAGCCCCTTGGCCCCGGTCGGGGGCACGATGTGCGCCGCATCCCCGCACAGAAACAGCCGCCCCCAGCGCATCGGCTCGGTCACGAAGGAACGCAGTGGCGCGATGGATTTTTCGATCGACGGGCCGGTTACAAGGCGATCGGCATATTCCTGTGGAATGCGGCGTTTCAGCTCGGCCCAAAAGGCGGCATCGGTCCAGTCTTCCGGGTGATCGGACAGAGAACACTGGATGTAATAGCGACTCAGCGCCTCGTTGCGCATCGAGCACAGCGCAAAGCCGCGATAGGACGAGGCATAGATCAGTTCGTGATGCACAGGCGGGGTTTCGGACAGAATGCCCAGCCAGCCAAAAGGATAGATCTTTTCGTATTCGCGCCGAACCGACAGCGGGATGGTTTGGCGGCTGACCCCGTGAAATCCGTCGCAGCCCGCGACGAATTCCGCGTCAATACGCTGATCTTGCCCATCGGCGGTGAAGGTCGCATAGGGGGCGTCGGTTTCGGCGTCATGAATGGTGACGTTTTCGGTGTTGAAGATCAGCGCGCCACCTGCGGCTTCGCGCGCGTCATAGAGGTCGCGGGTCACTTCGGTCTGGCCGTAAACCAGAACCGGGGTGCCGGTATGGTGCTGGAAGTCGACTCGGAAGCAATCCTCTTCGACCGCGATCAATGTGCCGCTATGTTCAATTGCCTCAGCGTGCAGGCGCGCGCTGACGCCTGCCTGATCCATCAGGTCGACAAAGCCCTGTTCCAGCACACCGGCGCGGATGCGTCCCAGCACATAGTCCTTTGTTCGACGTTCCAGAACGATGCTGTCGATTCCCTGCGTTGCGAGAAGCTGTGACAACAGCAAACCTGACGGCCCGCCGCCGATCACAAGAACTTGTGTCCGCATCTGATCCTCCTGTCCCCGCTGCGCAGGATTGCATTGCAGACAGGGTTTCGCAACGCATGGATGCCAGCATACCGTTGCGATTAAAGCATAAGGGGGCCATACATGACCCTATGCGATGGCCGGATACGGGCCGTGCAGGTTCAAAGGCTTTGACCTTGCGACAAAAACAGCGACAAAAAAGTTGCGATATTATGCATGTTATGCATTAAACTGCATCATGGCGCATCGCGCAGAGGAGGAGGAACCAATGAAGATCAAACGCACGCTCATCGGGGCGTTGGGGGCTTTGGCCCTTGGCATGGGAACGGCGGCAAACGCGGCCGAGTATGAATTCAACCTGCAAAGCTTCTTGCCTGCGCAGGCGACGATTCCATCGAAAATCATCGACGTCTGGGCCGACAAGATCGAAGAGGATTCGGGCGGACGCATCGAAATCACCCGCTATCCCTCGATGCAACTGGGCGGCAAGCCGCCGGAACTTCTGGATCAGGTGATCGACGGCGTGATTGACATGACCTGGAACGTCATCGGTTATACGCCGGGCCGCTTCCCGTCGACCGAAGTGTTCGAATTGCCCTTCCTGGTGAATGACGCCAAGCCCGCTTCGGCCGCGTTCTGGACCTTGCTGGAAGAAGACATCGCTGCGCGTGAGTTCTCGGACGTGAAGGTTCTGGGTGGCTGGGTCCACGGCCCCGGCATGATCCACGCTAACAAGGAGGTTCTGACGCCAGACGATTTCAACGGCATGAAAATCCGTGGCGCCTCGCGTCAGGTCAATGCCTTGCTCAGCACATTGGGCGCGACCCCGGTAGGTATGCCTGTGCCCGCGGTGCCCGAGGCGCTGTCCAAGGGTGTGATCGACGGCACGACCATTCCGTGGGAAGTGACCAAGGCGCTGAAAGTGCCGGAACTGGTGGAGAATCACACCGAATTCACCGGGCCGATGATGTATACCGTTACCTTCGTTCTTGCCATGAACAAGGACAAGTACGCCGCACTGCCGGATGATCTGAAGGCCGTCATCGACGACAACTCGGGTTTGGAATTTTCCATGTTCGCAGGCGAAGTCCAGCAGGCCTATGATGAGCCCGCACGTGAAATCGCGCTGGATCGCGGGAATAACGTGGTGACTCTGGACGCTGAACAATCCGCCGCCTGGGCCGAGGCCGCACAGCCTGTCTATGACACCTGGCTGTCCGAGATGAACGAAAAGGGCATTGACGGTCAGGCCCTGATCGATCGGGCCAAAGCGTTGATGAACGAGTACGGCAGCTAAGCCGGACCTTCCGCGCGGCGTATTCCGAACGCCGTGCGGCAATTATTCCAAAATCTGCATCGGCACCGTTGGTGGAGGGGACATGCACCAAACGATAGAAAAGCTGGCGCGCGGCATGGCATTGCTGGGCGGGGCGGTTCTGACGGCTTTGATCTTGTTGATCTGTATCTCGGTTCTGGGCCGGTCCCTCAATACATTGCTGCATGGGTGGCTCGGGCAGGTTGCGCCGGGCTTTTCCGAATGGGCGCTAGGGTTGGGCGTCGGGCCCATCAATGGCGATTTTGAGATTGTCGAGGCGGGCGTGGCCTTTGCAATCTTTGCTTTTCTGCCGCTCTGCCAGTTGAATTCGGGTCATGCGGTCGTGGATATTTTTACCTCGAAACTATCGCCTCGGGTTGACCGTATCTTGCGGATGTTGGCCGAGGTGGTCTTTGCCGCCGTTTTGGTACTGATAGCGGTGCAGTTGTTTGGGGGCATGATGGCGAAGCTACGGTTTGGCGAGAATACGTTTATCCTGCAATTCCCCGTCTGGTGGGGTTACGCCGCCAGCTTTTGCGCAGCCGTAGTGGCGGCGGTCGTTGGTCTTTATATGGCGGGCATCCGCATCCGCGAATGCGCGACAGGAAAGGAACTCCTGCCGTGAGCGATCTCGCCATCGGGTTGCTGTCCTTTCCGGCTCTGCTTTTGTTGATTTTTGCCCGGGTGCCGATTGGGTTGGCAATGTTCGTCACCGGTCTGGTCGGCATCGTGACCGTCACCGGAAACCTGAACATTCCGCTGGGTCGTTTGAAATCCGAGACCTACACGACCTTCTCAAGCTATTCGCTGTCGATTGTGCCGATGTTCCTGCTGATGGGGTATTTTGCGACACTGGGCGGGATGTCTACGGCCTTGTTTAAGGCTGCCGAGGGCTTTCTGGGTCACCGCAGGGGCGGTGTGGCCATGGCCGCGATCGGAGCTTGCGCGGGGTTCGGGGCGATCTGCGGATCGTCGCTGGCCACGGCGGCCACGATGGGGCGCGTGGCGCTGCCTGAGTTACGTCGGTATGGCTATGCCGGTGGCTTTTCTACCGCAACGCTGGCCGCAGGGGGGACGTTGGGCATTCTAATCCCGCCTTCGGTCGTGTTGGTGATCTACGCGATCCTGACCGAACAGAATATTGCCAAGCTGTTTCTGGCCGCATTTATCCCCGGCGTTCTGGCGGCTTTGGGTTATGTGATTGCCGTCTCGGTCTATGTGCGCCTTTACCCAGACAGCGCCGGAACCCGTCCCGCCGTGCCCTACCGCGAACGGTTTCGGTTGCTGCTGGACGTCTGGCCCGTGCTGGTTGTCTTTGGCGGCGTCGTCGGCGGCATCTATGCGGGGTGGTTCACGCCCACGGAAGGCGCTGCTGTAGGGGCGGCTGGAACTGGCTTGATCGCGGTTGCTAATGGGGGGCTGACATGGTCGACGCTGAAAGACAGTTTCACCACCACAGCCAAATCCACCGCGATGATCTTTTTCATCATTCTGGGCGCGGGGTTTTATAACGGGTTTCTGGCGCTGACGAATGTGCCGCAGGAACTGGCGAATTTCGTGTTGAGTCAGGGCTTCAGCCCCTGGGCAATTCTGGCGCTGATCCTGGTGTTTTATCTGATCCTGGGCTGCGTAATGGATAGCCTCAGCATGATCCTGTTGACGATTCCCATCTTTTACCCGGTCATATCTGTGCTGGATTTCGGTTTGGTTGACCTGATCGCGATGCAACATGATGCAGCCCGCGCTGCTCTGGCCGGAGCCACCGACATTGCTCCAGACATCCGGGCCGAGATCGAATCTCTGATTGCCTCGGGGGCCGAGATCAGTCGCGATTTGCAGAAAGAGATCGGTATCCGCGTCACACAAGGCATGGCGGACCGCATCGCCGAAGAGCGCACAGCCATCTGGTTCGGTATCCTCGTGCTGATCGTAGTAGAGGTCGGGTTGATAACGCCTCCGGTTGGGATGAATCTGTTTGTGATCAACACGATGGACCGTGAAACCCGCATGACCGAGACCTACAAGGCCGTGCTGTTCTTTGTCGGATCCGACATCCTGCGGGTCGTCCTTTTGGTGCTGTTCCCGGCGATCACCCTATTCCTGATCCCATTTGGCTGATCAGCGCTGATTTGTGCAAGAAAATGCACAAACGCAAAAAACACTGTTGCAAACATATCCGAGAAATGTGCATTATAACGCATATTTCAGGCGTCGGGGCGGAATTTTCCAAAAACCTCGATTCGAATGATCCCCGAACGAGGCGACCCAATGGGGGAGATGGGTCGCGCAGCAGGGTGATTGTTTTTCCGGCAAGCAGCCGCTGGCCTGTCGAGGGGAGGAGGAACCCGTGTCAGAAAACCAGAATGCATCCCTTTGGTTTGTGGATCGTCACCTGCGTGAAGGGCGCGGCGACAAAGTGGCCTTTCACGAGGCAGACGGACAGCAACGCACCTTGACTTATCGCGCCTTGGCCGAGGAAAGCGCACGGTTTGCCGGCGCGCTGGCGCGCCATGACGTGCGCCGGGAAGAGCGTGTTGCGATGGTCGTGCTGGACCAGATCGAATTTCCGATCCTGTTCTGGGGCGCGATAAAGTCCGGGGCCATTCCCGTGCCGATCAACACATTGCTATCCGCGCCGGTTTACGCCGCGACCCTGAACGATAGCCGCGCGACGGTTCTGATCGTATCGGCCGAGATGTGGGCCACGGTCGCACCTGCGATCCAAGGCAATACAAATCTGCGGCAGGTTATCGTTATAGGCGACGCGCCCGATGGCACCACCAGCCTTGAGGCGTTCATGGATGGGGCCACGCCAGTGGAAACCGTCACCTCGGACAGTGATGAGGCCGCGTTCTGGCTCTATTCCTCGGGCTCGACGGGTCTGCCGAAAGGTGTGCGCCATGTGCAGTCCAGCCTTCGGGCTACGGCTGATACATTCGGGGCGCAGGTGCTGGGTATCCGGGAAGAGGACGTGGTGTTCTCGGTCGCCAAGCTGTTCTTTGCCTATGGGTTGGGCAACGGGCTGACCTTTCCGCTGTCGGTTGGGGCAACGACGATCCTGCTGGGTGGCCGCCCAACGCCGGATGTGGCGTTTCAGATCATCGCCGCGCACAAGCCGACGCTGTTTTGCGGCGTGCCCACCTTCTTTGCCGCGATGAATGCGCGGTTCGAGGCGGGCGATCTACAAAGCGAACCAAATCTGCGCCTGTGTACATCGGCTGGCGAGGCGCTGCCGCGTGAGGTGGGCGAAGCATGGGAGAAGAATATGGGCGCGCAGATCGTAGATGGCGTGGGCTCTACCGAGATGCTGCATATCTTCCTGTCAAACCGGCCCGGCGACATTGTCTATGGAACCTCTGGCACGGCAGTGCCGGGCTATGACGTGCGTCTGGTCGACGAAGCCGATCACGAGGTGGGCGATGGCGAAGTGGGCGAGCTGCTGGTGCGGGGTCCTTCCTCTGCCGAAAGCTATTGGAACCGGCGCGAGAAATCGCGCGCGACTTTCGAAGGGCATTGGACCCGGACCGGCGACAAGTATGAGCGCACAGCCGAGGGTCGCTATATCTATTGCGGGCGCACGGATGACATGTTCAAGGTGTCCGGCATATGGGTCAGCCCGTTCGAGATTGAACAGACGCTGATCGAACATCCCGCCATTCTGGAGGCCGCGATTGTGGCCCATGCCGACGAGCAAGGCTTGGACAAGCCCCGCGCCTTTGTCGTTCTGAAAGATGGTCAAAGCGCGGATGCGATCGGGGATCTGAAGGACTTTGTCAAAGACCGGATCGGCAAGTGGAAATATCCGCGCTGGGTCGAGGTGGTGGACGATCTGCCCAAAACCGCAACCGGCAAAATCCAACGTTTCAAACTGAGGGAAACCGCATGATCTGGCAGGATGGCGGCTCGGGCCGCATGGATGTGAACGGCAAGGAATTGGAATACGGCATCTGGGGCCCTGCGCCACAGGATGCGCCGACCATCGTGATGCTGCACGAAGGGCTGGGGTGTTTAGCGATGTGGCGGGATTTCCCGGCCGAGATTTCGGCGGCAACCGGTTTTGGTGTTCTGGCCTATTCCCGTGCTGGCTATGGCCAATCCGATCCAGCAGAATTGCCGCGCCCGCTGGACTACATGACCGTCGAAGCGCAGCAGGTTCTGGGTCCCTTTCTGGATCAGGCTGGCATTCAGCGGGCGGTTCTGCTGGGCCATTCCGACGGTGCGACGATTGCGGCGATCTATGCGGGTTCGGTCTCGGACCAGCGGGTGCGGGGGCTAATCCTGATGGCGCCGCATTTCTTTACCGAAGAGATGGGGTTGACTTCGATTGCCGCCGCGCGGGAAGCGTTTGATACCGGCGACCTAGCAGGGCGGCTGGCGTCTTATCACCGCGACCCGGCGGCGACATTTAATGGCTGGTGTGATGCGTGGCTGGACCCCGGTTTCCGCACCTGGAACGTGGCGGATGTTATCGACTACCTGCGCATTCCGACGCTTGCGATTCAGGGGCGTGAAGATCAGTATGGAACACTGGCTCAGATTGCCGAGGTTGAAACCCGCAGCTATGCCCCGGTCGAAACAGCGATACTGGACAATTGTCGACACGCCCCTCAGTTTGATCAACCCACAGCAACCCTGACAGCAATCGCAGAGTTCACCGCCCGGCTTGAGCGGTTGGAACACGCAATGCCTGAAATGGCATGACCAGCGACTGTTGGCCTCCGCACGCTTACGTACCGGGTCAGACAGCGCGTCACCCCGAAGGTCTGTTTGACCCGCTGAAAACCGGCCTGTCGGATGTTGCGCCGTCGGATCTGCAGAATACATCGGCCTGGACCAGCGGTTTGGCCTTTCTGAACGAAGGGTATTTTTGGGAGGCGCATGAGGTGCTCGAGGCCGTCTGGCTGGCCTGCCCACCAAATTCGCCAGAACGTCTGATGGTGCAGGCGGTTATTCAATACGCAAACGCCTGTCTGAAAGGCCGGATGGGGCAGCCTCGCGCGATGGCGCGTCTAATGACCTTATCCGACGATCTGGCTCGCGAGGCGATGGACCGGGCAGGAGGGGCTGTTCTGGGTTTGCATGGTGAAATGTGCAAGATAATGCACAAAATAGTAGAATTGGGGGATGAGAATGGCAAAAAATGTATCTAGAAGATGCGTTATTTTGCACTCAATTCTTTACTCGATACATGCAGCGCACTATTCTGCATGACTGAACTTAGGAGTTGCACATGACCAAGGTCATCAATTTTCAGACCGATCCATCGCAATATCGCCATTGGCGGGTGGAATATGATGGGCCGGTTGCGAACCTGTTTATGGATGTCGACGAAGATCAGGGATTGTTCGAGGGGTATCAACTCAAGCTGAACTCTTACGATCTGGGCGTCGATATCGAACTGGCCGATATCGTGCAACGGATGCGCTTTGAGCACCCCGAGGTGAAAGTGGTCGTCATGCAATCCGGTAAGGACCGGGTGTTCTGCGCGGGCGCGAATATCCGCATGCTCGGGGGGGCTGCCCACAGCCACAAGGTGAACTTCTGCAAATTCACCAATGAGACGCGCAACACCTACGAAGCCGCCGAAAAAGACAGTGGCCAGAAATATATTGCTGCCGTCAAAGGCGCCTGCGCCGGGGGTGGTTATGAGCTGGCGCTGGCCTGCAACCACATCATGCTGACCGATGACAGCACCTCCTCGGTCGCACTGCCCGAGGTGCCGCTGCTAGCGGTTCTGCCCGGCACGGGTGGGCTGACGCGGGTGACGGACAAACGCAAGGTGCGGCGCGATCTGGCCGATGTGTTCTGCTCGACCGAAGAAGGGGTCAAAGGTAAGCGGGCACTGGATTGGCGTCTGGTGGATGAGGTCGTGCCGAACTCCAAGTTCGACGCCACCGTGCAAGAACGTGCCCGCGAATTCGCCGCTGCGATGCCCAAGCCGGATGCTGCCGGGGTTGTTCTGGGTCCGTTGGACAAGACGGTCGGCGAAGATGGCTCGGTCACGTATAGCCTGATTGAAGTGGCTGTTGATCGAGATGTCCGCAAGGCGACCGTAACGATCAGCGGCCCGGATGCCGACGCGCCGCAGGACATGGCCGCGTTCACGGCGCAAGGGGATCAGGCCTATCTGTTGCGGCTGGCACGCGAACTGGACGATGCCATCTTGCATCTGCGCCTGAACGAAATGGAGTTGGGCCTGCTGGTCTTCCGCACCCAAGGCGACCCCGAGCTGTTTCAGGCGCATGAGGCGCTGTTGCTGGCCAATCGCGATCACTGGTTGGCTAATGAGGTGCTGCAATATTGGAAGCGCCTACTGAAACGGATCGACGTCACTTCGCGGTCGATGTCCGCGCTGGTCGAACATGGCTCGTGCTTTACGGGTATTCTGGCCGAAATCCTGTGGGCGGTGGATCGTACGTATATGATGGAAGACGAGTTCGAAGGCGACAATCGTCCCTTGGCGACGGTCACTTTGACCGATGCCAATTTCGGACCTTTGCCTATGGGCAATGACCTGACCCGGCTTGAAACCCGGTTCTACGGTACGCCCAATGCGGCTAGCCAGATGGAAGACCATAAAAACACCGCGCTGGATGCCGAAGCAGCCGACGAGCTGGGCCTTGTGACGATGATCCTGGATGACATCGACTGGGAAGACGAGATCCGCATCTTCGAGGAAGAGCGCGCCTCGTTCAGCCCTGATGCGATGACCGGGATGGAGGCGAACCTGCGTTTCGCGGGCCCCGAAACCATGGAAACTCGCATCTTTGGCCGCCTGACCGCGTGGCAGAACTGGATTTTCAACCGTCCCAATGCGGTGGGTCCCGATGGCGCGTTGCAACGGTACGGCACCGGGTTGCGCGGCGAATATGACATGGAACGTGTGTGACAGGTTCCGCCCGAGCTTCATCAGGAGAAAGACATGCTAGACGTCATCAACGTAAGTTACGACACTCAGATCCCCAACAATGTCGGCCTGAGCCAGGACCGCAAGGTTCTGAAAGCGCTTGAGAAATGGCATCCCGGTTATATCGACTGGTGGAACAAGCTGATCCCGCAGAACTTTCAGGACTCGATGGTCTACCTGCGCACCGCCGTCAGCGTTGACCCCAAAGGCTGGGCCAAGTTCGACTATGTGAAAATGCCGGAATACCGTTGGGGCGTTTTGCTGGCCCCGCAGGTCGAAGAGCGCATCATTCCAATGGGTGAGCATAAGGGCGAGAAAGCATGGCAAGAGGTGCCGGGCGAATACCGCAACATGCTCAAACGTCTGATTGTCATTCAGGGCGATACCGAGCCGGGCTCGGTCGAACAACAGCGGTTCTTGGGTCTGACAGCACCATCGCTTTATGACATGCGGAACCTGTTTCAGGTCAACGTGGAAGAAGGCCGCCACCTGTGGGCGATGGTCTATCTGCTGCAGAAGTACTTTGGCAAGGATGGCCGGGAAGAGGCCGATGACCTGCTGATCCGGTCCTCGGGCTCCGAAGAAGCGCCGCGGATGCTGGGCGCCTTTAACGAAGAAACACCCGATTGGCTGTCTTTCTTCATGTTCACCTATTTCACTGACCGTGACGGAAAGATGCAGCTGGAAAGTCTTGCGCAATCTGGGTTTGATCCGCTCAGCCGAACATGCCGCTTTATGCTGACCGAAGAGGCCCACCATATGTTCGTGGGCGAAACCGGTGTCAGCCGTATCGTGCAACGCACCTGCGAGGCGATGAACGAGGCCGGTCTGACCGACCCCTATGATATCGGCAAGGTCCGCGATCTGGGTGTGATCGACCTGCCGACGATCCAGAAAAAGCTGAACCTGCACTATTCGCTGTCGCTGGACCTGTTCGGACAAGAGGTTTCGACCAATGCCGCCAACGCTTTCAATGCGGGTATCAAGGGCCGGTATATGGAGAACCGTATCGACGACGACCACATGCTGCAAAGCGACACTTATGCAGTGAAATCCATTGTTGATGGGGCGATCGTGACGCAGGATGTGCCCGCGCTGACGGCGATCAACATGCGGTTGCGCGACGACTATGTCCGCGATGCCTCGGGCGGCGTCGGGCGTTGGAACAAGATCATTCAGAAAGCCGGGATCGAGTTCAATCTGGCCCTGCCAGACGAGGCGTTCCACCGTCAGATCGGCGTCTTTGCCGCGATCAAGGCCAATCCCGAAGGTGATATCATCTCTGAAGCGGAATGGGCCGCGAATGCCGACAAATGGCTGCCGTCCAAGGAAGATGGGGCCTATATCCAGTCGCTTATGGTGCCGTGCTATGAGCCCGGCAAATACGCAGGCTGGATCTCGGCCCCGAAGGTCGGGATCGACAATAAGCCCGGCGATTTCGAATATGTGAAACTGCACATGGCTTGATCTTGGGCCTGTTTGGCAGGGTAGTGGGGACCCCCTCTGCCCGCCGCATCTTGCCAGCCAACGCGGGAAGGACATGGATGATGGCAGCGGAACGTTCCGCACTCAGCGCAGACGAGGCCGAGATACAGCCCAATCACTCGGTGATCCGGGGGCGTTGTCTTGGCTGTGACACCTGTACCGGAATCTGCGCTGCACTTATCGACGCCATGACCCTTCCTGCCCTTATCCAGCGACGGCATAAATCATGAACAAACCCATCAAACAGCACCTGATCGACCCGGAAATCTGTATCCGTTGTTACACGTGCGAGATGACCTGCCCCGAACAGGCCATCGAACATGACGACAACAACGTGGTTGTGAATGCGGATCTGTGCAACTTCTGCATGGATTGCATCCCGGTCTGTCCGACCGGATCAATCGACGAATGGCGCGTGGTGACCGAACCTTACAGCCTGGAACAGCAATATGAGTGGGAGGAGTTGCCGGAACAGGAGGATCTGGGCTCGGATGACGCCGACACCGGGATAGAGGCGCTGGATGATGCGATGGCCGCGTTGCTGGCCGATGCCCATAAGGGTGCTGGTGGCAAATCCAAGGCCCCGGCCACGGCATCGAAACCCACGATCAACCTGTACAATTTGGGCAAACCTGTTCAGGCCGTTGTGCAGGGAAATTACCGCCTGACCGAGGCGTCCTCGGACAGTGATGTGCGCCATATCATTCTGGATTTTCAAGGTCACCCGATGCCGGTTCTGGAAGGCCAGTCGATCGGGATCATTCCGCCCGGCACCACAGGCGAGGGGCAACCGCATCTGCCGCGGCTCTATTCCGTGTCCAGCCCGCGGGATGGCGAACGGCCCGGTTTCAACAATGTCTCACTAACCGTCAAACGCGAAGAGGGCGGCGTTTGCTCGAACTATATCTGTGATCTGAAAAAGGGTGATGCGGTCAATGTCACAGGTCCATTCGGGTCGACCTTTCTGCTGCCTGATGATCCCGACGCACGTATCCTGATGATTTGTACTGGGACCGGCTCGGCCCCGATGCGCGCCTTTACCATGCGCCGTCAGCGCAAGGTGGGCACGATCCACGGTGGCATGATGATGTTCTTCGGGGCGAGAGCGCCCGACAGTTTGCCCTATTTCGGGCCGTTGCAGAAAGTGCCCAAGACGCTGTTGGATCAGCACCTGGTATTCAGCCGGCAAGAAGGTCAGGACAAGGAATATGTTCAGGACAGGATGCTGGCCAAACGGGACATCGTCGCCGACTTACTGCAAGACTCCAACAGCTATGTCTATATCTGCGGCCTGAGGGATATGGAGGACGGGGTTGAGCAGGCCCTGACCGAAATTGCGGCGGGCGTAGGGCAGGACTGGACCGCGCTACGGGACCAGATGCGCGACTCCGGTCGGTACCACGTGGAGACCTATTGATGTCGGCCCGGCCAGCCTCGGCCTATCGACATGATATACGGGTGACATGGGGCGATTGCGACCCAGCCCGCATCGCTTATACCGGGCGCCTGCCATGGTTCACGCTGGATGCGATCAACGCCTGGTGGGAAGAGCATCTGGGTCAGGGCTGGTACCAGCTGGAACTGGACCGCAATGTCGGCACGCCCTTCGTCCGGCTTGAGATGGACTTCAAAGCGCCGGTCACGCCCCGGCACACGCTGGCCTGTCACGTATGGCCCAGTCGGTTGGGCACATCCTCCATCACGTTTCGCGTCGATGGCGAACAGGACAGCCAAATATGCTTTTCGGCCCAAACGGTCAGCGTCTTCATCGTGGCGGACGCGTTTGAAAAACGCCAACCGCCGCAGGATATCCAAGACCTGTTGGCTCCGTTTTTGCATGACGCCGGGCAGACCGGGACATAACCGTTTTCCTTTTTGGTCCGGCGAACGTATTGTGCATTATTATACACATTCGGAATTGCGGAACATGGCGGAAATTACAACCTTCAGCGGGGTGTCGACCCAGATCGACACGGAATCCGAGATCGAACGCAGCATCTCGGCGCTGATGGTGCAGGTGGGCGAACGGGTCCGCAGCGCGCGTGAACGCAAGGGCATTTCTCGTCGGGTTCTGTCCGAAAGCTCGGGCGTGTCACA
The DNA here is from genome assembly GCF_056531925.1 of Ruegeria sp. J8. Lineage (NCBI taxonomy): Bacteria > Pseudomonadati > Pseudomonadota > Alphaproteobacteria > Rhodobacterales > Roseobacteraceae > Ruegeria > Ruegeria sp. J8. The sequence goes on from NZ_JBQFMR010000004.1 coordinate 426,770, forward strand.
GCGCTATCTGGCGCAGCTTGAATCCGGAACGGGGAATATATCGATCGGGTTGCTGCAACGTGTGGCGCATTCGTTGGATCACCGGATCGAGTGGTTCGTGGGTGCCGAAGACCCGTGGAACTCCACCAGCCTGCGCGTGGCCGAATTGTTCTCTGCCGCCGACAGCGAAACGCGTGATCAGGTGTTGCAGGCCCTCTCACCCGACAGCGATCAGGCGGGTCGGGCACAGCGCGTCTGTCTGATCGGGTTGCGTGGTGCCGGGAAATCGACGCTGGGCAAACGGGCCGCTGAACAACTGGATGCGCCGTTTCTGGAGCTGAACAAGGAAATCGCCCTGCACGGCGGAATGCCGATTGATGAAATCCTCGCCCTTTACGGGCAAGAAGGGTACCGCAAGCTTGAGGCTGGATCGCTGGACCGAGTGATCGAAAACTATGACCGCGTGATCTTGGCCGTGGCCGGTGGCATCGTGTCCGAGCCCGAAACGCTCAACAAGTTGCTATCCAGTTTCCATACGATCTGGCTGAAGGCCTCGCCGCAGGAGCATATGGACCGGGTGCGCGCGCAGGGTGATGAGCGGCCCATGGCGGGCAATGCCGACGCGATGGAGCAGCTGACTTCAATTCTGGCCAGCCGCGAGGTTCTCTATGCGCGGGCGCGGTTCATGCTGGACACGTCGGGGCGGGCGCTGGACCAGTCGCTGGATGAATTGGTGACGATGATCCGGACGCAAAAGCTGTTGGATGCGTGACCTAGGACTATATCCACACAAAAGTGAACTATAACGCAGAAGGAGCCGATGATGGCCGTGGATGTCTGGCGTCAGGGGGCCGTCGGGTTTGTCAGGCTGAACAACCCGCCTGTGAATGCCATCGGTCTCAGCGTTCGGCAGGGCCTGTGGGATGCGTTGGCTTGGGTTCAGGCACAGAAAGGTCTGTCGCGGGTGGTACTGCATGGATCGCAACGCGTTTTTGCTGCGGGCGCGGATGCGCGAGAGTTTGACGCGCCGCCGGTTGCGCCGCATTTGCCGGAGATTTTGAATGGGATCGAGGCCTCGGACGTGCCGTGGGTTGCGGCGATAACGGGGGTTGCGTTGGGTGGTGGGTGTGAGCTGGCGCTGGCTTGCCGCTATCGGATCGCGGCGCCGGGTGTCCGGATTGGCCTGCCCGAGGTGACGCTGGGCGTGGTGCCCGGCGCGGGCGGCACGCAACGCTTGCCGCGCTTGATCGGGATTGCTGCGGCGGTTGATTTGATTGCAACCGGCAAGCTTGTCCCCGCTGAACAGGCCGAAGCCTTGGGGCTGGTGGACAGTATCGCAGAGGACCCGGTGGATGTTGCGCGGCTTCTGGATGTAGGCACGCTGGAGCTGTCTGTGCCACCCGGATTGCGGGACTGGCCTGCCGCAGATGACACGGCGATTGCGGCCGCGCGCGCCGATGTCGTGCAGCGGATGCCCCACCAGATCGCGCCGCCTCAGGCGATTGATCTGGTGGCCCTGTGCGCCACGACCCCTTTGTCGGACGCAATGGCCCAAGAACGCGCCGCGTTTCTGGACTTGCGGCAAGGCGCACAAGCCCGCGCCCTGCGCCATATCTTCTTTGCCGAACGCGCTGTGAGGGGGCAGGACACTCCCAGCACTAGCCATATCGCAAATCGTATTCTCGCCCGGTACCACGAAGCGGCGGATACGGTGCTGATGGATGGCTCGACCCCGTGGGAGGTGGACGAGGCCATGGTCGAATTCGGCTATACCATGGGTCCCTACGAGGCGCAGGACCTGTCCGGTGTGGACGTCGCTCTTGCCAATCGCCGCGAAAACGCCCCGCGCGACCCGAACCGGCGATATATTCCCATCGCCGACCGGATGATCGAATTGGGAAAACTGGGCAAAAAGGTCGGTGCAGGCTGGTATCGCTATCCCGGCGGAGGAGGCAAGGTTGAGGACCCGATTGTGGCCGACCTCGCGCTTGAAGAGGCGCATTTTGCCAAGATCACCCGCTGCGACTACGCCGTGGATGAGATCATGGACAGGCTGCTTAGCGCCATGATCAACGAAGCGGTCGCCCTGTTGGACGAAGGCATCGCAACCTCGGCCCGCGAAATCGATTGTGCCAGCGTGACAGAACTTGGCTTTCCACGCTGGCGCGGCGGGTTGATGCATTATGCAGACACAATCGGGGCCAAGACCCTTCTGGCGCGATTGGAGACCTACGCGCAAGAAGACAGCCTGGCCTGGGCGGTCAGCCCATCCCTGTGGCGGTGCGCCGAACAGGGTATTTCCCTGTCCGACCGCTTTCCCGGCTAAGGCCTAGCCGATCAGGATATCCGCCATCCGTTCGCCAATGATCACGGTGGGCGCCATCGTGTTGCCGGTTGAAACGCGCGGCATGACCGAGGCATCGGCGATGGACAACCCCTCAAGCCCATGAACTGAGAGGTTGCCGTCGACGACGGACATCTCATCCCGACCCATTTTGCAGGTGCAGCTTTGGTGGAAATAGGTGCCTGCCGCGTTGCGGGCGAAATCCTTCAGGCTGGCCTTGTCCAGCGGCCCCGGCATGACCTCGCGCTTGGCGTATTCGGCCAGTGGCGCGGCGTTGCCAATTTCACGGCACAGCTCGATACAGGTGGTCAGAGCGGTCAGGTCGGCCTCTTCCCGCAAGAACCCGCCGTCGATGGCAAGGGGAGCAGTCACATCAGCGCTGGTCAGGCGCACGCTGCCGCGGCTTTGCGGGCGCACCAGACCCGGCGCAATGGTCCATGCACTGGGCGGAACCTCGGTCTGCGCGCCGGTGACTTCGGATGCATAGGGCACCTCGATGTGGAACGGTTGCAGGTCGGGCGTGTCTAATGACGCGTCGGATTTCCAGAAAAACGTGGCCTCGGCGGCGCTGTTGGCGGGGGGCAGGGGGGTGTTGTATTCCCAGATGCACCCGGCGGCCAGAATGTGGTCCTGAAAATTCTGACCGACGCCTTGCAGGTCGTGTTTGACCTCGACCCCAAGTGGTTTCAAATCCTGCGCCCGGCCGATCCCTGATTGCATCAGGATGCGCGGTGAGTTGATGGCCCCCGCCGACAGGATCACCTGTGATCCGGCGGTGATAGACTGAACCTGACCATCCTTTTCGAAGGTAACACCCGTCACCTTGGTGCCATCCATCGTCAGCGCATGCACGGTCGCCCCGGTCAACAGCGTGATATTGGGCTGGGCCAATGTCTCCCACAGGTAAGAGGCGGGCAGGTTCAGGCGTTGACCGTCGCGGATGCGCACATTGGCCAGTGCCGCGCCGCCGTCGCCCTCCATCATCGCGCCGTTCATGTCCTCGAATGCGGGGATGCCCACGGTCCCGCAGGCCTCGACAAAAGACTGGGCCGAGGGGTTGATGTTGCGCACCTGATCCACGTAAAGGCGCCCTCCGGTTCCGCGTCGGTCGGGGTCGGGCGCGCCTTGCCAGTCCTCGATCCGTTTGTAGATCTCCAGAACCGAGGCATAGTTCCACGCGTCGTCTCCGGTTTCAGCGGCCCAGAAATCGAAGTCATTCTTGTGCCCGCGTGCCCAGATCATCACGTTGATCGAGGACCCGCCGCCGACAACTTTGCCCATCGGCAGGATCAGAGAGCGGCCATTCACGGCATCGCTGGGGTCAGCCGAGTAACCCCAATCCCGCTCGGACCGGATGTTTGTCGGCCAGAGCAGCGGGTTTAGCACCGCGTCGATCTGGTCGGTTCCTCCGGCCTCAAGCACCAGAACGCTGGCGTCGGTTTCAGCGGCCAACCGGCCTGCAACGACGGTCCCGCCCGAGCCTGATCCGATGACGATATAGTCATATTGCGGGGCCAGTGCCTGTGCGTTGTAGCGCTGAGTGATCGCCGCATCGCCCAGGGTTTGCGCCGCAGCCTGAACCGCCAATGCGCTTGCCCCTGTGGCAAGGGCCAGCTGAACAAACCGGCGGCGGCTGATCCGGCCATGCAGCAGACCCGCCTGTAGCGCGTTGAACATATCTCCGGCCAGCAGGTCCAAAGTTGGCTTCAATTTCATCTGTGTCTCCCTGATTTCAAACGGTCCGTTGCTGCGCAACGGTCATGTCTTTTGGTCCGGCCAAAGGGCCGGTTTGGAACGGGGCGAACCCCATCTGGGTCGGAAACTCCTTCAGTGCGGCGACAGGACCCCGAGGGTCACGCGCATCGCATCCGGTAGTCGCGGGGCGTCACTCCGTATTGCGCTCTGAAGTTCCGGGTCAGGCTTTGGTGATGTCCAAACCCCCAACGCAGAGCGATTTCGTTGATCGACATGCGCGCGCAGCGCGGGTTTCGCAGGTCGTCGGCGATCCGGGCAAGCCGCATTTTTCGGATAGTGGACGAGATCGACCGGTTGTCTCGTCCATAAATCTCAGTCAGCCGCCGAACCGACATGCCCATCCCGGCCGCCAGCACGTTCCGGTCAAAAGACGGATCGCGCAGGTTGGCTTGAATGGCGGCATCGGAGCGCAACAGAATCTGCTGTTCGGGCTTGGACAGCTCGAACGCTGTTTCCCCGAGCGAGGCCAAACCGGTCACGAACAGGTCAAGGATGGTCGTCTGCATTGCGTGTTGCACGGCCTCACCTGCGGTATCTGCGGCCTCGACCAGTTGCACCACGCTGGACCCCGCAACGCGCCCGATGGCGCTGTTCCCGGACACTGTGATCCCGGTGAACTGATCCGCATTGGGCAGATGGGCCAGCAGGTCTTCGCGCGGGATTTGCACGACCAACTGACGGAACCCGTCCTGCAGGTCGATGCTGTAGCGATCCGTGCTGCTGTAGAGTGTGAAATCGCCGGGCCGCAGATGCGCCGCCCGCCCGCATTGACTGATGGTGCCTTCCTTGGCGATTTGCAGGCTGATCAGAAAGCTTTCCTCGCTGGCGCGTGAGACGTCCTTTTGACGGCGGCGCACCAGTTGCTGGCTGCCGGTCACAAAGGATGTAGACAGGCGCGACATACGGTTGAGTGAGATCTCGCCGTCGAAGGCCTCGGGGCGGTCGCAGTGGCAATCGAGCATGACGTACGCGTCGCAAACCGCCTCGCGCCAGAATGCAAACCTGTCTTTCCGCCGAACGCTATTGGTGCTGAGCAAAGACGTCATGTTGGAAACCCCATCTCCCGTCAGTTTTCTATCATGAAAACGTTGTTTCAAGAAACCTTGCCGGTATGTCGCCCATTCTGACCCGTCTTTCCGCCCAGATTGAGAAATCGGCCACCCGCAGATGTGCCACAGTACGGATCAGACCCGACCGATACTGAAGGAGATTGCCATGACTGCCCCGTTTAAAGCCGCCGCCGTTCAGGCCGCTCCCGCCTTTCTTGATCTGGATGCCGGTGTCGACAAGGCGATCAAACTGATCGAAGAGGCCGCCGCACAGGACGTCAAGATCATCGCTTTCCCTGAAACATGGTTGCCCGGTTATCCGTGGTACATCTGGCTGGATGCGACTGCGCTTTACATGCCGTTGGTGCCGAAATACGCGGCAAACTCAATCGTGGCGGGCAGTCCTCAGGATAAACGTCTGGCGCAGGCCGCACGTGACAACAACATGCATGTGGTGATGGGGCTGTCATGGAACGTGAACGGTACGCTTTATATGGGTCAATGGCATTACGGGCCGGATGGAGAGGTGATCTCGCGCCGGCGCAAGCTGAAGCCCACTCATGTTGAGCGCACGGTTTACGGCGAAGGCGATGGCAGCGATATGGTGGTCTATGACACCGATCTTGGCCGGGTCGGGGCCTTGTGCTGTTGGGAGCATATTCAGCCTTTGAACAAATACGCGATGTTTGCGCAGAACGAACAAATTCACATCGCCGCCTGGCCCAGCTTTTCGGTCTATGAAGGTGGGGCCTATGCCCTGGGCCCCGAGGTCAATACCGCCGCCAGTCAGGTCTACGCGGTCGAGGGGCAGTGCTTCGTGCTGGCCGCCTGTGCAACCGTGTCCGACGAAATGGTTGAAGCGCTGTGCGACACACCGGTCAAGCAGCAGCTTTTGAAAAAGGGCGGTGGTTATGCTCGGATTTTCGGCCCCGACGGATCGCCTTTGGGCGAGGTCATCCCGTCGGACCAAGAAGGGTTGGTGATTGCCGAGATTGACCTGAACATGATTGCCATTGGCAAGGCAGCAGCAGATCCCTGCGGGCATTACTCGCGCCCCGACGTGTTCAGACTGATGTTCAACAACAAACCCAGCCCGCCGGTCATGGCCTTTGACAATGAAGACGCGCGCGAATTTGCGGGCGCAGATGGTCGGACTGCATCACAAACAACGCAGGACGGTGCCGAAACCGCGACATGATACGAACCTGATCCGGCGCATTGAACACAATTGATCGCGCTCGGCAGATAATCCTTGCAAGGGGAAGGATGCACCTGATCTTGTGTCCAGATGCTGGCGAGCTTTTGGGGGGAAAGAGCGTGCAGGACGGGCAGGACAAAGACTACGAACGCGAGCTGCGAATTCACGAGGCACTGGACGTTGCGTCGACGACGCCTGTATTTGCACTGTCTTTCCTGATGGCATTTGTCGTTATGATTTTGCAGTTCGGCCCTGCAAACCTGACCCTTCCCGCGATCGTATCTTTGGCCTTGTTGCTGGCCATGAATGTAATGGGGATGAAAAGTTATTACGCGCTGCGTAATAAGCCCAGGCCCAAGTCGATCTCGAAACGTCGCTTGAAAGTTATCCTCATTACCTCCGTGATCCTTGGAACGACATGGGGCAGCTTTAATTTCTTCATGATGCCGGTTTTGGCGCCGCACGAGCAGATGGTTCTGTATCTGTTCGCCTTTATCGGCGCGTTTGGCGGTTCTACGACTTTTTCGCTGAGGGTGACGTGGGGCTTCTCCAGCCCGGTCCTGTTTCTGACCTGGCTGTCCATGCTGCTGTGGGGACCGCTGGAGTGGTATTTCAACACGCTCACAATCTTGGGCACGGTTTTGGCGATTACGCAGCTCACGTTCCTGACCAGAAAAAGCGCAATCAACGGGATCAAGTTGAGTTTGGCGAATACCAAAGCGCTGAACGAACAACTTAAGGCCGAAGGCCGGATACGTGAACTTGCTCGCATCCCTGAAGAGAACCCCAACCCAGTCTTGCGAATCAGTGATGAGGGCAAGCTTATCTACGCCAACCGGGCCAGCGCACCATTGATCAAGGCGCTGGGTTTCAAGGTTGGCGCGCAGGTCGCAGCCGAATGGCGCGAGCGGGTCTCGCGCGGCATGACCGAGGACGAGCGGCAGGATTTCGAACATGCCGCCGGCGACTTGATCTACGCGCTGTTGCTTTGGCCGGTCCCGGATGGGGGCTACGCGAATGTCTACGGCCGCGACATCACCACACAGAAACGGGTCGAAAGTGAATTGCGCGTCGCCCGCGACATTGCAGAGGCGGCCAGTCAAACCAAAAGTTCGTTCCTTGCCAATATGAGTCACGAGCTGCGCACGCCCCTGAACGCCATCATCGGTTATAGCGAGTTGATGCTTGAAGAAGCGATAGACCAGAATGATGAAGCCAACCTGAACGACCTGAAAAAGATTCAGTCCGCAGGGAAACATCTGCTGGCGTTGATCAACGACGTTCTGGACCTGTCCAAGATCGAAGCGGGCAAGATGGAGTTCACTCTGGACACGTTCGACATCTCTCAGATGATCAACGACGTCAGTACCACGGTGCAACCTTTGGCCGAGAAAAACGACAACACGCTGGAAATCTCGTGCCCCGAAGATTTCGGCGAGATGGTTTGTGACCTGACAAAGGTCCGACAGGCGCTGCTGAACCTACTGTCCAATGCCTGCAAGTTCACCGAAAACGAGAAGATCACGCTGTCGGTCGTGGAGTCTAACGAAGGCGGTCAATTGGAATTTGCCGTTACCGACCGTGGGATCGGTATGTCACCAGAGCAGGTTGACCGGATTTTCGATGCCTTTACACAGGCCGATTCCTCGACCACGCGCAACTATGGCGGCACTGGGCTGGGTCTGTCGATCACCAAAGCCTTTTGCGAGCAACTGGGCGGCGATATTCACTGTGACAGCACGTTGGGTGAAGGGTCGACCTTTACCATCCGGCTACCGCGCATCTGCAAGGACCCGTCCGCTGATCTGTTGCAACGGGCCGAATATACCGAGGGCAGCGTGAACAGCGATCCAAACGCGCCGCTTGTTCTTCTGGTTGATGACGATCCGACTGTGCATGATCTGCTGGGGCGGCGTCTGGTTCGCGAAGGCTATCGCGTGCTGGCTTCGACCAACGGTGATGAGGCTTTGGAACTAGCACGGACAACGCGGCCTGACGCTATCACTCTGGATGTTTTCATGCCCGAGATCGACGGCTGGGCAGTGTTGTCCAAACTGAAAGAAGACCCAGAACTGGGGAATATCCCGGTTATCATGCTGACTTTCGCCGAGGACCGAAAACGGGGCCTGTCTCTCGGGGCCAGCGAGTATCTGGACAAGCCGATCGACACAGTCGCGCTGCTGAAGGCCCTCAAAGAGCATTGCCCAACGCAACCAACCCCGACTGTCCTGGTTGTCGAAGACGAAGCTGCAACCCGCGAATTGATCTGCCGCGTCCTCGGCCGGGAGGGTTGGCAGATCGACGAGGCCGTCAACGGGCTGGACGCGTTGCAACGCTTGTCTGAATCTGTTCCAGACGTGATCCTCTTGGACCTCATGATGCCCGAAATGGACGGGTTCGAGTTTCTGGCCGGAATGAAGAAAAACCCCGACTGGAAAGATATACCGGTCATCATTGTGACCGCCAAAACCCTATCCAGCGAGGATCGAATACGCCTGAATGGATCGGTCGATACGCTGATCCAAAAGGGTGGGGACGAAATTGAAACCATTCTTGCCCAATTGAATGAGATTCTGCTCACCTCCAGGTCTGAGGAAACGTGAGCAGAAGAACTCTTTTTAACAGCTCGATTGGTGGAAACACACCTTGGGCCAGACCTTTCCAGCCGAGCGCAGCCAGAGCGTGTGAAGACTTCGCGATCCAGCTTGGCTATATGATTGCGGGGTTCTATTCCAGATAAAGCGCTGTTGCCCCCGCGATCTGAGGTGCAGCAGCGAAAGTGTTGCTCATTCTTGGCGGCTGCGCATGGCTTTGGCGCGCTCTGTATGCAGCTTGCGGAAATGTTCGTCAGATTCGGGGGTGCCGTCATGAAGGCTGCCGAACCATTTATCCAGGGGCACGTTGCTTTCGCCGAAATTTACGTTGTGATAGCGGTGGTGCAGATAGTGCATATAGCGGTCATTGCGCAGGGCCAGCTCATCTCCAAACACGATTTCATCGAATCCTGAATGGCTGACTGCAGGGCCGAGGGCAGTCTGGAACCCGTTGAACATCATGTGCAGCGGATGGCTGGGTACGATCACGTGAATCAGCATGCATGAGAAATAGATCAGATGTTCAACCGGATGCATTGCCAATCCGGACCAAGGGCCGACATTCACGTTCTTGTGGTGCAGGAAATGTATCCAGTCATACAGTGGTTTCCAATGGATCAGCCGGTGAATCCAGTAGAAGTGAAAGTTGCGCCAGAACGGAATTGCCATCATGAGAAGGCAGAACAGGATCGGATGCTCGGCCGGATCAAGATAGGGCATCCAGCCATTTGCATAGCCCCACCACAGGAAACATTCGTAACCGGTCCAGATCAGTGTACCGACCTGCGCCCAGAAAATATTGTCCCAGACCTGATCACCGAAAAGGAAAGTCGCGTTGTTCTTTGCCTGCCAGTTGGCGTTGTACTTTTTTAGACGCCCCTGCATTTTGAAACCGCAGAACCACAGGTGGATTATCCCAGTCCAAACCCAGATCAGCACAAGATTGCGCAAGAATATCTCACCCATCCAACCAAGTTGGAAAGTTTCCATGCGCGACAGTTCTGGCGTGAACCAGACATAGCAGACGCCGATCAGGACCATGTAAATGGCAAACCACGGAAAGAAAAACCCCGGAAAACCGGTTAGCCATTTGAATATCTTCGGGAAATTCAGCGGATCGTCCAGCAGCGGTTCAAGAAAAACCGGGCGGCCCGACCACCATTCACCACGGCGGTTTCGTTCCTGACCATGTTCGTCAATCGTGATCTTGGGTTTTTTCGCCATTTCATGTCCTTCCCACACCCAAACCCGGAAAAAAGGGCGCTACTGACCTTATACTCGGATAGAGAGGAGCCTGCATTCCGTCAACAAAAGTTTCGAAACTGTCTTAGAATGGCGAAAAAAAAGACATCTCCCAAAATAATCTTGACGTGACTTCAACCTGTCCTTACGCCTTTTGAAATGGACGACTCCTCTGCCCTGCAATCCTCGCCGGATATTTACGACAGCCTGCGCGATGGGCTGATCTGGGGGCGATGGAAGTCTGGGGAACGTCTGAAACCTCAGCACCTCAAGGTCGAGTTCGGCAGCACCACCGCAGCCCTTCGTGAGGCATTATTGCGGCTGGCCGGAGAAGGTTTTGTCGAAAACGAAAAGAACCATGGTTTCCGCGCAGTCGAGCATTCGGAAGACACGTTTCGGCAGGCGGCGCATCTGCGGCTTTTGCTGGAATGCGAAGCGGCTGAAATGGCGTTGAAACAAGGGGATTTCGAATGGGAAATGGCGCTGAACGCGGCGCATCACAACCTTGAATTTATCGAGGTGCGTATGGAGCAGGCGGATGATATTGAACCGTTTCTCAGGCGCTGGTCCCGGCAGGACTGGGTGTTTCACAGCACATTGTTGGGGGCGTGCAAATCTGATCTGCTGATGCAGACCTACAAGTCCGTCTACGACACGTTTCGAATGTACGCCGTATCCCGGATCGCCGGGTTCGGGTTCTCGCAGGTCACGCGGGGCGAACATCGGGCAATTTACGATGCTGCCATCGCCCGCGACTTGCCTGCTTGCCTTGATGCGATACGCGCGCATTTGGCGTTGTATGAAGACAATAACCGCCTGCCAGACAGGTTGGCGCCCAAGGGAGGAAAAGGGACATGAGCAAGATTGCTTTGGTGACGGGCGGCGGCTCTGGCATTGGCAAGGCCTGTGCGGTGAAGCTGGCCGAAAACGGATACACGGTTGTGGTCACCGGACGGCGGCAGGAACCGCTGGACGAAACTGTTGCTGCCATGGGCGGCGGGTTAGCTTTGGCCTGCGACGTGACGGATGCGGCACAGGTTGATGCCCTGTACGACCAGATCAAACAGGCGCATGGGCGTTTGGATGTCCTGTTCAACAACGCCGGCAACAATGTGCCCGCAGCGCCGATTGGGGATATCCCACCCGAGGATTTCCTGACCGTGATGAACGTAAACCTCTATGGAGCGTTTCTGTGCGCGCGGGGGGCGTTTAACCTAATGCGCGATCAGGACCCGCAGGGCGGACGGATCATCAACAATGGCTCGATCTCGGCTGCGGTGCCCCGACCCGGATCAGCGCCCTATACAAGCTCCAAACATGCGATCACGGGCATGACCCGGTCGATCTCGTTGGATGGTCGCCCGTTTAATATCGCGTGCGGCCAGATAGACATTGGCAATACGGCGTCCGAAATGACCTCGAGAATGTCCGGCGGTGTGCCGCAGGCGGACGGGTCGATAAAGCCTGAACCAGTGATGAGTGTCGAGAACGTGGCGCAATCAGTTCTGCATATGGCCGATCTGCCGCTTGAGGCGAATGTCCAGTTCATGACCGTCATGGCCACCAACATGCCTTTCATCGGGCGCGGGTGACGCAGGTGGACACCATTTGTGCATCGCATGGCCATGACGCATTTCACAGAATCTGAGGGCTGATATGGCCGAGAAAATCCGCGCCTGTTCAACGGGCGACATCGAAGAAGAAGACGTCTTACGCCTTGATCATGGGGACAAAAGCCTGATCATCATCCACGGCCCTGACGGAAATTTTTATGCCACCGATGGTTATTGCACCCACGAAAAGCAGCACCTGTCCGACGGGCTGGTGGACGAGTTCAACATCGAATGCCCGCTGCATTTCGGGGCCTTTGATTACCGCACCGGCGACCCCACCGCAGCACCAGCTTGCGAGGCGCTGAAAACCTACCCTGTCGCTGTTGAAGGCGACGATGTTTATGTTGAGATCTGAACCATGACCCTATTTGACCTGACCGGAAAAACTGCCCTTGTCACCGGATCCTCTCAGGGGATCGGATTTGCGCTGGCGCGAGGCTTGGCCGAGGCCGGTGCCTCGGTGGTGTTGAATGGCCGCGATACGACCAAACTGGATGCAGCCGTTGCCAAGCTGGCCGGCGAAGGCCACAGCGTCACGGCGCTGCCCTTCGACGCCACCGACCATGCGGCCGTCAAGGCTGCTGTGGACGGGTATGAGGGCACGGGGCAGATCGACATACTGGTCAACAACGCCGGGATGCAGTTTCGGACAGAACTGGAGAATTACCCCGCGGAGATGTTCAGCAAGCTGCTGGAGACCAATATCTCAACGGTCTTCAACGTTGGGCAAGCTTGTGCGCGGCATATGATCGGCCGCGGTGCGGGTAAAATCATCAACATCGCCAGCGTTCAAACCGCGCTCGCCCGGCCCGGCATTGCGCCTTACACCGCGACCAAAGGCGCCGTAGGCAATCTGACAAAGGGTATGGCCACTGACTGGGCCAAGCATGGGCTGCAATGCAACGCAATCGCGCCGGGCTATTTCGATACGCCCCTGAATGAGGCGCTGGTCAACGATCCCGAATTCTCGGCTTGGCTGGAAAAACGCACCCCGGCGGGCCGCTGGGGCAAGGTCGAGGAACTGGTGGGGGCCTGCGTGTTCCTATCGTCCCCGGCATCCAGCTTTGTCAACGGACATACTCTGTTCGTGGACGGCGGCATCACGGCGAGCTTGTAAGCCATGCGTGCGATTGTCATTCACTCCGCCCGCGACCTACGTATTGAAACCCGCGAAGTGCCAAAGCCAGGATCCGGTCAGGTTCGCATCAAAATGGCCGCAGGGGGTATTTGCGGCTCGGATTTGCATTATTACAACCACGGTGGTTTTGGCACGGTGCGCCTGCGCGAGCCGATGATTCTGGGGCATGAGGTTTCGGGTCACGTCGAGGCGTTGGGCGAAGGTGTCAACGGGCTGGCAGTTGGCGATTTGGTTGCCGTGTCCCCATCGCGGCCCTGCGGGAATTGCCAGTACTGCGCCGAGGGTCTGCGCAACCATTGCGAAAACATGCGGTTTTATGGCTCTGCCATGCCGTTCCCGCATATTCAGGGCGCGTTCCGCGAGGTTCTGGTGGCAGATGCCAGCCAATGCGTGCGGGCAACGGGCCTGACGGCGGGTGAGGCGGCGATGGCCGAGCCGCTCTCGGTTGTGCTGCATGGCACCCGGCGCGCGGGAGAAATTCTGGGCAAGCGGGTTCTGATCACCGGCAGCGGTCCCATTGGCACTCTGGCTGTGCTGGCTGCACGTGCAGCAGGGGCGACCGAGATTGTCGTGACCGACCTTGAGGATAACGCGCTTGGCTTTGCGTCTCGGGTGGGTGCCGATCGGGTCATCAACGTGGCGCAAGATAGCGACGCGTTGGCCGCCTATCAGGCGGGCAAAGGCACCTTCGATATCCTCTACGAATGTTCCGGCAACCCCCAGGCGCTGGCCGCGGGCATTGCCGCGCTGCGTCCGCGCGGCATCGTTCTGCAACTGGGTCTGGGCGGAGACATGACCATCCCTATGCAGATGCTGACCGCCAAGGAACTGGACCTGCGCGGCTCGTTCCGGTTCCACGAGGAATTCCCCACCGCCATTGCCCTGATGCAGAATGGCAGCCTGGATGTGAAACCGCTGATCTCGCACACGGTGCCTTTGGATCAGGCGCAGGCGGGCTTTGACCTGGCGGGGGATCGAACGCAGGCAATGAAGGCGCAAATCGCATTCGGATAGGAGCCCCAAGCGAAATCCTTTTTTAGAAGCTCAGGACTCGGAATGAGAGACCAATTTGCTGGGCAATGCCCCAGTTAAACAGCTTGCCGCTGAGTTCGATCAGGTTCAGCGGTCCCCACTACGGGATCATGACCAAATACCAAGACTTTGTGTTGCACGCAGGCCAGGCTCGGCGCGTCGTTCTCCACCAAGATGAAACGATTGTGGCTCTAAATAACGCAAAAAATCGGACTATCTGCCCGACTTATTGAACTGCAAATGGGGTAAGGCTTTCCTTGAACTGTTCAATGAACTCTAACGTCACCAGCGACGGTTGCTTCAGGATAGGCCGGACGAGCGAAAGGGTATGTGGAAGTTCAGGCGTGAACGGTCGAAAGCTAAGACCACGTGAGGCGTATTGCACGGCGTCCAACTCGCTGACGACAGAAACGCCTACGCCTTTCATGGCCAGCTCGCAGGCCGCGGTAAACTGCCTGACCTCGATATGCGAATTCAACGTCGCATTGACGTTGTGAAAGGCTTTGGAAAGCCTGCTGAAGAAATCGCTGTCTCGTCGGGTGTGGATCAGTTTGCAGTCAGCAAGATTCGCTGGTGCTATGGTAGACAGGTTTTCAAGGTGATGTCCTGTTGGGAAAACGCAAACGGTGCGGACGTCGATGTTGTTGCTTTCAACCGCAGGATGACCGTTGAAACTGTCTGTTATGCCGAAATCATATTGCTCTCCGATCATCCATTCCAGAATGCGCTCTGGCCGGTCCGGTTCGATCGTCAAAGTCACTCCGGGTCGATCTTTTAAAAACCCTGCAACCACGTTGGGCAGATGGCTGGTTGCAAATCCGGGAAGGCAGGCAACGCGAATATGCCCTGCCTTGCGCTGCGTGATGTCCTGGCTGACATCCGAGATTTGATTCATCAACTCAAGGACGCGTTCAACGCTAGGCAGGAGGTAGCGCACCTCTTGCGTGGGAACCAAACGACCTTCTCGACGGTCGAAAAGTTGAAACCCAAGCGACTTTTCAAGATCTGAAAGTAGCCTGCTGACAGCCGGTTGGCTTACGCCCAAATCGACTGCGGCCGCCGTGACCGAGCCATTGGTCGTCATGGCCATCAGTGCTTCCAATTGCCGGACCCGCAGAGTTTGGTTCATCGCTGTTTCCAATCGTTCCCAAGCTTTCATAACACCATGTTATTTTTTTATCCATCAGATCGGACTTGAATTATAATTCTGTGCGTTTAACGTCGGGAAATCGTCATGTGTGCCGAAGCTGTTGAGCGGTCGGTATTCAACGAAGCATCGAACCTGATGCATGGGAGGAATCATAAAAAAGAAATTTCTCGGCGCTCTTGCCGTAACAACTGCTTTGTCTCCGGTGGCGGCAATGGCGCAGACCGAAGTTCAGTTCTGGCACGCTTTCACAGGTCGTCTGGGTGAGCTTGTGAAAGCCCAAGTGGAAGAATTCAACGCAAGCCAGGATGAATTTGTCGTGGTGGAAAGCCACAAGGGTAACTACTCGGAAACCTTGAACGCAGGCATCGCGGCGTTTCGCGCGGGGGAACAACCCCACATCCTGATGGTGTTCGAAGTCGGCACTGCCACGATGATGTCCGCCGAGGGAGCTGTCAAACCTGTGTTTGAGGTCATGGCCGAAAGCGGCGCATCCTTTGACCCCGACGCTTATATCGGCGCTGTCAAAGGCTATTATACCACCACCGATGGCGACATGCTGTCCTTGCCCTTCAACTCGTCGACGCCAGTTCTGTGGGTCAATCGTGACGCTTTCGAAGCTGCCGGTGTTGATCCCGACACCGACCTGTCTACGTGGGAAAATGTCGGCGCGGTTTTGGATCAGTTGAAAGCAGGCGGTGAAGACTGCCCGCTGGTCACCGCTTGGCAGAGCTGGATTCACCTTGAAAACCTGTCCGCATATCACGACGTCCCGTTTGCCTCGAAGGACAATGGGTTTGCCGGTCTGGACACCGAGTTGATGTTGAACGGGCCCACGCAGGTCGCACACCTGACTGCCATGGGTGATTGGGCCAAGGACGGAAAATTCATCTATACCGGTCGCCGCAACGAAGGCGGAGCCAACTTCCGGTCTGGCGAGTGCGCACTGTTTACCGAAAGCTCAGCGGGCTATGCGGGCATCAAGGCCGAGGCCCAGTTCGACTTTGATGTCCGCCCGCTGCCCTATTGGTCTGGCGTGATCAGCGAGCCGCAGAACACGATTATCGGCGGTGCTTCGCTTTGGGTGATGGAAGGCCATGAGGACGATGCATATAAAGGCGTTGGCGAGTTTCTCAGCTTCCTGTCGACCTCGGGTGTTCAGGCCGATTGGCACCAGAATACCGGCTATCTGCCGATCACCGCCGAAGCCGGTGTCGAGACGCGCAATGCAGGGTTCTATGAAGAGAACCCTGGCACTGATATTGCCGTGATCCAGATGACCGCGAAAGAGCCAACCGCTAATTCCAAAGGTCTGCGTCTTGGGTCGTTCGACCAAATCCGCGGCATTATCGACGAGGAACTTGAGGCGATCTGGTCGGGAGAAAAGACCGCACAAGAGGCGATGGACAGTGCAAAAGAACGCGGAGACGCCCTGTTGCGCCGCTTTGAGACTGCAAATCGCTAGAATTAAAGGCACATGTGGGCCGGTCCTGGCCCACATGTTTATTTGCTGATGGGCCTCTAGGATGGAAAAACGCGTCACCTTTCGCGGCTGGCTTTTGCCACTAGCACTGATCGCGCCGCAAGTCATCATCTCGGCCGTTTTCTTCTTTTACCCCGCAGGTCAGGCGATCTGGCAATCTTTGTTTATCCCCGACCCGTTCGGGTTATCTTCGCAATTCGTTGGATTGGGCAATTTTGAATTCCTGCTCAGCGACAAGTTCTATCGTGCGTCTTTCGTGACCACCGCGGTGTTTTCGACGCTGGTCACACTCTGCTCAATGATTCCGGCGCTGTTTCTGGCGGTTTTGGCGGATCGGCTGATCAAAGGATCGGGCGTCTATCGGACGCTGTTGATCTGGCCCTATGCGGTCGCGCCTGCTGTGGCCGGGGTGTTGTGGCTGTTCATGTTCAACACTCGCGTCGGCGTGATCTCATGGTATCTGGGCCAGCTTGGCTATGATTGGAACCACGTTCTGAACGGGACCGAGGCGATGGGACTGGTCGTCGTAGCTTCGGCCTGGGGGCGTATCAGCTACAACTTCCTGTTTTTCTTCGCAGCCCTGCAATCGGTCCCCAGATCGGTGATCGAGGCCGCCGCGATCGACGGCGCCCGCTTTTGGCGGCGGTTCTTCACCATCGTGTTGCCATTGCTGTCGCCAACCGCGTTTTTCCTGCTGGTGGTGAATGTGGTCTATGCGTTCTTTGAAACCTTCGGGGTTATCCACACGATCACCGGGGGCGGGCCGCAACAAGCCACGACCATTCTGGTCTACAAGGTCTTCTCCGACGGGTTCGTGGGGCAAGATCTGGGATCGTCCTCGGCCCAGTCGGTCATCCTGTTGGTCGTAGTTGGCCTTCTGACCGTCATCCAGTTCAAATACGTGGAAAAGAGGGTGCACTACTGATGGCCGCCCAACAACACGGAATGGTCGAGAAACGCGGCGCGGGAATCTGGCTGACCCATGCCTTCATGATCCTGGGCGTTCTGATCATCTTCTTTCCGATCTGGCTGGCCTTTGTTGCCTCGACTGTCACGCAGGCTGATATCGTGTCGCCCCCTATGCCGGTGACGCCAGGGGACCAGTTCTGGGTGAACTACAAGGCGGCGCTGTTTTCAGGCGTCAACGTGCCCGTGGCGACGATGCTGTTCAACAGTCTGGTGATGGCCATCGGCATTGCCGTGGGTAAGATCATCATCTCGCTGCTGTCGGCCTTTGCGATTGTTTACTTCCGCTTTCCCGGTCGTCAGACATTTTTCTGGATGATCTTCATCACCCTCATGCTGCCGGTCGAGGTGCGGATCGTTCCCACATTCGAGGTTGTGGCCGGGTTTGGTATGCTCAACAGCTATTCGGGGCTGATCTTCCCGCTGATCGCTTCGGCCACCGCGACCTTCCTGTTCCGTCAGTTCTTTCTGACCATTCCCGGTGAATTGGCCGAGGCCGCGCGTGTCGACGGTGCCCGCCCGTTGCGGTTTTTCATTGATATTGTCGTGCCCATGAGCCGCACCAATATCGCGGCGCTGTTCGTGATCTTGTTCATCTATGGCTGGAACCAATATCTGTGGCCGCTGCTTATCACCACCGACCCGGAAATGAACACCATTGTAATGGGCATCAAGCAGATGTTCCCTTCGGGCGATGATTTTGCCCATTGGCCGACGATCATGGCCACATCCATACTGGCGATGATCCCGCCGGTCATCGTCGTCGTATCCATGCAAAAGCTGTTTGTGCGCGGCCTTGTCGATAGCGAGAAGTAAGAAATGGCAACTGTAACCCTGCAAGACGTCAAGAAAAGCTTTGGTCCCACGGATGTGATCCACGGCATCGACATCGACATTGCCGACGGAGAGTTCATTGTGATCGTCGGCCCGTCGGGCTGTGGGAAATCTACGCTTTTGCGCATGGTGGCCGGTTTGGAAACCGTTACTTCGGGCGAAATCCGCATTGGCGATGAGCGCGCCAATGAGAAAGAGCCGATGGACCGCGACATCGCGATGGTGTTCCAGAATTATGCGCTCTATCCGCATATGTCGGTGCGCCAGAACATGGGCTATGGGCTGAAGATCGCTGGACTGCCTAAGACGCAAATTGATGCGAAAGTGACCGAAGCGGCCAAGCTGTTGCAGCTTGAGCCATTGTTGGATCGAAAACCCAGACAGTTGTCCGGTGGCCAGCGTCAACGGGTGGCAATGGGTCGGGCCATTGTTCGCGAACCAGCTGTTTTTCTGTTTGATGAACCGCTCTCGAATCTGGACGCCAAGCTGCGCGTGCAGATGCGCCTTGAAATCCGTGAACTTCAGGAAAAACTTGGGATTACATCCCTGTACGTGACGCATGATCAGGTCGAAGCCATGACAATGGCGGACCGGATGATCGTGATGAACGCAGGCGTGGCCGAGCAGATCGGAACTCCGCTTGAGGTTTACGAAACGCCGAAAACACTGTTTGCAGCGCAATTCATCGGCAGCCCCGCGATGAATATTTTTGACGCGCACCGCGACAACGGATTGATCAAGGTTGGGGATATCGAGATTGGCCCTGCACAAGGCCCGGATGCCAACCTAATGCTGGGTATCCGTCCCGAACATTTGTTTGCTGACAATAGCGGCCCCTTTGAAACCAGTGTACAAATGGCAGAGCCGTTGGGCGCAAACACGTTGCTACACGGCCTCCTTGCCAACTCTGGCGCTACAATCACGATCAGTCTTCCGGGCGTCCACCCTATCGAAGGTCACCACCCGAAAATGCGGTTTTCGGTTGCGCCCAAGCATATGCACTTGTTTGACAGCAAAACAGGTAAGCGGCTGGAAAGCTGATACCGTCCCCGCGGAACAGGGTTTGTGGGTTCAAATGATGTCCTGGCCTTGGGACATGCTGGTCCCTTACGGCATCGACGCTCTATTGAACTTTCGGCACGGTCCTGATGCTGTACTTTAATTTCGCGGTCCGGCCACGCTGTTTCGCGAAACGATCCTGTGATCCAAATAGACCGAGCCGGTCGAAAAGGGTTTCTTTTCAAGTTGTTCCAGCAATATTTCCATGGCGCGTTGTCCAATAAGGTTCCGGGCCTGATGCACTGTGGTCAACTCAGGCTGGAAAATGCGAGCGAAAGGGACGTCGTCAAAACCCATGACGGATATATCATCCGGTACCGAGTAGCCGTGCTGTTGCAGGCTTCGTATGACCCCCATGGCGGATTCGTCGTTTGCGCAAAACACGGCAGTCGTGTCGGGCCAGTTTTTTGCCAGGTGGTGCCCTGCGTGTTCACCGTCTGAGTATACGAAGCCTCCGTCTATGAGGCGAATGTGGTCTGACAGCCCCGCTTCGGTCATTGCCTTCACATATCCATCTCGCCTGTCTTTGGTCAGCGTATTGTCCTGAGGTCCGGTGACATGGGCGATTTTCCGGTGACCTTGTTCAATCAAGTACCGTGTGGCGTCGAATGCGGCCCTTTCATTATCCGTGCCAACGTGCGGATAAGGTGTTCCGTCCAGGCGTTCTGAGATCGAAACGGCAGGGGTGCCTTCGGGTAGCATTCCGTCTGGGGGCGCTTCCCCGTTCAGGATCAAGGCCCCGTCCGCGCGTCCATTGCGCAGGTTTTCGAGGATATTCGCGTAGCGCGTGCTATCCCCGTTTGTGTTGCCTATCAGAATTGTCAAATTTGCGCGGGTGGCAACCTCTTCGATACCGGAAAGGATTTTCGAGAAGAAGGGGTTGGAGATATCCGGGAGGATGACAAGTATAGTCCCGGACCTGTTGCGACGCAGCATCTGTGCAGCAGTATTGACGCTGTAGCCTGTTTCCGAAACGGCGGCAAACACTGCATCCCGTGTTTTTTTAGAAACGATATCAGGGGATTGCAGCGCCCGACTTACTGTAGCCGTCGAAACTCCGGCCACCCGTGCGACGTCCCGAACCGTGGGTCTGTTGTTCGATTTCTTTGTCATGTCAGCCAGTAATAGCAGCGAAAAAGACAGAATGTAATCCTTTACATTAAAAATGAAAACGATTACATAAGACTCGAGACGGGTGTGCGATTTTGCCTTGGGAGGGGAAATGAAGCTGGGCGTGAACCTGCTTTGTGTCGGTGGATTTATCGACCAGTCGCAGCTGAAGTTCTGTCAGTTAGCGGCTGAAGTAGGGTATGACGGTGTTGAAATTCCCGTGCTCGAAGGAACAGCTGATCACTATGAATGGCTGGGCGGCAAATTGGACGCGTTGGGGTTGGAGCGAACATGCACCGCGATTACGCCTGACCCGAATGCGGACCCCACCAGTGCTGATCCTGAAATCCGCGTGCGTGGGCTGGAGCATCTGGACTGGATCGTAGATTGCGCCAACGCACTGGGTGCTCAAACCATCGGGGGACCTTTCCACGCACCGATCGGCCACTTCACCGGCAGTGGTCCGACTACCGAAGAATGGAAACGCGGTGCTGATGCTCATCGTCGGATGGCAGAAAAGGCATCAGTGCAAGGAATGCGGTTGGCGCTTGAGCCGCTCAACCGGTTTGAGACCCATTTCCTGAACACCGCCCAACAGGCCGCGCAATACTGTAAAATGGTCGATCATCCCGCTTTTGGGATCATGTACGATACCTTTCACGCACATATCGAGGAAAAAGACCAGGCAAGGGCAATCGCTGCAGTCGCTGGTCAAATCAACGTGCTGCACATTTCTGAAAATGATCGGGGCACCCCTGGAACAGGGCAGATTGATTTTGGGCGGGTTTTCTCATCCGTGAAAAAGACCGGGTTCGACGGATGGGTCGTTATGGAAGCCTTTGGCGCAGGCGTGCCGGAACTTGCTGCGGCTACGCGTATCTGGCGCCCCATGTTCGATACTCATGCGCAGTTGTTTCGGGACAGTGCTGAGTTCATTCGTAAGAATTGGGCCCAAGCATGACCGGTGACGCAATCTTTGAGATGAAAGGGATCACCAAGGTTTTTCCAGGGATCAAAGCACTGGATTCGGTCAGTTTTTCGGCTTGGGCTGGTGAGGTTCACGCGTTGGTCGGAGAAAACGGCGCGGGCAAGTCCACCCTGATGAAAGTTCTGTCGGGTGTTTATCAGGCGGAAGAAGGGGAAATATTCCTTCGCGGTCGGAAGGTTCGGTTTCAGCATCCGCTGGAATCGCTCACCCAGGGTGTGAGTGTGATCTATCAGGAGTTCTCGCTGCTGCCGGACAGAACAGTGGCCGAGAATATATTTCTGGGTCGCGAACCAACCAACCGGTTTGGTATTTTGGACGCCGCGAGGATGCGGCGCGAAACGCGCAACGTGCTGGCTTTGTTTGGAGATCGCCATCGGTTTGGACCCGACACGCTGGTCAGTGATCTGGACGTCGCGCAGCAGCAGATGGTTGAAATCGCGAAAGCATTGTCTTTGAACGCGCAAGTGATCGTCATGGACGAGCCAACCGCAGCCCTAAACGATGCGGAATGTGACTTGCTGTTTCAACTGGTCGAAGACCTGCGGGGGCAGGGGCGTTCGATCGTCTATATTACCCATCGTATGCGCGAAATTCGGCGTCTGGCCGACCGTGTGACCGTCATCAAGGACGGAAAAGTAGCTGCCGCGTTTGATGATGTGCCCGAAACCGGCCAAATCGTAGAAGCTATGGTCGGGCGAGACATCGGGCATTTCTATCCCGACCCCGCAACATCGGACGAGGTCGGCGCCCCGGTTCTGACCGTGCACGGTGGGGGTAACGCGCGCTTGTTCGACATTGATCTTGAACTGTGTGCAGGTCAGATCACCGGATTCGCAGGTGTTCAGGGGGCAGGTCGCACTGCATTGGCGTTGGCCTTGTTTGGCGCAGAACCCTTTGAGACCGGCACAGTGTCGGTCGAAGGGCAACCGGTTTCGCTGACAAGCCCGCGCAAGGCCGCCAAGGCGGGCATCGCCATGTTGCCAGGTGATCGCAAGGCCGAGGGGCTCATGCTGATGCAATCGGTTCGGGACAACGGAATGATCTCGGCACGCGCGTTTTCCAACCCCTTGGGCGCGCCGAACAATACGCCGATTGCGACACTGGATCAGATGGATAAGCTGTTTGACTCCTTTGACCTGCGAGCTGCGAATTACGAGGTCGAGATTCAGTCTTTGTCCGGCGGTAATCAGCAAAAGGCCATCGTTGCCCGCTGGCTGTCCTTGGCTCCAAAAGTCCTGATCTTTGTTGAACCGACCAGAGGGATCGACGTCAACACCAAGGCCGTCATCTATGCTCAGATGCGCAGTTTGGCACAAGACGGCGCGGCAGTTATGGCAATCTCGTCTGACTTGCCCGAGGTTCTAGGCATATCGGACCGGGTTCTGGTGATGAGCGACGGTAAAATCGTGGCCGAATTTGGATATGGCGCCAGTGAGACTGAGGTCATGCATGCAGCAACTGAAGCGCATTTGGGACTTGAAACCTCATGAAACCTGCGGGCTCAAGAAATCTCATGGCTTTTGCGCCATTCTTGCTGCTGATGGCCGCGATCGCTGTCTATGTCATCGTGGCCGTGCTGACAGGCCAGACCCAATTCCTGACGGTTGAAAACCTTCTTGGTCTGTTGGGGCGCTCAATTGCCCTTGGGATCACGGCAGTGGGCCAGACCTTTGCCATATTGATCGCGTCAATTGATCTGAGTGTCGCGAACTTAATCTCGGTATCTGCCGTTCTGGCGTCATCAATCATGTCGGGCGATCCTTCGATGATGCTGCCAGCGATTGCCGCCGTTTTGGCTGTGGGTGTTGTGGTCGGGTTGATCAACGGGCTGGTAATCACCCAGTTCGAAGTCAACCCACTGATCGCTACTCTTGGCATGGCGCTCGTCCTGCAGGGCCTTCTGAGCGCCACGTTCAACAATTTTGCCGGCGAGGTGCCAGAAGAGTTCCAGGTCTTTGCCTATGGGCAAGTCGGGGGAATATCGATCAGTTTGATCTTTCTGATCGCGCTGACCGTGGCCGCTTGGTTGTTTCTGCGCTTTACCCGCGCCGGGTCGAATATCTATTCAGTTGGAGGCAATCCGGACGCCGCCAAATTGGCGGGTATGCGGACAACCCGCGTGGTCATCATGGCGCATGTAATCTGCTCGGTCTGCGCCACCATTGCGGGGTTGTATCTGGCCAGTCGTTTGCGTTCGGGCGCGCCGTGGATTGGGCGGGACGGGGTATATGATCTGGAGTCCATCGCTGTGGTGGTGATCGGCGGCACGGCGCTTTCAGGTGGGCGCGGAGGTGTTTGGGGCACCCTGATGGGGGTGATGATTTTCTCGCTGATCGACTCGATTTTCAACATTGCCGGTGTCGACGCCTTCGCGAAACAGATCCTGCGCGGGATCATCATTGTGGCGGCTGTTGCCGTCTATGCAGTGCGGAGCCGGAGGATCGAGGCGTGATCGAACGGCTAAAGCAGATCAATCCCGTCTTTCTGGTACTGGCACTTTTGTTTGTGGCGATTGCGATCCTGTCGCCGTATTTCCTGCAGCCTACCGGGTATATGAATTTTCTCAAACGGGCCGCTCCGATCGCAATTTTGGCCGTTGGGCAATTGTACGTCATCAATTCGGGCGGATTCGACCTGTCGGCAGGGGCGTTGGTGACTTTGACCGTGATCGGCAGTTCTATTCTGCTGGATGGCGACGCTAGCGCGACGTGGTGGGTTGTCCTGGTCATGCTGGGTGTAGGTGTGATTGTCGGAACGGCGAACGCGCTCGTGGTGTCGTGGCTCAAAGTGCCATCGATTATCGCTACTCTGGGGATGATGATCACGCTCAGCGGTGTCGCTCTGACATGGTCAGGTGGGGCTCCTCGCGGTTATCTGCCAGAGAACTTTAGGTTCTTCGGCCGGTATTTGATCAAGGATGTGCCGCTGATCAAGATTCTTCCGGTGGCGGTTATCGTTATGGTCATTGTCTGTGCCGGTATGTGGTGGCTGATGCATCGCACCAATTACGGCAAGCGTCTGATTGCGATGGGCGACAACCCAAAGGCTGCATTGCTGGCGGGCGTCCCGCTTACCGAGACCAGGATCATCGCTTTTGTCGTATCTTCGGTCTCGGCTGTTATCGCCGGGATCCTTCTTGGCGGCTTTGCGGGGGTGTCCACAGATGTGGGTGTCGGGCTGGAGCTGCAGGCCATTACCGCTGCTGTGATCGGCGGTGCGCAATTGCTCGGCGGGCGCGGCACTGTCGGGGCAACGATCGCGGGTGCGCTGGTATTGCAGGCGATGTTTACGCTGCTCAACATTCTGGGCTTCCCAAAGCCGATCCGGGACGTGGTTCAGGGTCTGATTTTGATCTCGGCGGTGGTGATCGCCGGATACCGACGACGCCGATCAGGGGGATAGGCGCCCGAAACTTTTCAGAGGAGGAAAACAAAATGATCAACAAGTTTACAGCGACAGCCTTGGCGGCTTTGGTGGTAGCGCTTCCCGCGCAAGCACAGAATTTCGATGACCCGGTGGAGTTCGCCAAACAAAAGGACATGCTGGGGGCTGCCGCCAACGGCGATGCTG
The DNA here is from genome assembly GCF_056531925.1 of Ruegeria sp. J8. NCBI lineage: Bacteria > Pseudomonadati > Pseudomonadota > Alphaproteobacteria > Rhodobacterales > Roseobacteraceae > Ruegeria > Ruegeria sp. J8. Next base: position 451,871 of record NZ_JBQFMR010000004.1, read on the forward strand.
AAACACCCTGGTTGCAGTACTATGGCGACGTGATGGCTGATACGTCGGCGTACAAGAAAGACGGCCCTCATACGATTTGTTTTTCGAACGCGGGCGTCAACAATCCTTGGCGCGTAGTTGGTTGGAATACAATGCAGGCCGAGGTCGAGCGGCACGACAACATTGCGGACTTCGTTGTGACCGATGCGGAAGGCTCGGATGACAAACAGATCGCCGATATCGAAGATTTGCTGGCTGGCGGAACTTGTGACGCCTTGATCGTGTCCCCCAACACGACAGCAGCCCTGACCCCCGCTGTGGAAAAAGCCTGCGCGCAATTGCCGGTCATCGTGTTTGACCGCGGCGTAAACACGGATTGTCCCGTGACGTTTATCAAACCGGTCGGCGGGTATGGTTTCGGCATTCAATCGGGCGAGTTCATCGCCGCCAACGCACCCGAAGGCTCGGACGTACTGATGTTGCGCATCCTGCCCGGCGTGGATGTGCTGGAAACCCGCTATTCCGCGGCCAAGCGCATCATGGAAGAGGCTGGGTTAAATATCGTAGGGGCCGAGTTCACCGATGGCGACCGTGCCAAGACCAAGGCGATTGTCGAGGATTATATCCAGCGCGGAACCCAATTGGGCGCAGTTTGGATGGACGCTGGTGCCACTTCAGTCGCCGCTATCGAAGCCTTCGAAGATATGGGCTTGGAGGTTCCGATCGTAACCGGCGAGGATCAGCAGGATTTCCTACAGAAATGGCAGGAGATTGGCCTGAACACCATTGCTCCGACCTACCCGACTTATCAGTGGCGCACGCCTATCCTGGCAGCTCTGAAAGTTTTGGATGGCGAGGCCATTCCTGGGCCGGAATGGAACCTGCCACAACCGGCGATCACCAGCGACAATCTCGGCGATTTTGTGAACCCCTCCATGCCTCCGCTGCACTACGCAGCCTGCGGGTGTGAAGACATGCCCGGCTACCCTGAACGCTGGGGTGGCAAATAACTGAGTGAATTCACCGGGGCTGCTTGAGGCCCCGGTATTCGGAATTTGAAAGGGAGTCTGTGATGTCGGGTGCAATCAAAGGGCCAGGACTGTTTCTTGCGCAGTTTGCGGATGATGCCGCGCCGTTTAATTCGCTGGGGTCGATTGCGGAATGGGCGGCCGGTCTGGGGTACAAGGCAGTGCAGATCCCGACCTTTGATGGGCGGCTGTTCGACTTGGACAAGGCGGCGGACAGTCAGACCTATTGCGACGAAATACTTGGCACCTGCCGCGACGCAGGGGTTGAGATAAGTGAACTGTCGACCCATTTGCAAGGCCAGCTGGTTGCCGTTCACCCGGCTTATGATCCAGCTTTCGACGCCTTCGCGCCCCAAAACATGCATGGCGACCCAAAAGCGCGGCAGGATTGGGCTGTGGACCAGGTGAAGAAAGCTGCCAATGCGGCCCGGCGCTTGGGGCTGGACACAACGGTAAGTTTTACCGGATCACTGGCCTTTCCCTATCTTTACCCTTGGCCGCAGCGCCCCCAAGGTCTAATTGAAGAAGCCTTTTCCGAGCTTGCCCGTCGCTGGCGTCCGATCTTTGACGCCTATGCAGAACAGGGCGTTGCCATCGGATTTGAAATTCACCCTGGCGAGGACGTCTTCGACGGAGCCACCTTCGAGATGTTTCTGGATGCGGTGAACGGGCACGAGGCCTGCCAGATCAACTACGATCCCTCGCATTTCCTGTTGCAGCAGATGGACTATCTAGAGTTCATCGACCTCTATCACGAGCGCATCTGTGCTTTCCACGTCAAGGATGCCGAGTTCAACCCGACCGGTCGCCAAGGTGTCTATTCCGGTTATCAAAGCTGGACCAACCGGGCGGGGCGGTTCCGCAGCCTTGGCGACGGGCAGGTAGATTTTGGGGCGATTTTCTCGAAGCTGACGCAATATGGATATGACAGCTGGGCTGTTCTGGAATGGGAATGCTGTCTAAAATCGCCCGAGCAGGGCGCTGCCGAGGGCGCGCCCTTCATCGCGCGTCATATCATTGAAACCACGGACAAGGCCTTTGACGATTTCGCAGGCGGCGAAGTGGATCAGGCCATGATCCGATCCATGCTGGGGTTGGGCCAATGACACCATTGAAACTGGGCATGGTCGGCGGCGGAAAAGGCGCCTTTATCGGAGCCGTACACCGAATTGCCGCCCGGCTGGATGGGCAGTGGCAGTTGGTGGCCGGTGCGCTGTCTTCCGACCCGCAGCGCGCGGCGGCCTCGGCGCAAGAGCTGGGGCTTGATCGGAGTTATGCAGATTTTCGTCAGATGGCACAGGCTGAGGCAGCGCGCGACGACGGTATCGACGCCGTAGCGATTGTGACGCCCAACCATATGCATGCCGATCCGGCGATTGCGTTTCTTGGAGCGGGGATCCACGTCATTTGCGACAAACCTCTTTCCGCCACGGCTGAGGATGCCGCGCGCATCAAGGCCGCAGCCGAGGCGTCATCCGCCCATTTCATCCTGACGCACAATTACACCGGCTATCCGATGATCCGGCAGGCACGTGAGATGGTGCAGGTGGGTGAGTTGGGTAAGTTGCGGCTGGTGCAAGTCGAATACGCGCAGGACTGGCTGACCGAACCGGCGGATGCCGACAACAAACAGGCCGACTGGCGCACGGACCCTGCACGGTCGGGTGCTGGGGCGATCGGCGATATCGGCACACACGCTTTCAATCTGGCGCATTTCGTGACGGGTGAAGTGCCCTCACATCTGGCGGCGGACCTTTCAAGCATGGTGCCGGGCAGGCAAGTGGACGACAACGCCCATATCCTTCTGCGCTATGGCAATGGTGTGCGAGGCATGCTGTGGGCCAGTCAGGTGGCTGTGGGAAATGAAAACGGGCTGCGACTTCGGGTCTATGGCGACAAGGGCGGGTTGGAATGGTCACAGGAACACCCCAACCATCTGTACTTTAGCCGCTTTGGTGAACCAACTCAGGTTCTGACCCGAGGGTCGGCGGCGACATCAGAAACCGCGCGCGCGGCCACCCGCATTCCGCCCGGTCACCCTGAAGGCTACCTGGAAGGGTTTGCGACGATTTACAAGGACGCAGCGGCGCTGATCCGAAAAGATCAAGATCGCCAAGATCTATTGCCTGAGCTGAGTGATGGTTTGCTGGGGATGGCATTCATCTCGGCTGCACTCAAATCGTCCGATAGTGATGGCGTGTGGCAGCCGGTCTCAATCCAGTAAGGTAACAGAGCTTGCGCCGAACCTAATGACGGCAGTGACCCGCCGGACGCTTGGACTCCAAGGTTGTCTGTGGTTTCGCCGTAGGTTTTGTAAAAATCTGCGCAGTCTATTTGGGATCATAGACATACCCGATCCCGCGTACGGTCCGGATGATCTGGGGCTTTTCGGGGTTTGTCTCCAGTTTTCGGCGCAACCTGGAAATACGGATGTCGATACTGCGATCAAACGGGTCCCAGGACCGATCATGCGCATGTTCAAGTAGTTGGTCACGGTTCAGAACACGCCCTTTGTTTTCCGCAAAAACCTTGAGCAACCTGTATTCCATGGCCGTCAACTGAACTTCTGACCCATCTTCGGCCAGAAGTTTGGCGGCCTCTTTATCCAGTACATAATGTCCGAATGCGGCCTGTTCGGCGTCAGCCGAACCCGCCGCGGGTTTGTCAGTCAGGGCTTCGCGACGTAAAATGGCCTTGATCCGGGCTTCAAGTTCCCGAAGGTCGACCGGTTTGCCCAGGTAATCATCTGCGCCCATCTCAAGCCCGACAATCCGGTCTACAACGTCGCCGGCTGCCGTCAGCATGATGACTGGCGTCATGTTATCTGGTCGCAGAGATCTGAGGATGGACAAGCCGTCCTCATTGGGCATGTTGATATCCATGATCATCAGGTCGACCGGCACATCTGCAACAATCGCGCGCAGTTCTTCGCCGCCAGAGGCAGTTGAGACCTGATACCCGCGTTTGCCCAGATATTCCTGCAACATCTCACGCACGTCGATTTCATCGTCGCACACCAGAATGTGGCATTGCTGACTATTCATCTGACAAGTCCTTCTGGTCTGCAAGCAACTGCCCGACAAGTGTCCGGAGTTCCGAGGGTGATACGGGTTTTTCAAGATAGGGTAGGCCGGATTCCTTCAGTAAACCCAAAGAACTTTCGCCCATCGTGTCACCGGTGATATAAGCGGTTTTCTTCAGCATCTCGGGGAAGCGCGTTTTCAACGCTTCAAAAATCTTTCGCCCATCGACACCCGGCATGTTCAGATCGCTTAGAAAGATATCGTATGACGATATCTGCAGCCGGTTCAGCGCCTCTTCACCCGAGGACACGAAGTCTACCTCGAACCCTTCTCGTCGCAGGATCTCGGCATTCAATTCCCCGACCTCGACCTCGTCATCCACTACTAAGGCCCTATGCCTGGATGCGGCTGGAATGGAGTCTTTTGTGTCATCCGAACGGGTGCTTTCGTCGGAGGCGATTGGCAGGGTAATTCGGAAACAAGTGCCGGTACCACCTCTCTGCTCCAGCCTGATCTGACCACCATGGGACAGAATTATGCGGTGACAAAAGGCCAGGCCGATGCCTGTGCCATCGCCGACCTCCTTGGTGGTGAAGAAGGGCTCGAATATCCGCGGTGCTATGGTTTTGGGGATGCCGGGGCCGTTATCCTCGACCGTGATTTCGATCATGTTTGTGTTTGCTCGGGTTTCGGCAGACAACGTGATCCGATCGCCGACACCCGAAGATGTCATCGCCTGTTCCGCGTTGATAATCAGGTTGATGATAACCTGCGTGATTTGATCTGCGTCCCCTGCAATGGGTGGCATATCCTGCGGAACAACGCGAGAAATATTGATCTCACCCGAGGTGCTGCCATAGCCCGCCACATCGGCAGCAGTTTCGATCAAAGTGAGCACATCGACGGGTTCGATCTTGCTGGGTTGCTGCCGTGCCATCGCAAGAAATGTTTTGACGATCTTGGCGCAGCGTTCCGCGGCGTTGCCGATCTTTTCAATTCTGACTGTCAGGTCCGGATCTGATATCTCTTCCTTCAACATCAGCGAATGACCCACAACCACCGACAGCGGATTGTTAAGCTCATGGGCGACACCGGCAAGCAGCTCTCCCAGGGCCGACATCTTTTCATTCTGGAAAAGCATCTCGCGCTGTTTTGTTAGTTCGGCTTCAATGGCCAGTTCGTCTGTCAGATCACGCGTGTTCGAAACGATGACCTCCTCGCCATTGAATTCGATAAGGCGAGACGAATCCGCGGCCCAGAATTTACGCCCACGCGCGTCAACGAACTCCATCCGCCGATCTTTCAGCGCCCCTTCTCTTCGCAGGTCGTTCAAGTATCGCTCGCGCTCGGTCGGGTCGGCATAGTACGACTTGGAGCTCTCGGCATCGCCAAACAGCGCTTTGATCTCGGGCGTTGCAAACAAGACCTTGCCAGTTTCTGCATGAGTCATGTTGATCGCGGCAGGGTAGGCCTCCATAACCTGTCGGATCAACGCATCGGCTTCTTTTTGCACAGTCAGGTCGATGATGCTGGTGACGATGACTTCTTCGCCTTTGTAGTCGATCAGCTGCGAAGAGATTGACGCTGGAAACGTCGCGCCCGCTGCGTTCACCAGATCTAGTTTGTAGTCCTCAACCCGGCCATCGGCCAAAAGCAGAGTGATGAAATCTGCGCGTTCTTCCGGGTTCAAATAGTGCTCGCGCGCTGACTTCGAAGGGCCGAACAACTGCAACGCCGCCGGCGAGCGATAGAGGATCTGTCCATCGCCAATGCGCGCCATGGTGACGACGGCAGAGCTGGCATCCAGCACCTTGCGGATCAGTAGATCCCCATCGCGCTCTTCAACCTCAGCCTGTTTTCGTTCAGTGATATCCTCGCGCGTGACGACGAAACCGCCGAACTTCGTTGGATGAACAGAGACCAGAAACGTCCGCCCATCCGTTTCAAGAAGCTCAAAGTCCTGAATGAAGTCGATACCATTGGCCAGCCGGTCCGAGACCCATTGCTGTTCATTGCCGACTGCGTCCGCGTAGATGCCCCGCCGCGCCGTTTCGCGCATCAGGATTTCCCAGTCGAGGCCCGGTTCCAGCAGGTCGGCAACCCCTTTGTTCATCTCGGCATAGCGTTGGTTGAACATGACCAGACGACGATCGTCGTCATAAAGGGCAAACCCCTCTTTCAAGGACTCGATCGCGTCGCGCAGAAGATCCCGCGCCTTTTCGATTTCTTCTAGATCAGTTGCCGAGTCCATGTTCATTCCGAATGTCTAGAATATCAGTGTTTCAGTGCCATTTCAAAATCGGCCAGCTGTGTTTCAATTGTTTCAAGGCGTGCATTTTCCTGCCACGGACCTTCGAAAACATGGCGTGTTTGGAACCGGATAGCGCGTTGTGTGAACGGCTTCACAGAGCAACAACTGAAACACGAACCGCTGATTTCAGAAATCACATTGAAACATAAAACGCCCAGTTTTGGTCCATCAAAATTGTAGTTGGGTCAAAATGATGAGTATTTCTTTTATCACTACCGAAACAACCAACGCACCGATTGTCGCGTTGCATTCCTCGGCATCAAATGGTGGCCAATGGGGTCAGTTGGCAAAGGATCTGGCAGGGCGGTTTTCTCTCCATGCCTTTGATTTGCCCGGCTACGGGCTCGATCCCCTTGAACCTGACATGTCCCAGACTGGCGCGGCAATTTCGGCAGCACCTGTTCTGCGCGAGATCGAAGCACTGGGACGCCCCGTGCATCTGGTCGGTCATTCCAACGGTGGCGGCATCGCGATCAAGATCGCTCTGCTGCGCCCTGACCTGGTGAAAAGCCTGACGCTCTACGAGCCGGCAATATTTCATTTCCTTGCTCAAGGGAATGACCTGAGCCAAGTCCTGTTTCGCGACATTCAGCACGTATCGGCGACGGTCTCGACTGCGGTATCCACGGGTGATCCCGCCAGTGCGATGCAGCACTTCCTGAACTTCTGGAATGAAGAAGGGTTTTGGGAGGCGCTGCCCGCACAGGCCAAAGACCGCTTCGCCGCGATGGTGCCCTCGGTCCTGCGCGATTTCGAAAGTGGTTTCGCCGAAGACTGGGATCTGTCCGAACTGTCCAGGCTTGAAATGCCGACTCTGGTCATGACCGGGCTGGAATCACCGCAGATTGCGCAGCACGCGGCAGTGGAAATCGCGCAGGCGCTGCCCAATGCGCGGATGGCGCTGTTGCCCGAGCTGGGGCACATGGCTCCGATCTTCCAGCCGGAATGGGTCAACTCGCGGATCATTGAACACGTGGCCAGCACCGAGCGGCCCGCCGTGAACATCAGCTGGCCAAGCGGGAAAGCCGCCTGAGCCACATAAATTCAGCATTCAGCAAGAAGGATTGTGATCATGAATGTTCAAACATCTACCACGGCCACCCCGGACTTTACGGCTATTAAAGCCAAACAGAACGTTGCCTGGGGGTCTGGCGACTACAGCAAAGTGGGCGTGACCCTGCAGATCACCGGAGAAGAGCTTGCCGAGGCGATGGCGATGACGCCAGGTGCCAAAATTCTGGATGTCGCGGCCGGAAATGGCAATGCCACCCTGGCGTTCGCCCGGCGGTTTTGCGATGTCACGTCGACCGACTATGTTGAAACTCTGCTGCAGGCCAGTAGCCAGCGCGCCAAAGCCGAAGGTCTGTTTGTGACCTACAAAGTTGCCGACGCCGAGAACCTGCCTTTCGGGGATCAGACTTTTGATGCGGTGGTTTCAACCTTTGGTGTGATGTTCACGCCCAATCAGCAGCAATCCGCGGCCGAGCTTCAGCGCATGGTTCGTCCGGGTGGCAAGATCGGTATGGCAAACTGGACACCGGACAGTTTCATCGGACAGTTGTTCAAAACCATTGGGAAGCATGTGCCACCGCCTGCGGGTGTGAACTCTCCGGCGCAATGGGGCAGTGAAACCTGGGTTCAAGAGACGTTTGGAGGCAAGTGCGAAATCACGTCTTTCCGGCGCAAAACCTTCATGTTCCGCTACAGATCGGCCGAGCATTTTCTGGAATACTTCCGCACGTTCTATGGCCCGATGCAGAAAGCGTTCGAGGCACTGGATACGTTTGGGCAAGCCGCCTTGCGCGCAGACATGATGACGTTGATCCGGGAATTCGATGTATCGACAAATGACACGTTGTGCATTGCCTCGGAATACGCCGAGATCATCGCGGAACGCCGCTGATTTCGAACGCCATTTCTCCAACGTTTCAACACATATGTTCAGGAACGTTGGAGAAATGCGCATGAGCAAATCAGGGTATGCGGGTGAAGAGTAATTTTCAGATAGGGATTTGTTAAAATGGTTGAGCGCACACTTTACGAGAAATACGGCGGGTTTTCCAAAATCAGCAAAATCGTGATTTCTTTTTACGACAAACTTTTGGACAACGATGAGGTTGGCCCATTCTTTGATCATGTGGACATGACGAAAATGGTAGACCATCAAACAAAATTCATCGCATCTTTGCTGGGTGGCCCGGCTTCTTATACAGACAAACAACTGCGTCAGTTGCATTCGCATCTTGAGATCACGAATGCTCATTTCGATGAGCTGGAAACCGTGTTGCAAGGCGCGCTTCAAAAACACAACGTGGCAGAGGACGATATCGCTGTTGTCCTGGCAGAATTCGGGAAACGTCGTCCTCTGATTGTTAGGTAAACCATGACTATCGAAGCCATCAATGAACAGTTGCTGCGTGCCATCGGTGTGGGTGTTGCGCTTTTGGACCGCGAAACACTTCGGTTCGGGTTCCGCAACGACACGTTCGAGGATTGGTTCAATACCGAAACTCAATCGTCGCATTTGCAGCAGCTATTCCCCGATCTGGAGATTGAGACGGTTCGCAAGAGCTTGTTTGAATCCGGTCGCTATACCTCGGAAATCAGTTTCAAGAAGAAACGCCGGACATTGGTGATCGCGCTGGACTTTACAGTCGCGCATGATGATGTGCTGGTTCTTGTCTGTCAGAACATCACCCGCATCAAAGAGCTGGAGTCTATGATTGATTCCTACTCGATGATGGTTGAGCGCAATACGCGTGAGCTGAAACGGGAAAAGGAACAGGTTGAAAAGCTGTTGCTGAACCTGATGCCGCGGTCTGTCTACGAGGAATACAAGACCTTTGGGGTCGTGACGCCGCAGCTTTACGATCCAGTGTCCGTCCTGATGCTGGATTTCGTGGGTTTCACCGAGATGGTAGCTTCGCAGGACCCCAGCGTGACGGTTACCGAGTTGAACGACATCTACAGCGCCTTTGACCGGATCGGTGAGCAATTCGGTTGCGAGCGTATCAAGACCATTGGTGACGCCTATATCACGGTTGCAGGTTTGCCGGATCCGACGCCGGATCACGCAAAGGCAATCGCCAATACGGCCATTCGTTTTGTCCGTTATCTGACCCGCCGCAACCTGAGCCATCCGCACCAGTGGCGCTGTCGAATCGGGCTGGCCTCGGGTTCGGTTGTGGGCTCGGTCGTGGGTATCCAGAAATATGTCTACGATATTTTCGGACCGGCGGTGAACCTGGCCTCACGCTTGCAAGAGTTTTCGGAACCGATGCAAATCACCGTTCAGGACGAAGTCGCCGAGGTGTTGAAAGATCAGTTCGACATTGAAAGTGTTGGCCTGAAATCCGTTCGTGGCTTTGAACAGCAGGAAATCTGGCGCCTGACGGACAGGGATTGAATGCGTTTTGGCTGTGTCGCCGTCATCTGAGATTTTGCGCGGCAGAGCCTTCCAAAGACACCCAAAGCACCTTTGCATCTTCCTTGCTGGTCGAGATGCAGCCGTGCCCCATTCCACTGTCGTAGTAAAGCGAGTCTCCGGCTTTCATTGGAAGCGGGCGGTAGTGTTCGGACACAAAGATCAATTCGCCACTGATGACGTACATGAACTCTTCTCCGCTATGTCTGATCCAGTTCTCGAACTCTGAGACATCGCGGGCCTTGATCGTGGCGATATAGGGCAGCATCCGTTTGCTGGTTAGTTCAGGGCACAATAGCTCGTGCAGATATGTGGGGGTGTCCCGCGTTTCGCCCTGACCTTTGGGGGTGAAGTCGCGCCGACCCGAAATGCCTGTTTGACCCGATTGCAGGAATAACTGAGGCGTGCTCATATCCAGCGCCTGAGTCAGCCGTCGAACGATGTCAAAGCTGGGGCGGGTCTGGTTGTTTTCGATCTTCGAGAGTGTCGAGCGCCCGATTCCCGCCGCCCGCCCGGCCTCTTCCAGAGTCCAGCCTTTTGCACGCCGCGCGTCCCGAATGGACCGGCCCAGTGCCGCCCCATCGTCATGTTCTTCCGCATTGGAAACATCGCCGGGGGTATCTTCAGACATGTATTCTCCTTGTTTTTCAAATATTAGCCGGTTTTCCCAAGCTGCACAACTTCACAATTTTGAGAATAATGTTGCTTTAAGAGATAAAATTCCACTATAGGAAACAAAATCTCTTACATGGGATTCGATAATACGGGAGGAGACAATGTTCAAAACTTCGCTCAATACAGCAGACCCGGTTATCGCTGCGTCGATCGCACGCGAAAGCCAGCGGCAGGCTGAGCAAATTGAATTGATCGCGTCAGAGAACATCGTCTCTCAGGCTGTGATTGAGGCCCAAGGTTCCGTGCTGACCAACAAATACGCCGAAGGCTATCCGGGTCGCCGCTACTATGGCGGGTGCGAATTTGTGGATGAGGTTGAAGCCGAGGCAATCGAGCGGCTGAAACAGCTTTTTGGTTGCGAATTTGCCAATGTGCAGCCGCATTCGGGTGCTCAGGCAAACGGGGCTGTCAAATTGGCTTTGCTCAGCCCCGGTGACACGATCCTTGGAATGTCGTTGGACGCTGGCGGCCATCTGACTCATGGTGCAAAACCCGCGCAATCGGGCAAGTGGTTCCGGCCAGTACAGTACGGACTGACCGATGCGGGGTTGATTGACTATGATCAGGTGGCGTCTTTGGCGCGGGCCGAGAAACCCAAACTGATCATCGCAGGTGCGTCCGCCTATTCCCGGACAATTGATTTCGCCCAATTCCGCCAGATCGCGGACGAGGTCGGGGCCTGGTTGCTGGCCGATATGGCACACATTGCAGGGCTTGTGGCAACGGGCTTGCACCCTTCGCCGGTCGGTCATGCCCATGTGGTGACGTCAACTACGCATAAGACGCTGCGTGGTCCGCGCGGTGGCATCATCCTGACCAATGATGCGGCGCTGGCCAAAAAGCTGGACTCGGCAGTGTTTCCGGGCCTTCAGGGAGGCCCTTTGATGCACGTGATCGCAGGCAAGGCCGTCGCGTTTGGCGAAGCACTAAAACCTGAATTCTCAACCTATATGCAACGGGTTGTCGACAGCGCCTCGGCCCTTGCCCAAGTGATGATGGCGCGCGGTTGCGACATCGTTTCTGGTGGTACGGACAATCACCTGATGCTGGTCGATCTGCGCCCTATCGGGGTGAAGGGTAAAGACGCCGAAGCCGCGTTGGAGCGTGCAGGTTTTACCTGCAATAAGAACAGCGTTCCCGGCGACCCGGAAAAACCAACTGTGACCAGCGGTATCCGTTTGGGCACTGCCGCCGGATGCAGCCGTGGGTTCGGGCCGGATGAATTCCGCCAGATCGGCCACTTGATTAGCGATGTTCTGGATGCGCTGGTCCGGACGCCCGAAGGCGATGCGACCGTTGAAACACGGACCCGCGATCAGGTCCGCGCCCTGTGCGCACAACACCCCATCTACTGAGAGACGACCCATGAACATTTATGACCTGATCGTCATTGGCGGCGGCCCGGGCGGCTATGTCGCGGCCATTCGCGCCGCCCAATTGGGGATGAAAGTGGCCTGCATCGAGGGGCGCGGGGCGCTGGGTGGTACCTGTTTGAATGTGGGGTGTATCCCCTCCAAAGCGTTGCTGACCTCCTCGGCCAAATATGCCGAACTTGCACATCTCTCCTCCCATGGCATTGCGGTCGAGGGGGCCAGCATCGACGTACCCGCCATGATGGGGCGCAAGGACAAGATCGTGGGTGATCTGACCAAGGGCATTGGGTTTCTGTTCAAGAAAAACGGCGTTGAGCTGATCGAAGGCTGGGCGCGCATTCCCGCCGACGGGCAGGTGCAGGTTGGCGTTAATACCTATGAAGCCAAGAACATCCTGATCGCCACCGGGTCCGAGCCGTCGCCGCTGAACGGGATCGAGATTGATGAGCAGCACGTATTGAGTTCGACCGGAGCCTTGGCGCTGGACACGGTGCCGGATCATCTGGTTGTTGTCGGCGCGGGCGTGATCGGGCTGGAACTTGGGCAAGTCTGGGTGCGTCTTGGCGCTAAGGTTACGGTGGTTGAATATCTCGACCGCGTGCTGCCCGGCATTGATGGCGAGATTGCGAAACTGGCGCAACGGGCCTTGTCCAAACGGGGGCTGAAATTCCAGTTGGGGCGCGCGCTGAAGGCCATCGACAAATCAGAAACCGGATTGACGCTTACGCTGGATCGGGTCGGCAAAGACAAGGAAGAGGTGATTGAGGCCGACAAGGTCCTGATCGCCGTTGGCCGCCGTCCCGTTACGCGCGGGTTGGGGCTGGAAGATCTGGGGATAGCTCTTGACCCGCGCGGCTTTGTTCCGGTTGACGGGAAGTTCCGCACCTCGGTGCCCGGTATCTATGCCATCGGCGATTGCATCCTCGGCCCGATGCTGGCCCACAAAGCCGAAGAGGACGGCGTCGCCTGTGTCGAGATGCTGGCCGGGCAGGATGTTCACGTGGACTACAACACCGTACCGGGTGTTGTGTATACCGACCCCGAGGTCGCCTCGGTCGGCGCAACTGAGGAGGCGCTGAAAGAGGCCGGTACCGACTACACGGTCGGCAAGTTCGCCTTCATAGCCAACTCGCGCGCGCGTTCGACCGGGGAAACCGACGGCGCGGTAAAGGTTCTGGCTGACCCGAGCGGCAAAATTCTGGGCGCGCATATTTGCGGAGCCCATGGCGGCGATCTGATCGCAGAACTCGTTCTGGCGATGACCAAAGGCGCCACCGTCGCCGATGTTGCCGCGACCTGCCACGCACATCCAGCCATGGGAGAGGCGGTGAAAGAAGCCTGCCTCGACGCCATGGGTCGCGCGATCCACGCCTAAGGAAGTTCAGCCAGATGACCATCCAGCTTCGCCCTCGCCACCCGGAAAAGGCCAAAAAGGCCGACAGCGTGATCCCGCGCAAGCCCAAGTGGATACGCCGAAAAAAGATCGAAAGCGCCGAGTACTATGAGACTCGCCGCCTGATGCGCGATCACGATCTGGCAACTGTCTGCGAAGAAGCCGCCTGCCCGAATATCGGCGAATGCTGGTCCAAACGTCACGCCACCATGATGATCATGGGCGAGGTCTGCACCCGCGGTTGTTCCTTCTGCAACGTCGCAACCGGACGCCCGGATGCGCTCGATGTGTTCGAGCCGGGCCGCGTCGCGTCGGCGGTCAAAAAGCTGGGCTTGCGCCATGTGGTGATCACATCCGTGGACCGTGACGATCTGACTGATGGCGGGGCCGAACACATCGCACAGACCATCCGCGCCGTGCGTCATCAAAACCCCGGCACCACGGTAGAGGTCCTGACCCCCGACTTTCTGGGCAAGGGCGGCGCGGCGGAGGCCGTCTTCGAAGCTGCGCCGGATGTGTTCAACCACAATCTTGAAACGGTCCCGCATCTCTACCCGACGGTTCGTCCCGGCGCACGCTACTATACTTCGCTGCGCCTGCTGGACGACGCCAAACGCGCCAATCCCGAGATTTTCACCAAATCCGGTCTGATGGTCGGGCTGGGGGAAAGCCTGGATGACGTGCGGCAGGTGATGGACGACCTGCGCGCGGCACGGGTCGATTTCCTGACGGTTGGGCAATATCTGCAACCGACCCCGAAACACCATCCGATCGACCGGTTCTGGATACCGGAAGAGTTCACCCAGCTGGAGCAGATCGCGCGCTCCAAGGGCTTTCTGCACGTGTCGGCCACACCGCTGACCCGTTCGTCGTTCCACGCGGACGAAGATTTTGCCGCCCTCAAGCAAGCTCGCCAGCGGGCGATTGCTGCCGGGGCATAACCAGACGCACTAGGGAGGAATACCATGGAAGCGTTAAATTCAATCGTAGGGGCCATCAATGGCGTCGTTTGGGGACCGCTGATGCTGGTTCTTATCCTCGGCGTCGGCTTCTTCCTGCAGGTCGGGCTGAAATTCATGCCGATCCTGCGCATTGGCACAGGCTTCAGCCTGCTGTTCAAAGGCCGCGAAGGGCAGGGCGAGGGGCAGATCAGCCCGTTCAACGCGCTGATGACCTCGCTGTCGGCAACTATCGGTACGGGCAACATCGCTGGTGTGGCCACTGCTGTCTTCCTGGGCGGTCCGGGTGCTTTGTTCTGGATGTGGATGACCGCCCTGGTGGGCATGGCCACCAAATATGCTGAAGCCGTCTGCGCGGTGAAATATCGTGAGAAAGACGAGCTGGGCAACTATGTTGGCGGCCCGATGTACTACATCAAGAACGGCCTCGGTGCGAAGTGGGCCTGGCTGGGTGTAGCTTTTGCCCTGTTCGGCGCGGTCGCAGCTTTCGGTATCGGCAACGGCGTACAGGCAAATGGTGTTGCTCAGGTGTTGGAGGCCAATTTCGGCCTGAATACTTCGGTCACCGGCGTTGTTCTAATGGTCTTGACCGCAGCTGTTATCCTGGGCGGAATCACGCGCATCGGTGCTGTCGCGGGCAAGCTGGTTCCGTTCATGGCTGTTGCCTATATCATCGCGGGCCTGCTGGTTCTGCTGATCAACATCGGCAACATCGGACATGCGCTGTCCCTCGTCTTCACCTACGCATTCACCCCGTCCGCCGCCGAAGGTGGGTTCGCGGGTGCAGCCGTCTGGGCCGCCATCCGCTTTGGTGTGGCACGTGGTGTGTTTTCGAACGAAGCGGGTTTGGGTTCCGCCCCGATTGCGCACGCCGCTGCCGAGACTAAAGGTCCGGTAAACCAGGGCCTGATCGCGATGCTGGGTACGTTCATCGATACCATTATCGTCTGCTCGATCACCGGTCTGGCAATCATCGCGTCGGGTGCCTGGACATCCGGTGAATCCGGTGCGGCGCTGACCAGCCATGCGTTCGAACTGTCGCTGCCGGGTATCGGTGGGTATTTGATCGCCATTGCCCTGTCGATCTTTGCCTTCACTACAATCCTTGGCTGGTCCTTCTACGGCGAAAAATGTGTCGAGTTCCTGCTGGGTGTGAAATCCCTTATGTCCTACCGCGTTTTGTGGATCGTCATGATCTACTTCGGCGCAACTGCGGATCTGGGCTTCATCTGGCTGCTGGCGGACACGCTGAACGCCATGATGGCTGTCCCGAACCTGATTGCTCTGACCCTGTTGAGCCCAATCGTCTTCAAACTGACGAAAGAGTTCTTTGCCTCGAGCGGCCAGTCTGAAGAGCCGAACGCAAAAAACGCCGAATAGGTTCGGCCCGACCAAAACGGGGGGCCAACCCGGCCCCCCGCCTTTGAAACAGAATTCCATATCTCGAGGAGAGACGTGATGGCCAAGAAAATCCTGCTGCCGATTGATCATACGGATGACCGTTCCTGGAAACTGGCTCTGCCGGTCGCGTTGGAACAAGCGAAATTCTACGGCGCCGAACTGCACGCGGTTTCCGTCATCCCTGAGATAATTCAATTGCCGAACCTGCCTGCGAATTATGGTGCCGGTGCCAAGGATCACGTTCGCAACGCGGTCCAGGCCATTCTGGATCACGGCGATGCCTCCGATGTGGCGATCCACATCGAAGAAGGCAGCGTCTACCGTGAAATTCTGAAACTCGCCTATAAAGAGGGGTTTGATCTGATCGTCATGGCCTCCACCAAGGGCGATTTCCCGAACTATGAAATTGGCCCGAACCTGGCCCGGGTGGTGCGGAACGCGCACTGCACCGTCACGGTCGTTCGCGACCAATCCCGCTAATTGAAAAGGTTATAGATATGACATTACCGCGGCGCACGCCTTTGTATGACTTGCATGTTGAGTTGGGCGGGAAGATGGTTGATTTTGCTGGGTGG